>CAKKRZ010000062.1:7761-18905 GCA_919902925.1 Acidiferrobacterales bacterium | reverse complement strand
CCTCATGTACTGGCGTGTACACTCCGGTTCCTGCGCTCCGGCCGCCCCCGGCTGACGCCCGCTCGCGACGTTTTTGAGATAGCTTCAAGCCGTGTCCTTGGCTTGAATCCCGCCCGGAACTGCCTTACCCTAGCGCCCGACTAAAGCAGTCAACAAATAGGCGTTGTCCAATAATTATTTTCGCGAGGAACCCAACCATGAAAAATCCGCTCGATTCGATCCTGGGCACCATCATTGCCGGACTGGTGCTGACGGTGGTGCTGTACTTCTTTACCGCCAACTTCCTGATGAAGGCCGTGGGCTGATCTCCCGCCCGCCGCCGACCCGACCCATCGCCCCTCACCCAATTTCCGGAGACTCTTCACCATGGAACTCATCATCGACCGCTGGCTCCACGTTCTGGCCGGTATCACCTGGATCGGCCTGCTCTACTATTTCAACTTCGTGCAGGCCGTGGCCATGCCCAAGGCCAAGGCCGACAACACCGCCGGCGCCATCACCAAGCACATCGCCCCACTGGCCCTGCGCTGGTTCCGGTTCGCCGCGCTGGTCACCTGGCTGACGGGCGCGTACTACCTGGAGCGCTCGGGCATCGGCCTGGTCAATGCCTTCCTGCTCAAGGGTTCCGCCGCCCCGATCGGCATCGGCGCCTGGCTCGGCACCATCATGTTCCTCAACGTCTGGGGGCTGATCTGGCCGAACCAGAAGAAGGTGCTGGGCATTGTCCCGGCCGATGACGCCGCCAAGGCCAAGGCCGGGCGCATCGCCTTCCTGGCCTCGCGCACCAATACCATGCTGTCGCTGCCGATGCTGTTCTTCATGGTCACCGGCACCGCCGCCCACGGCTTACCCGTTCTGTTCCGGTAAATCACCCGTTCAGGCCCCAAAAGCCCGGCCTTTTGGCCGGGCTTTTGCTTTTTTGCCGCCGGGCTTGCCTCGCGGGCCAAAGACGCTAGAATTTCGGTTGTGATCGCGCAGCGCCCGGCTCGGGCGCTTTTCTGTTTTTAGGCGCCCGGAAAATTGATGATGCCCAGCAACTATCAGATGGGAATGTTCACCCCCCTGCCCGTGGCCTTCAGCCACGGTGCCGGTGCCTGGCTGTGGGACACCCAAGGCAACAAATACCTCGATGCGCTCGGCGGGGTCGCGGTCTGCGGCCTCGGCCACGCCCACCCGGCCATCACCGCCGCCATCCGCGACCAGGCCGGCAAGCTGCTGCACGTGTCCAACTGGTACGAGATTCCCGAACAGGCCGAGCTGGCCGAACGCCTGTGCAAAAAGGCCGGCATGGACAACGCCTTCTTCTGCAACTCCGGCGCCGAGGCCAACGAGACCGCCATCAAGCTCGCCCGCCTGTACGGGCATCGCCGCGACGTCGAGCTGCCGTCCATCATTGTCACCGAAGGCAGCTTCCACGGGCGCACGCTGGCGACACTCTCGGCCACCGGCAACCGCAAGATCCAGGCCGGCTTCGAACCGCTGGTGCAGGGTTTCTACCGCGTGCCCTACAACGACCTCGACGCCGTGCGGCGCATCGCCGAACGACACTCGAACGTGGTCGCGGTGCTGGTGGAACCCATCATCGGCGAAGGCGGCATCCAGATTCCATCCGACGGTTACCTGCGCGGGCTGCGCGAACTCTGCGACCAGCACCAGTGGCTGCTGATGCTGGACGAAATTCAGACCGGCATGTGCCGCACCGGCCGCTGGTTCGCCTGCGAGCACGAAGGGGTCAAGGCGGATGTCATGACGCTCGCCAAGAGTCTCGGCAACGGCGTGCCCATCGGCGCCTGCCTGGCGCGCGGCGACGCGGCCAAGGTGTTCACGCCCGGTACGCACGGTTCTACTTTCAGCGGCAACCCGCTGGTGTGCCGCGCCGCGCTGGCCGTGATCGAGGAACTCGAGCGCGGCCACTACGACCGGCGCGCGGCGGAACTCGGCCAACGCCTGCTCACCGGCCTGCAGCGCGCCTTCGACGGTGTCGCCGGTGTGCGTGAAATCCGCGGGCGCGGATTGATGCTGGCGATCGAACTCGACCGTCCGTGCAAGGACGTGCTCAAGATGGCGCTCGCCCGCGGCCTGCTGGTGAACGTCACGGCCGACACCGTCGTGCGCCTGCTGCCGCCGCTGATCCTCAGCGACGAGGAAGCCGACGAGATCGTCACCCGCCTGAAGGCCGTGGTCCTGGAATTCCTGGGCCGCACGCCATGACGCGTTCATTCCTCACGCTCGCCGACCTCAGCCGCGACGAACTGGCGCGGCTGATCGAGCGCGCCCGTGAGCTGAAGGTCCAGCATCGCCGCGGTGAGCGCCACACCCCGCTGGCGGGCAAAACGCTGGCCATGATCTTCGAAAAGTCCTCGACCCGCACGCGCGTGTCGTTCGAGGCCGGCATGGCCCATCTCGGCGGCACCGCCATGTTCCTGTCGCCGCGCGACATGCAGCTCGACCGCGGCGAACCGGTCGAGGACACGGCACGCGTCATCTCGCGCATGGTCGATGCCATCGTCATCCGCGCCAACAGCCACGCCATGATCGAACGCTTCGCCGCGCACTCGCGCGTGCCGGTGATCAACGCCCTGTCCGACCGCGATCACCCCTGTCAGTTGCTGGCCGACATGCAGACCTGGGTCGAACACCGCGGCCCGGTCGCCGGCAAGACCGCGGCCTGGATCGGCGACGGCAACAATGTCTGCCATTCCTGGATCGAGGCGGCGCGGCTGCTGGGTTTTCATCTGCGCGTCGCCACCCCGAAGGGTTACGGGCCCGATGCCGCCATCGTGCGCGAGGCCGGAAAGTCCGTGAGCCTCGGCCACGATCCGGCGACCGCCGCCGACAAGGCCGATCTGATTGTCACCGACACCTGGGCGAGCATGGGCCAGGAAGAGGAAAAGACCAAACGCCTGCGAGACTTTGCCGGCTACACTGTCGATGCCGCCCTCATGCGCCGCGCCAAACCGGATGCGCTGTTCATGCACTGCCTGCCCGCCTACCGCGAGCACGAAGTCAGCAGCGAGGTGCTGGACGGTCCCCAGAGCGTCGTCTGGGACGAGGCCGAGAATCGCCTCCATGCCCAGAAGGCGCTGCTTGAATTCCTGCTGAAGTAGACGGGACTGGCGATGAATAGCTACAAGCGGCAAACTTCATGCTTGTGGCTTGTAGCTTGCCGCTGATATTTTTATGACCGTCGACATCCTCACGCTCAACGACATTGCCTGCCGCTACGACGACCGGCTGGCCGTGCGCGGCCTGTCGCTCAAGGTACCGCGCGGCGACATTGTCTGCCTGCTCGGTCCATCCGGTTGCGGCAAGACCACCGTGCTGCGCGCCATCGCCGGGTTTCACGGCCTGGAAGGCGGCGACATCCGCATCGGCGGCCGGCAGGTATCGACCACCGCCTTTACCCTGCCGCCGGAAAAACGAAAGTTGGGCGTGGTGTTCCAGGATTACGCGCTGTTCCCGCACCTCACCGTGGCCGGCAACGTCGGCTTCGCCCTGCGCGATCTGTCGCGCGCCGAGCGCAAGCGGGTCGTGGATGAGATGCTGGCACTGATCGGCCTGCCGGAGATGGCCGACCGCTATCCGCACGAACTGTCCGGCGGCCAGCAGCAGCGCGTGGCGCTGGCGCGCGCGCTCGCCGCCCGACCCGATCTGGTGCTGCTCGACGAACCCTTTTCCAGTCTCGACGTGGAACTGCGCGAGCGATTGTCGCTGGAGCTGCGCGAGATTCTCAAGCGTCAGGGCACCAGCGCGGTGCTGGTCACCCACGACCAGCACGAGGCCTTCGCCATGGGCGATCACGTCGGCATCATGCAAGACGGCCGACTGGTGCAATGGGACACGCCCTACAACCTCTACCATCAGCCGTGCTGCCGCTTCGTGGCTGACTTCATCGGCCAAGGCGTGTTTCTGAAAGGCACGCTGCTGTCGTCCGACACCGTCGAGACCGAGATCGGCGTCTACAAGGGGCATCGCCCCTACGGCTGGTCGGTCGGCACCCCGGTGGAGGTGTTGCTGCGCCCGGACGACATCATCCCGGACCCGGAAGGACCGCTGCGCGGCGAGATCGTCCACAAGGCCTTCAAGGGGGCGGAGATTCTGTACACCCTGCGCCTGCCGACCGGCGGTCGCGTGCTGTCGCTGTTTCCCTCGCACGCCGATCACGAACTCGGCCATCGGGTCGGCATTCGCGTGCAGGCCGACCACCTGATCGCCTTTGCGCTCAATGCGCCCGGCGGCACCCAGGCCCCGCCGGCCTGAACACCCGCCGCAAACCGGTTATCCGGGCGCTTCCCCGCCTGGACCGCGTACCTGTACCCGGCCGGAAACCTGTCCTAGAATGAATACCAGCTGTCATTTTTTCTCCGCTGGCCCCTCCGAGCCGCCCACGGAGCTGACGGACAGGGTGTTTTCTCCGGAAATACCACGGGAAATACCCAACCGCCACCACCCGGCAACCGGTATGATTCCTGCATACGATCAGAACCGCCTAACCTGCTTCTAAATATGAGTGCCGTGGAAAAAAAGATTCTTCGCCTGCTGATCGTCGATCAGTCCCCGGACGACACCGAGCTGGCGGTCACGGCCATCCGCAAGTGCGGCTATATGCTCAAGACCCAGCGCGTCCAGGACCTGGCGGGCATGCAGGCGGCGATCGACAAGGGCCAGTGGGACGTGGTGATCAGCGAATTCAGCTTGCCGCACTTCAGCGCGCAGATGGCCCACGACCTGCTCAAAAAGGCCGGGCGCGAACCGCCGTTCATTATTCTCACCCGCGCCATCTCCGATAATGACCTGGTCGCGGCCATGCGCAGCTACGCGCAGGACGTGGTCATGAAGGAACGGGTGGTCAAACTGGCGCCCGTGATCGAACGCGAACTACGCGCCGCCGACGACCGTCGCCGCCTGCACGATGCCACCGCCCGCGTGCAGGAATCCGAGAACAAGAGCCGCGCCGTCATCGACGGCTCGCGCGAAGCGCTCTGCTACCTGCAGGATGGTATGCACCTCGACGCCAACCACACCTACCTGGATCTGTTCGGCTATGAAAGCCTGGAGGCACTGACCGGCGTGCCGGTCATGAACCTGATCGACAAGGCCGACCAGAAGCGCTTCAAGGATTTTCTCCGCAAGCCGCCGGTCGACAACGCCGCCGCGGTCGAATTCAGCGCCGTCAAGGAAGATGGCTCGCGCTTTCCGGTGGAACTGACGCTGTCGTCCATCCCCTTCAACGGCGAACAGTGCCTGCAATTGATGGTCAGCGACGTGGGCAAGCGCAAGGCGGTCGAGACCAAGCTGCAATACATGAACCAGCACGATCCGCTGACTGGTCTCTACAACCGCCACTACTTCCTGCAGACCCTCAACAAGGGCGTCGAGCAGGTCAAGCAGGGCAAAGGCGTGGCGACCGTGCTGTACATGGACATGCGCCAGCTCAAACACATCAATCAGGTCGTCAACTACGCCGCCGGCGACCGCATGCTCATCAAGGTCGCCCGCCTCATGCGCGATCATCTCGGCGGGGATACCATCCTTGCCCGTTTCGGCGGCGATGAATTCGCCGCCCTGCTGCACAAGAACGAATCCGAATCGCGGCGCATCGCCGATCAGCTGCTGGAGTCGTTGCACAAGACGGCCTTCTCCGAGGGCGGCAAGTCCTTCCAGTGCGAATGCCATCTGAGCGTGACGGCGGTGGAAAAAAACGTGGAGTCGGCCCAGGTGGTGCTGGCGCGTGCCTATCAGGTTGCCCAGGCGGGGGTTACCCAGGCGAATCACGCCTCCGCGACGTTCGGATCCGCGCCGGTAGTGCAGGCTGTGCAAGCGCCGCCGCCGGCTGAACCCGTTAAACCCGCCGCCGAGCCGGTCAGGATGCCCACCGCCCCCGTGGTCGCCAAGACCGCGGCCATGCCGGGTGCCGACCCGTGGGTCGCCCGGCTGCAACAGGCGGTTGACCGTGAATCGTTCACCCTGATCTATCAGCCCATGATCAGCATGCAGGGCGAAAGCGAAGAATGCTACGAAGTGCTGGTGCGCCTGGTGGATGAGAGCGGCGAACTGGTCCCGGCCGGCAAGTTCATGCCGGCGGCGGAAAAAACCGGACTGTGCGCCGTCATCGACCGCTGGGTCATCCGCAACGCCATCGAAGCGCTGGGCAGCCTGCACCGCGACGGTCGTCCGGCAAAATTCTTCATCAATCTGTCCACCACCGCCTTCAAGGACGCCGACCTGTTGCCGTCGGTCATCCGCTGGCTGCGCGACGCCTCGGTCAAAGCCGGTCACGTGGTTTTCGAGGCCAACGAGTCGCAAATCCTGGCCCAACCCCAGGCCGCCACCACCTTCATTCGCGCCGCCGGCAAGCTTGGCGCACATTTCTCGATCGACAACTACGGCCACCACACGGCCGACGACGGCCACCTGAACGACCTGCCGATCGAGTACGCCAAGATCGACATGGCGTTTATCAAAAAACTGTCCGCCGACCCCGCTTCCCGCGAGCCGCTCGTGGCCGTGATCGCCGCCGCCCAGGCCCGCAGCTTCAAGTCCATTGCCAAATGCGTCGAGACCGCCGATAACCTGGCCAGCCTGTGGTCGTTCGGTTTCGACTACGTTCAGGGAGACTACTTCGAAAGTCCGGAGGCCCAGGCCGAGGCTGACCAGCACGCCACCCTCTCCTCCGATGCCGTCTCCGCGCCCAGCTGGGCGACCTCCACGCGCGGTTAGAAATAAGCCCAATCACTGCTGCGCGGTTTTCACCACGCAGAATTTTCGGCGCGCTTGCGGTAACATGGCGCGCCTCCTCCCATCACTTCACCGTCCAGCACAACACCAGCCCCATGTCCGGCCAATACATCTACACCATGCATCGGGTGAGCAAGATCGTGCCACCCAAGCGCGAAATCCTGCGCGATATCTCGCTGTCCTTCTTTCCCGGCGCCAAGATCGGCGTCCTCGGCCTGAACGGTTCCGGCAAATCGACGCTGCTGCGCATCATGGCCGGTGTCGATCCCAACCATGAGGGCGAGGCCCGCCCCCAGCCGGGGATCAAGGTCGGCTTCCTGGCGCAGGAGCCGGAACTCGATGCCAGCAAGGACGTGCGCGGCAATGTCGAGGAGGCCGTGGCCGAGACCAAAAAACTGCTCGACGACTTCAACGCCATCTCCGAGAAGTTCGGCGAACCGATGTCGGACGACGACATGAACAAGTTGCTGGAGAAGCAGGCCAAGCTCCAGGAAAAAATCGATGCCGCCGGCGCCTGGGAACTGGAGCGCAAACTGGAAATCGCCGCCGATGCCCTGCGCCTGCCGCCGTGGGAGGCCGACGTCAGCAAACTGTCGGGCGGCGAGCGCCGCCGTGTCGCGCTGTGCCGACTGTTGCTCTCGCAGCCGGACATGCTGTTGCTCGACGAACCCACCAACCACCTCGATGCCGAATCGGTAGCCTGGCTGGAGCGTTTTCTGCTCGAATACCCGGGCACGGTCGTGGCCGTGACCCACGATCGCTACTTCCTCGACAACGTCGCTGGCTGGATTCTCGAGCTCGATCGCGGCCACGGCATTCCGTGGAAGGGGAACTACTCGTCGTGGCTGGAGCAAAAGGAGAAACGTCTCGAACAGGAAGAAAAGACCGAGACCGCCCGCATCCGGGCCATGAAGGAAGAGCTGGCATGGGTGCGCCAGAATCCCAAGGGCCGGCATGCCAAGAGCAAGGCGCGCCTGCAACGCTACGAGGAAATGGCCTCGCAGGAATTCCAGAAACGCAATGAAACCAAGGAAATCTTCATTCCCGCCGGCCAGCGCCTCGGCGATCTGGTGGTGGAAGCGAAGTCGCTGAGCAAATCGTTCGGTGACCGGCTGCTGATCGACAACCTCAACTTCAATCTTCCGCGCGGCGGTATCGTCGGCGTCATCGGCCCGAACGGCGCCGGCAAGACCACGCTCTTCAAGATGATCGCCGGCCAGGAAAAGCCCGACAGCGGCGAAATGCGCGTCGGCCCGACCGTGCAACTGGCCTACGTCGACCAGTCGCGCGATTCCCTGGTCGGCAGCCACACCGTCTGGCAGGAAATCTCCGACGGACACGACATCATGCTGGTGGGCAAGACCGAGGTTCCGTCACGCGCCTATTGCGGACGTTTCAATTTCAAGGGATCGGACCAGCAGAAGCTGGTCAAGGACCTGTCGGGCGGCGAACGCAACCGCCTGCACCTGGCCAAAATCCTGAAAAGCGGCGGTAACCTGCTGATGCTCGACGAACCGACCAACGACCTCGACGTCGAAACCCTGCGCGCGCTGGAAGAGGCGTTGCTCGATTTTGCCGGTTGCGCGGTCGTCATCTCCCACGACCGCTGGTTCCTCGACCGCATCGCCACCCACATCCTGGCCTTCGAGGGCGATTCCATGGCGGTCTGGTTCGAAGGTAATTTCGCGGATTACGAGGCCGACAAAAAGCGCCGTCTCGGTCAGGACGCCGACCAGCCGCACCGCATCAAATACCGCAAACTCGTGCACTGACCCGGCCCGGCCGGGGCTGGCCGAAGCGGGGCCCATGCGCCGCGTTCGCCCTGGTCGTGGCGTGGCGTTTATCCGGCACCCCGTGAATACCGTCTGTCCATTGGCAGATATCGACAGATCGACGTCAGACGTTTGATCCACCATGCTTTTCCATGGCGCGTCTTTCCCGACAGGCGCTAAAACTGTAACAAATTTGTTACAACTTCCGGATATGAACCAACCCGGGATAGCCGACGACAGAGCGTTGACTGTCCACTGGCGTCGTCCAATGATTAATCGGGCGCCAGTGGCGAAACTGCCGACAATCGGCACAGGGGAGGTGGCCCGTCAGACTAGCAAGGCAAATCGCATACCGGTCAGGAGCACGCGTCCTGCCCTTTTGACTGTTACTCAACTGATCAACATCACTTTGGAGTTCAACATGAAAAACATTCGCAAGTCACTGTGGTCCGGCCTGGCTGCCATACTGGTCACGGTCGGTCTTCTCTCAACCAACGCCTCTGCCCAGACGCCGACACCGCTTTCGTTGGCGAAATTCAAGGCAGCCCTGGTGATCGTCAACCTGGAAGCATCGCCACAATGGTTTCGTCAGGGGCAGCAGGTTGATTTCATTGTTACGCTCAAGCTGAATGCCAGCGCCGGCACGTACGCAGACGGCGTTGATGTCAGCGTATGGCACAGAAACGGCACGACACCTGTCGCCTTTAAGGAGAACCAGCGCCTGAACCTCGGATTGAACACCTTCCGGATGACGGATGCTAATTTCAAAGGTGATCCGGGCGCCTACGTGGTCAAGGTTCGTTACCATCAGGGTGACGTGGCCACGAAACTATTTGCCACTCAGAAGAGGGTGGTCACTTACTACACGATCAATCCGGCAGCGCCTTTCCCGGGACTCCCGGGCCGTTAATCGCGCGTTTCATGCTTCCCACCCGGGCACCTCAAGTGCCCGGGTTTTTTCTTGTTTGTTTGTCTGTTCAGACTTACAGGGGCTGGGCCCCATCACGTCACGTGGGAACACCAGCGTACGAACTTGACTTCCCCTTTTGAAACAGTCAATTGGAGCAATATCACGTTTGCTGATATGGCTAATTTTTGACGGAACTCGCCCAACAGTGCCCGGTCTCATTCCCCGTTGCCCGGATTCCCCGGCAACGGCTTTCCAACCATAACCAATGGAGATTACCCGCATGAACACCGCCAAGAAGCTTTCAGGCATCGCCCTCGCCACCGCCGCTGCCGGCCTGTTCGCCGCCACCCTCGCCACCCCTGTCCTGGCCGCCAAGCACGAAGGCATGGTCCATTGCCTGGGCATCAATGGCTGCAAAGGCAAGAGCGACTGCGCCACCGCCGACAACGCCTGCAAGGGCCACAATGCCTGCAAGGGCAAGGGCTGGGTCGCCACATCCGCCAAGGATTGCACGAAGAAGGGCGGCAAGGTCGAAGAGAAGAAGGCAGAGTAAGCATTTTCTGCTCAACACGGGCGCCGCAAGGCGCCCGTGTTGTTTTCTGCCATTCAGGTACGTTGAATCGACAAACAGGGCCATAATTCAACCCGCATGACCCTTACCCAGCCCTCCCTCGGTTTCGGACTTGGTCTGCGCACCAAGCACTACGAGACCATTCTCTCGACCCGGCCGTCGATCGACTGGTTCGAAATCATTTCCGAGAATTACATGGTGCCCGGCGGCAAGCCGCTGCACTTTCTCGACCGTATCCGCGCGCTTTACCCGATGGTGATGCACGGCGTATCGATGTCCATCGGTTCCACCGACCCGCTTAACCCTGAATACCTGCGCGCGCTGAAGAACCTGGCCGCGCGTGTGCAACCGGCCTGGATATCCGATCACCTGTGCTTCACGGGCGTGCATGGCCGCAACCTGCACGACCTGCTGCCCCTGCCCTACACCGAAGAAACCGTGCAGCACGTCGCCGGTCGTGTACGCCAGGTGCAGGATTTTCTCGGCCGCCGCATTCTGCTGGAGAATGTTTCCAGCTACGTGAGTTACCAGTCCTCGACCCTGACGGAATGGGATTTCCTGCGCGCGGTGGTTGAGGCGGCAGACTGTCTGCTGCTGCTGGACGTCAACAACATCTACGTCAGCAGCATCAACCACGGCTTCGATCCGGTGGAATACCTGCAGGCGATTCCGGCCGAACGCGTGCAGCAGATTCACCTCGCCGGACACCGCAACCACGGCACGCACATTATCGACACCCACGATGAGCCGGTCCCCGACCCGGTCTGGGCGCTGTACGGGGAGGCCGTCCGCCGCCTCGGTCCGGTCTCGTCCATGATCGAGCGCGACGACAACATCCCCGAGCTGTCTGAACTGCTGGCGGAACTGGACCGGGCACGCGATATTGCCCGTGAGGCCACCGGCACACACCGGCAACCGGTGACCGCATGAGTCGCTCAATGCTTCCGGACCTGCAGACCCGCTTCCACCGTTTCGTGGTGGCGGGTGACGACACCTTCCGCCATGACATCGTCGATGACGGTCGGGTGGATGTCGATGTCCGGCTGGCCGTCTATTACGACGGTTACCGCCTGCGCCTGATCGAGGCGCTGGAAACCGATTTCGTGGCGCTGAAAGCGTTCCTCAGCGAGGAGCGTTTCGCCGATAGGACCGA
>CAKKRZ010000062.1:0-7661 GCA_919902925.1 Acidiferrobacterales bacterium | reverse complement strand
GGTCGCGGTCCAGGGATGGGCCGGTGGCGACTTTGACGACATGGCGCGCGCCTACATCGACGCTCATACCTCCGATCACTTCTCGTTGCGCCATTTCGGTCGCCACCTTGCCGACTTTCTGTCCAGGAACGAACCCTGGAAGGACGAACCACTGTTGGCGGATATCGCCATCTTCGAATGGGCCATGACCCATGCCTTCGATGCCGAGGACGCCCCGCTCGCCACGCTGGCCGACATGGCGGCCGTCACCCCGGATAACTGGCCGGGGCTGATCTTCACGCTGCACCCATCCGTGCAGCGCATCGATATCCGCGGCAATGCGCCGGCCCTGTGGAACGCGGCCGACCGGAAGGAAACGCTGCCGGTACCGGAACAGTCACCCCACCCGATCGGCTGGGTCATCTGGCGACAGGAGCTTAAACTGTATTTCCGCTCGCTCTCGGTCGATCAGGCCTGGATGCTGGATGCATTGAGGGATGGCCGGAGCTTTGCCGATATCTGTGAAGGACTGACCGAGTGGATCGACGCCCAACACGTCGCCCTGCACGCCGCCGGTCTGCTCAAGCAATGGCTGGAAGACGGGATGATCAGCGAGATAAAGTCTTAAGGTCACGGCGAGACCCGCGCTCGCCACGCCTATTCCCGGTTCGTCCCCCAGACTCTCCGAAGTCAACCATCCCGTTGTAACCCCGGCATTCCTGATACTCTTGGTGTGATGCGGCGGCGCCCCGGCCCGCCCGCGGGAACGAGACCGGTCCATGACGCCCGCCCTGATCACCGACTTTGTCATCGTCATCGGTGGCGCGTTGCTGATCCTCGGCATCGCGGAGATTGTCATCCGCCTCACCCTGCGCCTCGCGCGACACTACGGCCTGTCCGGCAGTTTCGTCGGACTCACCATCCTGTCGGTGGGCACGAGCCTGTTCGAGATCACCACCCACGTGGTCGGGAGCGTGCGCATCCTGCGCGAGCCGGCGTCCATGAACGCACTCTCCGGCCTGCTGCTCGGCAGCAATATCGGCTCGGACATCTTCCAGCAGAATTTCGTGTTGCCTATGGTCGGACTCATCGGTGCGGTGGCGATCGCGCGCCGCAACCTGCTGAAAGAGATCGGCGCGCTGATCGCGGCATCGGCGCTGCTCTGGCTCGCCTGCCTGGGCGGAGCCGTGACGCGTCTCGAAGGCGCGTCGCTGGTTGGCGCCTATATCGCCTACCTCGTGTACCTCGGGCGCCGCCAATCGGCGGATGCCCCGGTCACACGCGAACGGCTGCCGCCTTCACGGACGCCCATGGTCATCGGTCTGATCGTCCTGTGCTTCGCTGGCATGGCGGCCATCGCTGACCCCGTACTGGGCGCCGCCCAGCGGCTCGTGGCGCATCTGCCGATGAGCGCGTCGCTGTTCGGCGTGCTCGTGCTGGGCGTGTGCGCGGCGCTGCCGGAACTCACCACCGCGCTGGTCTCGATGCGAAAAGGTCAGCGGGATGTCTCGGCCGGTATCC
Organism: Acidiferrobacterales bacterium; assembly: GCA_919902925.1. Lineage (GTDB taxonomy): Bacteria > Pseudomonadota > Gammaproteobacteria > Acidiferrobacterales > Sulfurifustaceae > CAKKRZ01. The sequence continues at coordinate 6,161 of CAKKRZ010000062.1, read as the reverse complement.
TGATCGGCAGTAACATCACCAATCCACTGTTCGGCGCCGGCCTGGGGGCACTCATCTCCGGCTACACGGTGCCGGGCGTGATCGTCGGCTACGACCTGCCGGTCAAGATTCTCACCGGCGCGCTGCTGTTCGTTTTCCTGTGGCGGGGCCGGAACCTGAGCCGCATCCAGGCCTTTGTCCTGCTGGCGTCCTATTTCGCTTACGCGCTGCTGCGTGGCTTCTTCTTCCCGGTGGATTTCTAGCCCTCCGCCAACACCGGGAAATCCCGACCGGTGTGCAAAAAACTGCGTATCAACCCGGGGCTATTTTCCGCTCCGTCCGGATGTGACCACTGGCGCACTACCCAGCAGCGTGTGCTTGGCAACCAGCGAGGTCTGCGCCAGCAGCCGCAGGCTGCGCTGTTCACGCGAACGGTAGACGCTGGCAAATACGGCTTTGGCCAGCGGGTGGTCTGATCTCCCGAGATGCCTGCCGTCTGGCACGGGTGCCGGTACGGGGAGCGCGCTTAATGCCCTTCCATGACCACACCCACCTGCGGCATGGCGGCGAGGCCGGTGGCGCGGGCGTGCTCTTCGAAGCCGCGGTTGCGCCAGAAGAATGCGCCCGGCATGGTGGTGGGGATGACCAGAGCATAGAACAGCATGCGCCCGACCACGGCGGCGGCGACCATGGCAGCGAAGCCGAACAGCCAGGCCAGGAGTCCGGCAATGCCGGCGGGTGCAGCGATAAGCAGGCTCGCGACCGTCATCAACAGCAGTGCCAGCACGGCATTGCGTGCGTAATAGGTGTAACCGAACGTTGTTGTCTGCTGGTGGTGCGAGACCGCGCCCTCCCCGCCCAGTTGCTTGAGATCTCGCGCGTGGAACCAGAGACCCAGTGCTTCGAGCGCGAGGCCGGCGAACATCGGTACCACAAGGAAGGCCGGCACACCGGTGAAGCCCGCGCCGCTGCTAAACAGCGTGACAAGCGTCTGCACGGCCACGAGTGCCAGCGCACCGAGAGTCAGCATGCTGCCGTAGAAGCTCGTCAGCAGCTGCCAGTGGTTCCAGAACGGCCGCGCCGGGATGCGGTAGATGCGGTGCATGAACCACAGCGCCACCACACCGGCAAACACGGTGAGCCAGCCGATGGCTTGTGCGGACACCGCGACCATGCCGGCCGGCAGCCAGCGGGTAAACATCGGCACGGAGGTTAAGAGCGCATAGGCGCCGAGCAGGTTGTAGAACACGGCAATGCCGGCCATCTCGCGCGACACCGGCGACCAGCGCAGGTTATTGAAGGCGCGATAAAAACGGTGCGGCCGGCCGAGGTGCAGGGTGGACAACACCAGCGCGAAGGTCTCGACAGCGATCAGACCGAACAGGAATACCGGGTAGGCGACCGGGTTCCTGGCGGCGGTGAGCAGCTCAACGCCGAACAACGGCGCGAGAAACAACAGTGCAAATGCGCCGACCACGGCCTGCGAGATGAGCGTGAACACCACCAGCGGATTCTCGCGGGTGCTGAGCTTCGCGAGGCCCCAGCCACGAGCACGGCCATCGTCATCCACCGCCGGGCGATGGAGGCCGCCGACGCCCTGCTCCGGATTCACATATCGTATCGGCATGCTGTCCGGACGCGTCAGCTCACGCGGCAATGGTTTCGTCTGCTGGAAGCGGATGTTGGGGCGCGTAATCTCCGGTGTTGGGAAGCCGGGGATGGTAATCTCGACTTGCACACGATTCTCGGGTTTGGTTTCGATAATCCCGAAATCGAGCGCGCCGGCCAGACAGGCCGTCACGCAGGCGGGCTTCAGCCCCGCTTCCAGACGGTCAACGCACATGTTGCACTTCGACACGTGGCCGGCCACCGGATCGAGCTGCGGGGCATTGTACGGACAGACCCAGGTACAGTAACCGCAGCCGAAGCAGATGTCCGGATCCTGCAGCACCGCGCCGTATTCGGCGAACTTGGTGTAAGCAAGGGTCGGGCAGCCTTTGAGGCACACCGGGTCGTCGCAGTGGTTGCAGGCCATGGAGATGTTGAGCCGCTGGTAGGAGGGCCAGGAGCCACCCTCCACGTAGCCAACCGAGCGGAACGCAATGTGCGGCGGCAGATTGTTCTTTTCCGAGCAGGCAGCCTCGCAGGCGTGGCAGGCGATGCAATTGTCGGCAGTGAAAAAGAAGCCGTGCTGCTTGTAGCGATTCGGGTTCGTGGAGATCGCCGGATCGCCGTTGATATTAAGACTCTGGCCGCGCCGCGCATCGCCTTTCGGCACGGTCTCGATCGGCAGGCCGTAGCGGTTCTTCTCCGGGTGCGTGGAATCCGGCACGAAGGCATAGGCTTGTTCTTTTGGTCTGGGTTCAAACATGACGGCCCTTAATATGCCCGCGCGGCGACGTTCTGTCTCGCCGCCTCGTCCTGGTCGGCGGAACGCTCGATGTGCACCGCGCACTGCTTATAGGCCGGCTGGCGCGAATGCGGGTCGAGCAGGCCGAGCGAGACGCGGTTCACGCACTCGTGGAAATGAAACGGAATGAACACCGCATCCGGCGCCACCCGTTGGGTAAGTTGCACCATCACCACCGCATCGCCGCGCCGCGAGGTGAGGCGCGCATATTCGCCGTGACGGATGCCGAGACGCACGGCCGCGTCCGGGTTCATTTCCATGTACGGAGTCGGCGAGAACTTGTTGCCGTTGCCGACCTTGCCGGTGCGGGTGCGGGTGTGGAAGTGCTCCACCACCCGGCCGGTGTTGAGCCAGAACGGGTACTCGGCATCCGGCCGCTCGTTATTATCGATGAACGGCAACGGGATCAGCTTGGCCTTGCCGTTCGGATGCTGGAACACGCCATCGGCATACAGACGCGCTGAGCCCTGGTCTGCGCCGTCGGCGCACGGCCACTGCAGACCACGCGCCTTTTCAATCTTGTCGTAACTCATGCCGGAAATGTCGAGCAGCCGGCCCCGGGAGAGCTTCTTCATTTCCTCGAACACGCCTTCGGCGTTTTCCGGGAAGCGAATCTGGCGACCCTGCTCGAAACGCTTGGCGACCTCGTTGAATATCCACAGGTCCGGTTTCGAGTCGCCATGCGGTGGGCAGACGTTGCGGGTCAGGTTCACGCGCCGCTCGGTGTTGGTGAAACAACCCTCCTTCTCGGCCCACACCGCCGCGGGCAGAAAGGCGTGCGCATACTCGTTGGTCTCGACATCCTGATAGGCGTCTTGTACCACCAGGAATTCGAGCTTCTCCAGCATCTTGCGGATGCGCGCCGTGTTGCTCATCGAGGTCATGGGATTGGTGGCGATCAGCCACAGACCCTTGATCTCGCCGGTTTCGATCGCCGGCAGGATGTCGGTCATGAACATCCCGCGCTGCTTGGGGAAGAACGAGGGATCGATCCCCCAGAATTTTGCGATCTCTTCGCGATCCTGGTCTTTTTCCAGCGCCCGGTATCCGGGCAGCCCCGAGCACGAGGACCACTCGCGCGTACCCATGGCGTTGCACTGGCCGGTGATGGACAGCGACGAGCCGCCGGGCTTGCCGATGTTGCCGGTGATGAGATTGAGGTTGTTGATCGCCACCACCCCGTCCGAGCCGTGGGTGGACTGGTTGATGCCCATGGTCCAGATGGTCATGGCGGCGCCGGCCCTGGCATAAACGCGCGCCACGTTACGGATGGTGTCTTCGTCGATGCCGCAAATCTTCGCGGCCGTGACCGGATCGTACTGCTCGACCAGCGCCTTGAACTCCTCGAAACCCTCGGCATGTGCGGCCAGGTAATCCGGCTTGTGCAGGCCTTCCTTCAGAATCACGTGTGCCAGCGCGTTCAACAGCACCAGATCGGTGCCGGGATTGACCGGCAGATGAATATCCGCCATCTGCGCGAACATGGTGACGCGCGGGTCGACAACAATTACCGGAAATTTTCTTTTTTCGAGCGCTTCCTTGAGGCGCCAGTAGATGATCGGGTGCTGTTCCGGCAGGTTCGAGCCGATTGCCAGCAGACACTCGGTATGGTCGAAGTCGTCGTAGCAGCCGGGTGGGCCGTCCGAGCCGAACGAACGCTTGTAGCCGGATACCGCCGACGACATGCACAGCGTGGTGTTGCCGTCGTAATTGTTGGTGCCGATCACACCGCGCGCCAGCTTGCCGAGGGTATAGAACTCCTCGGTCATGATCTGGCCGGTGGAGACGATGGCGAAACTGTCTCGCCCGTAGGCGCCCTGGATGCGCCGGATTTCGCTGCCCACCGTGTCAAGCGCCTCTTTCCAGCCGGTGGCGCGGAACGGTTCGAAGCGCTGGGTGCGCATCAGCGGCTGGTCACCACGCCCGGGGGTCTGGCGGAACAGTTCGTGTTCGAAGATGCCCTTGATGCAGAGCTTGCCGCGGTTGACGTCGGCATCGGCCACGCCGCGCGAGGCTACCGGCGCACCCTCGGCATTCAACCCGACCTCAATCGAGCAGCCGGTCGAGCAGTAGCCACAGGTGGTGTACTTCCACTCGACCACGCCCTTGTCGGCGATGTGGATGGGATTCTTCTGGTTGCGTCCGAAAAGCATATTAGTTTCCTTGAACCGCCAAGGCGCCAAGGACGCCTCAGAATCACTTATCCGGGCAGCCTTCGTCCGGCGTCAGTGACAAAAACACCTTGCCACCCTCGACCCGCACCGGAAAACGTGCCGCGCAACCTTCGTCCGGCGCCACGGCGATGCCGGTGTCGAGACTGATCTTCCAGTCGTGCAGCGGACAGGCAACTTTGTTGCCGTGCACGATACCTTGCGATAACGGCCCGCCCTTGTGCGGGCACTGGTCGCGCAGCGCGAACACCTTGTCATCCAGCGTGCGAAACACGGCGATGTCGCCGTCGGCCCGCTTGACGACGCGCGCACCCTGGCGTGGGATGTCGTCGAGCGCGCCGATTTCGATCCAGCCGTTTGCCTGCTTCTTAGCCAATGTCTGCATAACTTCCTCTTTATGAATTATTCACGCCTTTAGCTAACCAGCTTGAGCGGGATGAACTCGTGCTTGTCCACACCCTTCGCGCGCTCGGCCCAGGGATCGATCTGCGCAAACTGCTGCGAATGGCGGAAGCGTTCGGCGAGCGTCTTGCGGCCGGCCTCGTTCTCGACCACGCGCTGCTTGATGTAGGCAAGCCCGACGCGCTCCACCCACGGCGCGGTGCGCTCCAGATAATGCCCCTCTTCGCGGTACACCTGCAGGAAGGCGGCGCAATACTCCTTCACCTCCTCCGGGGTTTTGACCGCGCACAGGAAGTCGGTGGCGCGCACCTTCACGCCGCCGTTGCCGCCCACGTGCAGTTCGTATCCGGAATCGACGCACACCACGCCGAAGTCCTTGATCGTGGCCTCGGCGCAGTTGCGCGGGCAACCGGACACCGCCAGCTTGAATTTATGCGGCGTCCACGAGCCCCAGGTCATTTTTTCCAGATCGATGCCCATGGTGGTTGAATCCTGGGTGCCGAAGCGGCACCAGGTCTTGCCGACACAGGTCTTGACGGTGCGGATCGCCTTGCCGTACGCATGGCCAGACACGAAACCGGCCTTGCTGAGATCGCCCCAGATGGCTGGCAGGGTTTCCTTGGGGATGCCGAGAAAATCAATACGCTGGCCACCGGTTATGTGCACGGTCGGCACCGCGTATTTCTCAGCGATCTCCGCTAGCGAGCGCAGTTCGGCCGGCGTGGTCTCGCCGCCCCAGATGCGCGGTATTACCGAATAGGTGCCATCCTTCTGGATATTGGCGTGCGCACGTTCGTTGATAAAGCGCGACTGGTTGTCGTCCACGTATTCGCCCGGCCACGCCACCAGCAGGTAGAAATTGAGCGCCGGGCGGCACTTGTTGCAGCCGTCGGCGGTTTTCCAGTCCAATGAACGAAACACGGCCGGTATCGTCTTCAGCGACTGGCTGCGGATCGCCAACCGGACATCGTCATGCGAATGTTCGGTGCACGGACACACCGGCTTCTTCCTGGGCGTGGTCGAGTAGTCGCCGCCGAGCGTGGACGCCAGCAGCGCCTCGACCAGACCGGTGCACGAACCGCAGGAACTGGAAGCCTTGGTGTGGGCGCGCACCTCATCGAGCGTAAAGAGTTTCTTGTCGGTGATGGTTTTGACGATCACGCCCTTGCACACGCCGTTGCAGCCGCAGATTTCGGTCG
>CAKKRZ010000061.1 GCA_919902925.1 Acidiferrobacterales bacterium | reverse complement strand
GGCTGTTCCGGCCACGTCCGGTTCTGGTAAGGTATTCGGGCCGCTGCAAACTGACAGTGGCAGGGAATTACAACGAACGTCACCGAGGCAGGAGAACACCATGTCCCGTCCGCTACTCGCGGGGCTGATGCTGGTATTGATTGCCAGCGCGGCCCAGGCCAACCCACCGTCAAACCCGGCCGCTGCCGGCCACGCGCAAGCGGAGGCGACATCGGCAACACCGCCGCGCGATCCCGCCGTCGAGCCGGCATCACCCAATTCAAAACCGGTACCGCTCGCCCAAGCCAACAAGCCGGACGAGCACAAGCTGAGCAAGCTGAAGGTTTATCCCTGCTTCTGAGGCAGCCAGGCTGACGCCGACCGAGAGGTCGCGCGTCAGTAGGTTCCGCCGATAACGCGGCGACACAGTTCGATCACCCACCCCACCACCGGCATCACTGCCAGCAGCGCCAACGCGTTGATGCTGAGCAGCACGCGAAACGGTCCCGATCCCGTGACCGGCGATTTGTCGTCGGGTTCGTCGAAGTACATCACCTTGATCACCCGCAGGTAGTAGTAGGCGCCGATGACGGCGAACAGCACCGCGACGATGGCCAGCCACAGCATGTCGCTCTTCACCACCGCCTGGATGACCAGGAACTTGGCGTAGAAACCGGCCAGCGGCGGCACGCCGGCCATCGAGAACATGACCAGCAGCATCAGGAAGGCAAACCATGGGCTGCGCTGGTTGAGCCCCTTGAAGTCGGAAATGTTCTCCGCCTCCATACCGGCCCGCGACATCAGCAGGATCACGCCGAAGCCGGCGAGGCTCATGACCGCGTAGACCAGCATGTAGAACAGCGCCGAGCTGTAACCGTTCGGCCCAAGACTCAGCACGCCGAGCAGAAAGAAACCCATGTGCGAGATCGACGAGTAGGCGAGCATGCGCTTGATGTTGGTCTGGGCAATGGCCAGCAGGTTGCCCAGCCCCATCGACAACACCGCCATCAGGATCAGGATCGGCTGCCAGGAAGCGGACAGCGGCTCGAATCCCTCCAGCAGCAGCCGCGCCACCAGCGCAAAACCCGCCACCTTCGGGGCGGTGCCGAGGAACAGCGTCACGCTGGTCGGCGCGCCGTGGTAGACGTCGGGCACCCACATGTGGAACGGGACCGCGCCGAGCTTGAAGGCGATGGCCGAGAGCACGAACACCAGCCCCAGGATCAGCACCATGTTGTCGCCCATGGGCTTGGCCGTCAGCGCCTGTCGCAGGGTGGCGATGTCGAGCGAGTGGGTCATGCCGTACACCAACGACAGGCCGTAGAGCAGCACGCCGGAGGCGATCGCGCCGAGCACGAAGTATTTCATCGCCGCCTCGGTGGCCTCGGCCGAATCGCGACGCAGGGCGATCATGGCATACAGCGACAGCGACAACAGTTCCAGCCCGAGGTACAGCGTCAGGAAGTTCGCCGCCGAGGCCATCACCATCATGCCCAATACGGCGAACAGGGCGAGCACGAAGTACTCGCCACGGTACATGTCACGGGCGCGCAGGTAGTCGCGCGAATAGGCAAAGGCAAACATCGTCAGACCGTAGATGACCAACTTGAGCAGCTCGGCCAGCCGGTCGGTCACGTACATGTGGTGATAGGCATGGGCGGTCGCGCCGTCCAGACCCTGCCAGGTCACGACGATGGCGCCGGCCAGCACCGCCTGCGCCAGCCAGTAGGTGACGTCGCGGCGGCTGGCCGGCAGGAACACGTCGATGACCAGCAACAGGCACGCGCCCGCAAACACGAACAACTCGGGCGTCGCCGGCGCGATATAGGCAATCAGTTCGTTCATGGCAATACCGCTCCAAGCGGAATCTTGCTGGTGGCCGCCTGGGTCAGCAACTGCTCCACCGACGCGTGCATGACCTCCAGGAACGGTTGCGGCCACAGACCCATCAGCAGCACCGCCGCCGCCAGCAGGCCGAGCACCAGCATTTCGCGTTTGGTCAGGTCCTGCAGGGTGGCGACGTGATCGTTGGCGATGTCGCCGAAGATCACGCGCTTGACCATCCACAGCGTGTAGGCGGCGCCGAAGATCAACGTGGTGGCGGCAGCCACGGCATACCAGCCGTTCACCTGGAAGGCGCCCAGGATCACCAGGAATTCACCGACAAATCCCGAGGTGCCGGGCAGGCCGGCGTTGGCCATGGCGAACAGCATCATCAGCGAGGCAAACACCGGCATGCGGTTCGCCACTCCGCCGTAGTCCTTGATCATGCGCGAGTGCATGCGGTCGTAGAGCACGCCGACGCACAGGAACAAGGCGCCGGACACGAAACCGTGCGAGATCATCTGGATCAGCCCGCCCTCGATGCCCTGGACATTGAAGATAAAGAAACCAAGCGTGACAAAGCCCATGTGCGCGATCGACGAGTAGGCGATCAGCTTCTTCATGTCCTCCTGCACCAGCGCCACCATGCCGATGTAAACCACGGCGATCAGCGATAGCGAGATCACGAACCAATCGAGCGCGTGCGCCGCATCCGGGGTGATCGGCAACGAGAAGCGCAGGAAACCGTAGGCGCCGAGCTTCAACATGATCGCCGCCAGGATCACCGAGCCGCCGGTCGGCGCCTCGACGTGCGCGTCCGGCAGCCAGGTGTGCACCGGCCACATCGGCACCTTCACGGCAAAGGCCGCGAACAGCGCCAGGAAGATCAGGATCTGCTCGTTCAGGCCGAGCGGCAGCCGCTGCCAGGTGGACAGATCGAAGCTGCCGTTCGAGCGGAAGTAGAGGTAGATGAAGGCCACCAGCATCAGCACCGAGCCGACGAAGGTATACAAGAAGAACTTGATGGTGGCGTAGACGCGGTTCGGGCCGCCCCACAGACCGATGATCAGGAACATCGGCACCAGCAACGCTTCCCAGAACACATAGAACAGCATGGCATCGAGCGCGCCGAACACGCCGATCATCAGCCCTTCCATCACCAGGAAGGCGGCCATGTACTGGGCGACCTTGCGCTCGATCACCACCCAACTGGCGATCACCACCAGCAAGGTGCTGAAGCTGGTCAGCAGGATGAGCGGCATGGAGATGCCATCGATGCCGATGCGGTAGTGGACGTTGAAGGCTTCAATCCACACCCAGTCGACCACAAACTGCATCTGCGCCAGCTTTGGGTTGAAACCGGTGTACAGCGGGATGGTGGCGGCGAATGCGAGCAGCGCCACCATCAGGCTCAGCCGGCGGGCAAGCGGTGCGTTCTGATCGCCGCCCGTGGCCAGCACCAGCACGGCGCCAACTATGGGCAGGAAGATCGCAATCGTCAGGGCGTGTTCAGAGTACATGACGGGTTACCGGTGCAGGAACAGCGTGATGATGACCACCAGTGCCGCAATCATGACAAAGGCATAGTGATAGACGTAGCCGGACTGAACGTGACGGACCGTGGACGACACCCAGCCGATCAGGCGGGCCGTGCCGTTGACGGCCAGGCCGTCGATCAGCTTGACGTCGCCACCCTGCCACAGCAGGCGGCCGAGGGCGCGGGCACCGCGCGCGAACACGAATTCGTTGGCCTCATCGGCGTAATATTTGTTGAGCAGCAGCGTGTAGAGGAATTTCGCGCGCGTCGCCAGCAGGCCCGGCAGGTGCGGCGAGCGGATGTAGAACAGCCAGGCCAGCCCGAAACCGCCGGCCGCGAGAAAGAACGGCAGGGCCTGGAAGCCGTGCGCCACGAACGGCCCGATGCCGTGGTAGTCGCGCGCGAAGCGGGCGACTACGTCGTGCTCCGGCGCAACCTTGATCGACGCGCCGAAGAAATTCTGGATCAGCAGCGGCTCAAAGGCGAACAGGCCGATCACCACCGACGGGATCGCCAGCAGGATCAGCGGCACGGTCACGACCCACGGCGATTCGTGCACGTGCGAGGCGGTGTGCTCGTCCATGCGCGGCTTGCCATAGAAAGTCATGAACAGCAGGCGGAAACTGTAGAAGGCGGTCACGAACACGCCGGACAACACCGCCAGGTAGGCGAAACCGCTGCCCGGCGTGGTCGAACGGCGCACCGCCTCGATGATCATGTCCTTGGAGAAGAAACCGGAGAACCCCGGGAAACCGATCAGCGCCAGCGTGCCGATCCACATGGTCAGGAAGGTAATGGGCATCTTGTGGCGCAGGCCGCCCATCTTGCGCATGTCCTGTTCGTGATGCAGGGCAATGATGACCGAACCGGCGCCGAGGAACAGCAGCGCCTTGAAGAAGGCATGGGTGGTCAGGTGAAAGATACCGACCGCGTAGGCCGAGGCACCGAGCGCCACCATCATGTAGCCGAGTTGCGAGAGCGTGGAGTACGCCACTACCCGCTTGATGTCGTTCTGCACCAGGCCGATCAGGCCGGTGAAGAAGGCGGTGATGGCGCCGATCACCAGCACCACCGACAGTGCCGTGGTCGATAGCTCGTAGAGCGGCGACATGCGCGCGACCATGAACACACCGGCGGTCACCATGGTGGCGGCGTGGATCAGGGCCGAGATCGGCGTCGGGCCTTCCATCGAGTCCGGCAGCCACACGTGCAGCGGCA
>CAKKRZ010000060.1:2605-31429 GCA_919902925.1 Acidiferrobacterales bacterium | reverse complement strand
GCTTGCACAGTCATTAATCTGCCAGCCATGGCGCAGATTTTTTCACCAAGCTGTCACGAAATTTTAGTTAGGTAGCTCTGAAAGGGTCGGTGGTCAGTGGCCGTCGATGGGGGCGCCGGTGACGAGTGGATAGGGCGGAGCAGACAGCGTGAGGACAGGTCCGTCCGGTGTCAGTAGTCGCACTTCGTGACTGGACGCGCTTTCGATCGGCGCCACGACCAGCAGATCGAAGCCGCCCGGCGGCGATGCCGCAGACGCGCCATCCCTGGCGCGCGGCCCTCGCCTCGATCCTATCGGCGATGGTTGGGCATCGACCACGGTGCCGGCCGGTTGATCTCCGTAGGACGGCGTGAACACCGGATCGCCCGGCAAGGGTGCGCGGTCGCCATCCACGTGACCGTGGACCATGCGCTGTTTGAGTTTGCCGAGGTATTGCATGCGCGCGACGATCTCCTGCCCCGGGTAACAGCCTTTTTTGAAATTCACGCCACCGAGCAATTCCAGGTTGGTCGTTTGTGGAACGAAGGCTTCGCTGGTGGATGACCAGACCGATGGTACGCCGGCTGCTATGTCCAGCCAGCGCCAGACGGGATAACCGCAGGGTCGCGTGTTCGCGGACAGGTTGTGCCAGACGGCGGTGATTGCCTCAACCGGGCCGATGATCTGGTAACGCGGGTGGATGCCGGGCAGGGCCATGACGATCACGCCTTGCCGACGCAGACAGGCATGGGCGGTGGCCGGTGCGGAACCGAAATGAGAGGAAACGATATCGGTGGTCGCGGGCCCGCTCAGGCCGACAGCAACGCGGTCAGCGGCTGGCTCGACAGTAACCTTCGAACGCAGGATGAACATCTTCAGCCGTTGCTGGATCGAAGCGGCCAGCTCGGCGGGTAGCTGCAGCAGCATGTCGTCGCCGTCGCGCATCAGCCGGACGACGGCCAGCATGCGTCCCTTGGGGGTGCAGTAGCTGCTCAATTGACCTTGCTCGGCGGTCAGTTGGCGCACATCGTTGCTGAGCTGGCCTTGCAGAAAGGTTACGGCGTCGGCACCGCCGACGCGCAAGAGGCTGAGGTGCGACAGATCGACCCGTACCTGGCCGTCGGCGGCGGCGCGGCGTTCTTCCGCCGGGTTGCCGAAGTGCAGGATGCCGTGCTCATCAGGGACGCCGCCGGCGGCGGCCAGGAATGTGCGCCAATCGGGATTCACGTATAGACTCTCTGGGAAATAGGCGGTCTGTGCGGCCGATCATAACAGACTGGTTTGCCCGTCACGGAGGATTACACTGATCAGCATGGGCAAGAACAACAAGCGTCCGGTCCATCTCAATCTGTTTGTCATTCGTCTGCCGGTTACCGGTGTGGTCTCCATCGTGCACCGGCTCACCGGCGTTCTGCTGGTGCTGGTGTTCCCGTTTTTTCTTTATCTCTTGCAGGAAAGTCTGCGCGACCCGGCCGGTTTTGAAAACGTTCGCGTACTGCTGCGCCACCCAACCGGGCAGGTGCTGTCGTTGCTGGCGCTGTGGCTGGTCGCGCAACATTTCTTTTCCGGGTTGCGCCACCTGTTGCTGGATGTCGAGATCGGCATGGAAAGGGTACAGGCGCGGCTCAGTGCCTGGCTGGTATTCGCCGCCTCGTTGCTGACCGTGGTGGCGGTGGGGTGGCTGGCGTGAAAACGGCCAGACCCAACCCGAGCGCGCACAGCGGCTTCACGGAATGGCTGTTGCAACGCACCACCGCCCTCTATCTGGCCGGGTTCCTCCTCTACGTGATGGTCCGTCTGGGGATTGATCCGCCCGCCGATTTCACCGCCTGGCGCACGTGGTTCGGCCAGGGGCCGGTGCGCATCGCCTGGGCCCTGGCCTTTGCCAGCCTGCTGATCCATGCCTGGACCGGATTGCGCTCGGTGTTTATCGATTACCTGCGCTCCACGCCATGGCGTTTCATTTGCTACCTGGCCACTGCCTTGGGCCTGATGTCCATGGCGCTGTGGTGTGTGCAACTGTTGCTGTCCGTGGGTGGCGGCCCGTGAGCCGCATCGCGCGGCGTCGTTTCGATGCGCTTGTTATCGGCGCCGGTGGCGGCGGCCTGCGCGCCGCGTTGCAGTTGTCGCAGGCCGAGGCGCACGTGGCGGTGGTGTCCAAAGTCTTCCCGACCCGATCGCATACGGTTGCCGCCCAGGGCGGCATCAATGCGGCGCTGGCCAACGTGTCGCCGGACAACTGGCACTGGCATATGTACGACACCGTCAAGGGCAGCGATTATCTCGGCGATCAGGACGCGATCGAATACATGTGCCGCGCCGCCGCGCGGCTGGTGGTCGAGCTGGAGCATTTCGGCGTGCCGTTCTCGCGCCTGGACGGCGGACGCATCTACCAGCGCGCCTTCGGCGGTCAGAGCCAGAACTACGGCGGCGAGCAGGCGTCGCGCACCTGCGCCGCCGCTGATCGTACCGGCCACGCCATGTTGCATGCCCTGTACCAGCAGAACCTGAAGGCACGCACGCATTTCTTTGATGAATACTTTGTCCTCGACCTGGTCATGGACACCGACGGCTACTGTCTCGGTGCCGTGGCCATCGAGATCGAGACCGGCGAACCGTTGCTGATCGAGGCCAAGGCGACGCTGCTGGCCACCGGTGGGGCCGGACGGATATACCGGACCACCACCAATGCCCACATCAACACCGGCGACGGTATGGCCATGGCGCTGCGCGCCGGTATTCCGCTGCAGGATATGGAGTTCGTGCAGTTTCACCCAACCGGTATCGCCGGCATTGGTATCCTGATCTCGGAAGGCGTGCGCGGCGAAGGCGGCTACCTCATTAATGGTAGCGGCGAGCGCTTTATGGAACGCTACGCGCCGCACGCCAAGGACTTGGCGTCGCGCGACGTGGTCGCGCGCGCGATTTACACCGAGGTGGAGGAGGGCCGCGGTTGCGGTCCGAAAAAAGATCACATCCTGATCAAGGTCGATCACCTGGGTGAAGAGGTGATCAAAAAGCGCCTGCCGGGTATCCGTGAACTGTCGCGACGATTTGCCGGCGTCGATCCGATTGAAGGTCCGATCCCGGTCTACCCGACCGCGCACTACAGCATGGGCGGCATACCCACCAACCGTTTCGGGCAGGTGGTGGCGCCGGTGCAGACTGGTCCCGAGGAGCCGGTGCCTGGCCTGTACGCAGCCGGCGAATGTGCCTGCGTGTCGGTCCACGGGGCCAACCGTCTGGGTGGAAACTCATTATTGGACATCGTGGTGTTCGGCCGTGCCGCTGGCAACCACATTCTCGAAATATTGAAGGAATACCGCTACCACCGGCCCACGCCGAACGCGGCGGTCGATGCCGTGCTGGAACGGTTGCGACGCTGGGACCGGAAGGGCGACGGCGAGTCTGTCGATGTCCTGCGCGACGAGATGCAACGCCTGATGGAAAAGCACTGTGGGGTGTTCCGCACCGGGAAGGTCATGGCGGAGGGAATCAAAAAACTGGAGGCACTGGCGCGCCGGCTTCCGGATACCGTGCTGCGCGATCACAGCCGGGTGTTCAACACCGCACGCATCGAGGCACTGGAACTGGAAAACCTCATGGACGTGGCGCTGGCGACCATCCATTCGGCGGCCGCCCGCCAGGAATCGCGCGGCGCCCACACGCGCCTCGATTTTCCGAAGCGCGATGACATGCAATGGCTCAAGCACACGCTCTACAACCGTGACGGTCGCCGGCTCGACTACAAGCCAGTGCGCATGAAACCGCTGACCGTTGATCCCTTCCCGCCGAAGGAGCGGGTTTACTAATATTGTCTTATCCGCAGATGAACGCAGATTTAACCGCGGATAAACGCAGATGAAATTGACTAATCACGTCTAATGACCAAACCCCATGAACTTATCCGCGTTAATCTGCGTTAATTCCATCTGCGTTCATCCGCGGTTACCAAAGATCATATGAAATTTTCGATCTATCGCTACAACCCCGAGACGGACCGCGCGCCGCGCATGCAGGACTATTCGTTGCCGGACGATTGCGGCGCGGTGATGCTGCTGGATGCGCTCATGCTGCTTAAGCAGCAGGATGCGACGCTGTCCTTCCGCCGTTCCTGCCGTGAAGGCGTATGCGGATCGGATGCCATGAATATCAACGGCCGCAACGGCCTGGCCTGCATCCTGCCGATTGCCGACCTGGGCCAGCCGATCGCACTGCGACCCCTGCCTGGTCTGCCGGTGGTGCGCGACCTGATCGTGGACCTGACCCAGTTTTACAACCAGTACCGCGCGGCTAAGCCCTGGCTCATCAACAACGACCCGGAGCCGGAGATGGAGCGCTTGCAGTCACCCGAAGAACGGGACTGCCTCGATGGGCTCTATGAATGCATCCTGTGCGCCTGCTGCACGACCGCCTGCCCTTCATTTTGGTGGAACCCGGACCGTTTCCTCGGTCCGGCGGCACTGTTGCAGTCGTGGCGCTTCCTGGCCGACAGCCGCGATCAGGCCACGGCCGAGCGGCTCGACGACCTGGAAGATCCGTACAAACTATTCCGTTGTCACACCATCATGAACTGCACCGATGTCTGCCCGAAGGAACTCAATCCCAGCAAGGCCATCGGTCGCATCAAGCAGATGCTCGCCAGACGGGTGCTGTGATGGACGAGCCGTTGTTGTCTGACCCGGACGATCGCGATTTCTCCCGGCTGCGCTGGCGTTGCCGGCGGGGCATGCTGGAGCTCGATCTCCTGCTCGGCCGCTTCGTCAACGACCATTACCGGGAACTGGATGGCGCCGGACGTGCGGCCCTGTCGCGGCTGCTCGACATGCCCGACAGTGAGTTGCTGACCTGTCTGCAGGGCCAGGCCGATCCGGCCGATCCGGAGTTGCTGTCGCTTGTCCAACGCCTCCGCTGACACAGTACGCTGCGAGCTCGGCCGCTCATTCTGGCTGACGCTCTTGTGGCTGCTGATTTACGGCGGCGCTGTCCTGATCCTGTTTCTGATACCGCTCGCCTGGGTCTGGCGGGTATTGCTGTCGGTCGTGCTGTTGGCGGGTCTGGCCGATGGTCTGTGGCAAATCGCCTGGCGGCGCGGCGGGCGCGCCGTGACCGCCATCCGCATCGATCATGAAGGCGACGTTGAGCTGCGCATCGGCAAGAGCGGTCGCTGGCAAAGCGCACAGCTTCGGCAAGGCGCGGTGCTGGCCGCCATCGTGTGGCTGCACTGGCGGCCGCCTGGCGGATTTTGGTGGCGGCGTCTGGTCATTCCGGCCGACGCCGTTCCGGCCGACTGCTTCAGGCGCTTACGCGTCGCGCTGCGGCGGCGTTCGTCGCCGGATTGAGGATCGTGTCGCGCGGCGGGGTGCGGGTTGCGGGCTTGGGATAGTCGCGCGTGAAATGCAAGCCGCGCGATTCCTTGCGGGCCATGGCGCAGCGCACGATCAGTTCCGCCACCGTTACCAGGTTGCGCAATTCGATCAGATCGTTGCTGATCTTGAAGTTTGAGTAGTACTCGCGAATCTCTTCCTGCAGCATCGCGATCCGGTGGCGGGCCCGTTCCAGCCGCTTGCCGGTGCGCACGATACCAACGTAGTCCCACATGGCCCGGCGCAGCTCGTCCCAGTTGTGCGACACGACGATCTGTTCGTCGGCGTCGGTGACGCGACTCTCGTCCCAGCGCGGCAGTTCGTTGCTGGTCTTGATGCCCGCGGCCAGTGCCTGGCGGATGTCCTCGGCCGCCGACTCGGCGAACACCAGGCAGGCGAGCAGCGAGTTGCTGGCCAGGCGGTTGGCGCCGTGCAGGCCGGTGAAGGCGCACTCGCCGATGGCGTAGAGACCGGCCAGGTCGGTACGGCCGTGGAGATCGGTCATGATGCCGCCGCAGGTGTAGTGCGCGGCCGGCACCACCGGAATCGGATCGCGGGTCATGTCATAGCCGAGCGACAGGCACTTGGCGTGGATGGTCGGGAAATGGCTGCGGATGAATTCGGCCGGCTTGTGGCTGATGTCGAGATGCACAGAGTCGAGTCCGCCGCGTTTCATCTCGAAGTCGATGGCGCGGGCGACGATGTCGCGCGGCGCCAGTTCACCGCGCGCGTCGTGCTCCTGCATGAAGGGTCGGCCGTTCGGCAAGGTCAGCCGGCCGCCCTCGCCGCGCACCGCCTCGGTGATCAGGAAGCTCTTGGCGTGCGGGTGCCACAGACAGGTCGGATGAAACTGCACGAACTCCATGTTGGCGACCCGGCAACCCGCGCGCCAGGCCATGGCAATGCCGTCGCCGGTCGAGGTGTCCGGATTGCTGGTGTAGAGGTACGCCTTGGAGGCCCCGCCGGTGGCGAGTACCACCAGGCGGGCGGCCAACGTTTCCACCCGGCCGCGGCCCTTGTCGAGCACATACAGCCCGAGGCAGCGGTTGTCGCGGCCGCGACGCAGCTTGCGGCGGGTGATGAGGTCAACGGCGATGTGATTGTCGAGCAGGCGCACGTTCGGGTGCGCGCGCAGCCGCTCGATCAGCGCGGTTTCGATGGCGCGGCCGGTGGCATCGGCGGCGTGTACCACCCGGCGATGGCGGTGGCCGCCTTCGCGGGTGAGGTGAAAGGGCGGACCGTTCAACTCCTCGGCGGCGGTGAACTGCGCCCCCTGCTGGACCAGCCAGTCGATGGCGGCTGGCCCGCGGCGGACCACAAATTCGACCGTCTTGCGGTGGCAGAGCCCGGCGCCGGCGTTGAGGGTGTCCTCAATATGCGATTCGAAGGAGTCTTCGCGCGGATCGAGAACCGCCGCCACGCCGCCCTGGGCGTACAGGCTGGACCCTTCGGTCAGGCTCGATTTGGTCAGCAGGGTGACGCGCGCCTGGTCGGCGAGCCGCAGGGCCAGGCTGGCGCCGGCGATGCCGCCGCCGACGATCAGCACATCCGTGGTCGTTGAAGGCATGCGCGGCCAGGTTAGGTTCTAAATGCGGCTTATCCTATCATACGGGCCGCCGGGACCCGGTCGGTGAGCGCCCCTGAACAGCCATCAATTCAAGAACTTTTCGCGCCGATACCGGTCTGTGATCATGGAGAATTTGATTGGGGAATACGGCGTTCAGGATGTCTGTCGGTGACTGAGCGGCAGGCAGACCAGGCCTTGGTGGCGCGGGCCCAGCGCGGCGATACCAGCGCCTTCGATCTGCTGGTGCGCAAGTACCAGCATAAGGTGGCCAAGCTGATCGGCCGATATGTTCGCGACCGGACGGAAGTCGAGGACGTGTCCCAGGAGGCCTTCATCCGCGCTTACCGGGCGCTGGGCGGGTTCCGCGGCGATAGCGCCTTCTATACTTGGTTGTACCGGATTGCGGTGAACACCGCCAAGAATTACCTGGAATCGCTTAGTCGGCGGCCACCGGGGTCCGACCTGGAAATCGAGGGCGCCGAACTGCTGGCCATCGGCGAGCCGCTGCGGGAATCGGCCACCCCGGAACGGCAGTTGTTGACCGACGAGATTGCCACCACCATCCGCCAGACGCTGGCGGCGCTGCCCGAGGACCTGCGCACGGCCGTAACCCTGCGCGAACTCGAGGGCCTGTCGTACGAGGAGATAGCCGAGGCCATGGATTGTCCAATCGGTACGGTGCGCTCGCGGATTTTTCGGGCGCGCGAAGCGATCGACCGGGAATTGAAACCATTACTTGAAAGATAAGCTGTGCATTGACGGGGTGTCCATGAACGAGAAAATGTCTGCCTGGATGGATGACGAGCTGAACCGCTTCGAAGAGCGCGCGCTCATCGAAGATCTGGAAAAAAATCCGCAACTGCGTGCCCGCTGGGAGCGCTACCACTTGGCCCGCGAAGCGATTCGTCATGAACTGGAGACGATGGCGCCGCGCGGTTTTGCCGAGCGGGTCGGTGCCGGGCTGCGCGCGTTGGCGCCTGTTCGCCGGCCGCGTCGTCTCGCCCGCCTGGGTGGCACGCTGGCCATCGCCGCCTCCGTGGCCGTGATCGCGCTGGTCGGGATCCAGTTCCTTCCCGGGCTGAGCCCCGATGGTGTGCCCGGAACCGTGGCCACGGCCCCGACAGCGCCGCCACGGACGGCCTCTGCGCAGTGGCAGAACCGCCCGCCGGAGCAGACCCGTCACCTGAATGTCTATCTTGTCGAGCATAACGAGTTCTCCTCCAGCAACAGCGTCGGCGGCATGTTTCCCTACGTGCGCACCGTCAGCCAGGGCAACGACGCGCGGACGAAATGATTGGACGATTCCTGTGGCTGGCGACGCTGCTGGCGGTGATCGCCCCGGCCGTCGCGGCCGATCGTGCGTCTGCTGTACCGGGAAGTACCAATGCCGCGAGCGGTCCTTCCCGACATCCTGTCTCTCAGGACACTCGTCCATCCATGGACATCGCAGGACGCGCAGGGGCGGCGGACTGGCTGATGCGCATCAACGACGCCGCCCGCAACCAGGATTACGACGGCGTGTTTGTCTACCTGCGCGGTCGGCAACTGGAAACACTGCGCATCGTCCACAAGGTGGAGGGCCAGCACCGGCGTGAACGACTGATTTCGCTGACCGGCACGCCGCGCGAGATCATTCGCACCGACCAGATGGTGGTTTGCTATCTGCCGGATGAAAATTCGGTGGTGGCCGAGCACCGCAAGACCAGCCGTGCCGGTTTTCCCGCCATCCTTCCCGAACGGCTGGCGATCATGGAACGGTATTACCGTCTCAGCCTCGGCGGTCACGGACGGGTGGCCGGACGTGAGGCTCAATTGGTGCTGATCGAGCCACGCGATGCCTTGCGATTCGGCTACCGGTTGTGGGCCGATCGCCAGACCGGTCTGTTGCTGCGTTCGGACCTGCTCGATCCACAGGGCCAGATGCTGGAGCAATTCATGTTTACCCACCTGCTGACCGGCCGCGAGGTTTCGGCCGAGGCGCTCAAACCGCAGACCCAGGCGCGCGGCTATCGCTGGCATCGCGAGACGCTTGATCCGCCGGCGGCCGCCGGCGCGCCGCGCTGGGACGTCCGGCCACTGCCTCCGGGTTTCCGGCTGGCCAGTCACGTCCATCGCCGCTCCCCCGTCCGCCAGGTCGCGGTCGAACATCTGGTCTACAGCGACGGTCTGGCGACGGTATCGGTGTTCGTGGAGCGCCTGCCGGAGCGCGGCGCCATGCAGGGACCGAGTCGCCTGGGGGCGGTGCATGCCTATGGTCGGCAGGTGAGCGGTCATCAGGTGACGGTCGTCGGTGAGGTGCCGGCCGAGACGGTGCGTCGTTTCGCCGGCGCCCTGGTGCCGGCCAAGGCCCGCGTCGCTTCGCCGTAGGAACCATGCGCCTGCGTCCTGCCTGGCTGTTGCTGACACTGGTCCTGACGACCGGTTCCGTGGCCGCACGTGAACTGCCGGACTTTACCCGTCTGGCGCAGAAGCACACCATCGCCGTGGTCAACATCAGTACCACGCAACGGCTGACGCGTGACGGCGTATCGCCCGGCGTGCGTCCGGGTGGGCCGTACCCGATCCCGCCGAAGTCCGATCCAGAGGAGGGCGGTGGCAGTTCGCTCGGTTCCGGGTTCATCATTTCCGACGATGGTTACATTCTGACCTGCGCGCACGTGGTGGCCGATGCGCGCGAGATCGTCGTGCGCCTCAACGACCGGCGTGAATTCCGGGCGCGCCTGATCGGCGCCGATCCGCGCAGCGACGTCGCCCTGCTCAAGATCCCGGCCACGGGACTGCCGAAGGTGACGCTTGGCAATCCCAAACAGCTGGCGGTCGGCGAATGGGTGCTGGCGATCGGATCGCCGTTCGGTTTTGTGAACTCCGTGACCAGCGGCATTGTCTCGGCCAAGAATCGCACGTTGCCGCGCGAGAGTTACGTCTCGTTTCTGCAGACCGACGTGGCCACCAACCCCGGCAATTCCGGCGGCCCGCTGTTCAACCTGCGCGGCGAGGTGATCGGCATCAATGCCCAGATCGTCAGTGCCGACGGCGGTTTCAACGGCATGTCGTTCGCCATCCCGATTGATTTCGCCATGTCGATCGCCGACCAGCTCAAACGCCAGGGGCGCGTGCGTCGCGGCTGGATCGGCGTGAGCTTGCAGGATGTGACGCAGGATCTCGCCAGCGCCTTCGGTCTCGATTCACCGCGCGGCGCCCTGGTCGCCGACATTGCCATCGGCGGACCCGCCTCGAAATCGGAGCTGCTGATCGGCGACATCGTGGTCGCCTACCAGGGCCGTGCGATCCGCAATGACAGCGACCTGGCGCCGCTGGTGGGGCTGACGCCGCCCGGGACCCGGGCCGAGTTGCGCGTGCACCGGCACGGCCAGGGTTTGCGCGTCGTGAACATCCGTATCGGCGAGCTGCGCGATGACCGGCCCGCCGCCCGCGTCGACACCGGCCCGGCGCGCGCGGCCGGGAACACGGTCGAGCGCCTGGGGCTGGCGCTGTCCGAGCCGCCGGCCGCGCTGCGTCGCCGCCTGGGCTTCGAGGGCGGCGTGCACGTCGACGGTGTCGATGAAGGACCGGCCCGGGACGCGGGACTGTTGCCGGGGGACCTGATCCTGGAGGTGGCCGGCCAGCGCGTGGCCTCGGTCAGCGATTTTCACCGGCTGGTCCTCCATCACCCCCGCCAACGGCCGGTGTTGCTGCTGCGTATCCGCCGCGGGGAGAAGGCGCAGTTTCTCGTGGTCCGTCCCGACTCCTGAAACTGTGGTTTATACACCCGGGAAAATCGAGTATTCTCTGGCGCGTCGCATAACCCGCCACCCTGGCGCCACCGGCGCCTTTTTCATGTCGTTAACTCCACACCTGCGCGCGGTTCCCGCCCCATCAGCATGAATCCCCGGCTGATCCGCAATTTCTCGATCATCGCCCACATCGACCACGGCAAGTCGACGCTGGCCGATCGCTTTATCGAACACTGTGGTGCCCTGCAGAGCCGCGAGATGCAGGCGCAGGTGCTCGATTCGATGGACCTTGAACGCGAACGCGGCATTACCATCAAGGCGCAGAGCGTGGCGCTGGATTACCAGGCGCGTGACGGCCAGACCTACCGTCTCAACATGATCGATACCCCGGGCCACGTGGACTTCTCCTACGAGGTGTCGCGCTCGCTGACGGCCTGCGAAGGCGCGCTGCTGGTGGTGGATGTCGCACAGGGCGTGCAGGCGCAGACCGTGGCCAATTCTTACACGGCCTCGGAACTCGATCTCGAGATTGTGCCGGTCCTGAACAAAATCGACCTGCCGGCGGCCGACCCTGAGCGCGTCATCGCCGAGATCGAGGACATCATCGGCATTTCGGCCAAGGACGCGGTTCGCGCCAGCGCCAAGACCGGCATCGGCATCGGCGAGATCCTGGAGTCGATCGTGCAGCGCATCCCGCCGCCGACCGGCGACGCCGAAGCACCGTTGCAGGCGCTGATCGTCGATTCGTGGTTCGACAATTACCTTGGCACCATTTCGCTCGTCCGTGTCATGCAAGGCACGCTCAAGGCCAAGGAAAAGATCCGGCTCATGGCCAGCGGCCGCGATTACCAGGTGGAACAGGTCGGGGTATTCACCCCTAAACGGCGTCCGGTCGAGACGCTGACCGCCGGTGAGGTCGGTTACGTGATCGCCGGTGTCAAGGACGTGCGCGGCGCGCGCGTCGGTGACACCATCACGCACGTCCACCGCCTGGCGAGCCAGCCGTTGCCCGGTTTCAAGGAGATCAAGCCGCGTGTGTTTGCCGGGCTCTATCCCGTCGATGCCGCCGACTACGAGCTGTTTCGCGATGCGCTCGGCAAGTTGCAGCTCAACGACGCCTCGCTGCACTACGAACCGGAGAGCTCGCAGGCGCTCGGTTTCGGTTTTCGCTGCGGCTTTCTCGGCATGCTGCACATGGAGATCATCCAGGAACGGCTCGAGCGCGAGTACGGGCTGAATCTGATTACCACCGCGCCGACCGTGGTATACGAGGTGAAACTGAATTCGGGCGATCTGTTGCTGGTCGATAACCCGGCCAAGCTCCCTGACCCATCCCAGGTTGAGGAACTGCGCGAACCGATCATCCGTGCCACCATCCTGGTGCCACAGGACTACGTCGGCGATGTCATCGGCCTGTGTATCGAGAAGCGCGGCATCCAGAAAAACCTGCTCTACCACGGTCGCCAGACCATCCTCACCTGGGAACTGCCGCTCAACGAGGTGGTCATGGATTTCTTCGACCGCCTCAAGTCCGTGTCGCGCGGCTATGCCTCGCTGGATTACGACTTTGTCGAGTTCCGGCCCACGGACCTGGTCAAGCTTGACGTGCTGATCAACGGCGATAAAGTGGACGCGCTGTCGACCATCGTGCACCGGGAACAGTCGGCCTATCGCGGGCGCGACCTGGTGGCCAAGCTGCGCGAGCTGATCCCGCGGCAGATGTTCGACGTGGCCCTGCAGGCCGCCATCGGTTCCAAGGTTATCGCCCGCGAGACCGTCAAGGCGCTGCGCAAGAATGTCACGGCCAAGTGCTACGGTGGCGACGTAAGCCGTAAACGCAAACTGCTCGATCGGCAAAAGGAAGGCAAGAAACGCATGAAACAATTTGGCAGTGTGGAGATCCCGCAGGAGGCCTTCATGGCCGTGCTGCGCGTCGATCAGAAATAACCATGGATTTTGCACTGATCCTGTTCCTGCTGTTGCTGGCCACCGGTCTGATCTGGGGCCTGGACCGGGCGTTGTTTGCGCGCCGGCGCGGCCCGCAGGGCCGTGAACCGGTCTATGTCGAATACGCGCGTGCGTTCTTTCCGGTCATCCTGATTGTTTTCCTGCTGCGCTCGTTCCTGGTCGAACCGTTCCGCATCCCGTCGGCCTCGATGATGCCCAATCTGTTCGACGGCGATTTCATCCTGGTCAACAAGTTCAGTTACGGGGTTCGTCTGCCCATCCTGCACGTCAAGCTGGTCGGGCTCGGCGAGCCAAAACGCGGCGACGTGGCCGTATTCCGCTTCCCGAGCGAGCCTTCGACCAATTACATCAAGCGCATCATTGGCATTCCCGGCGACCGTATCCTATATAAAGACAAGCGGGTATTCGTGAACGGCAAGCCGCTGGACTATGAAGGTCAGCGGCCGTACCCGGGGCCATATCTGGCAGAGTTGGGCGGTTCGGCCGTGCGCGTGACCGAGAATGTCCTCGGTGTCCGGCACGATATCCTGGTCACCGAACGCCCCGACCAGGGCCCGAATGAATTCACTGTGCCGGAAGGGCAGTATTTTGTGCTGGGTGATAACCGTGATCACAGCAACGACAGTCGTTTCTGGGGGTTCGTCCCCGACCGCAATCTGGTCGGCCGGGCGTTCCTGATCTGGTTCAGCCTGGACTGGTCACAACGCGACGCCTGGTTCTGGCAGCGCATCGCCTGGGATCGCATGGGAACGAGTATTCGTTGAGGAGAAAAAGACATGAACACACCGAATCGTCAGCGCGGCATGACCATGTGGGGCATGCTGTTTGTCTTTGTGGTCATCGGCTTCGTGGTCTATCTGGGCATCCTGTTGTTTCCGCCGTACATGGCCGACTTCAAGGTCAAGTCCACGCTCGACAACCTGGCCAAGCAAAGCGATGCCGGCAGCATGACCCGCGACGACCTCATCCTCTCGCTGGACAAGCGTTTTGACATCGACAACATTACGCACATCAATCTCAAACAGGATCTCAAACTTGAAAAACGCGGCAACTTCCGGTTGATCAAGATCCACTACGAAGTGGAGGTCCCGGTGTTCGGGAACGTAAATCTTCTGCTCAAGTTCAAGCATGACAAACAGGTCAAGGCGGACGGCTGAACTTCCCGAGGCGTTGTTGCGGCTGCTGCAATACCGTTTCCGCGAGCCGTCGCTGCTGGCGTGCGCCCTGACCCACCGCAGCCGCGGCAGCGACAACAACGAACGTCTTGAATTTCTCGGCGACAGCGTCCTCAATCTCGTTATCTCCTCGCTTCTGTACGACCGCTTTCCGGAATTAAGCGAAGGCGACCTCACCCGCCTGCGGGCCAGCCTCGTCAACAAGCCGTCACTCGCCGCCCTCGCCCGCGAGCTCGCGCTCGGCCAGCACCTGCAGCTGGGCGAGGGCGAGTTGCGCAGTGGCGGCTTTGATCGCGATTCGATCCTGGCGGACGCCCTGGAAGCGGTGTTCGGCGCCATTTATCTTGACGGTGGTCTAGACGAGGCCCGCCGGGTCATTGCGTCACGTTACCACGACAGCCTGGAGCGTCTCGACCCGCGCGCCGTTCCCAAGGATCCGAAGACCCGCCTGCAGGAGTATCTCCAGAAACGTTCGCTGCCGACGCCGGAATACGTCGTGACCCAGGTCAGCGGCGACGCCCACAACCAGCGCTTTGTGGTGGAGTGCCGGATCGATGCGCTGGACGACCTGGTTCGCGGCGAAGGCAACAGCCGCCGCATCGCCGAGCAGCAGGCCGCGGCACTGGCGCTCGAACGTCTTCACGATCGATGAACCAGTTTCGCAGCGGCTGGGTGGCGGTCCTTGGGCGACCCAACACCGGCAAATCCACGCTGGTCAACCGGCTCGCCGGCGCCCATGTCAGCATCACCTCGCGAAGACCGCAGACGACGCGCTTCCGCATCCTGGGCGTGCATACGCGGCCCGACGCCCAGATCGTGTACGTCGATACCCCTGGCCTGCACCCGCCCGCCGGACGGACGCTCAGCCGCTACATGAACCGCGTCGCCACCGGCAGTCTGGAGGGCGTGCATGCCGCGGTGCTGGTGATCGACGCCAGCGGCTGGAAGGCGGATGACGACTACCCGCTCGAACAGGTGCGCAACGCCGGCTGCCCGGTGGTGTTGGCCATCAACAAGATCGATCGTCTGCACCGCCGCGGCGAGCTGTTGCCGCTGATCGAGTCCTGCGCGCGCCGGCACGAATTTGCCGCGGTGGTGCCGATCTCGGCCCTGAAGGACGAAAACCTCGACGCCCTGGAGCGTGCCTTGTTGCCGTTCCTGCCGGTGCAGCCGGCGCTGTATCCGCCGGACACGCTCACCGACAAGAGCGAACGTTTTCTGGCCGCCGAATTCATCCGCGAACAGATCTTCCGTAGCGTCGGCCAGGAAGTTCCGTATGATACGGCGGTGCACGTCGAACGTTTCCGCCGCCAGCGCGGCGGTGTTCACATCGAAGCAACCATCGTGGTGACGAAAGAGGGCCAGAAGGCGATCCTGATCGGCAAGGGCGGCGCGCAGATGAAGCAGATCGGTCAACGCGCCCGGCTGGCGATGCAGACGCTGTTCGGATTTCCGGTCCATCTCAACCTCTGGGTCAAGGTCAGGCGCGGCTGGGCGGACAGCGCGCGCGAGTTGCGCAGCCTGGGCTACGCGGAGGACGCCTAGCCATGCACGTGCAGGGGCAACCGGCCTTCATCCTTCACCACCGCGATTACAGCGAGACCAGCCTGATCCTGGATGTGCTGACGCCGGCCCACGGCCGCCTGGGGTTGCTCGCCAAGGGCGCGCGCCGCCCGTCGAGCCCGTGGCGCGGCATCCTCAAACCGTTCCAGCCGTTATTGATCGACTGGATGGGCCGCGGCGAGTTGCCGATTCTGACCGGTGCCGAGACGGAAGGAGCGGGCTATCCCCTGAGCGGTGCCATTCTGTATTGCGGGTTTTACCTGAACGAACTCCTGTGGCGGCTTCTGCATAAGCACGATCCGCACGAGCAGCTGTTCGCCGCTTACCGTCAGGCGCTCGACGGCCTGCGCGACCGTCCGGCAACGGCGGAGACGGTCCTGCGACTGTTCGAGAAAACGCTGTTGCGCGAAACCGGCTACGGTCTGGTGCTCGATCACGATGTCGAGACACATGAATCCGTCGATCCGCTGGCGTTGTATCTCTATCGGCCGGACCGCGGACCCACGCGCCTGGCGATGGCCGGCCGGCATCGACCGGGCGACGGCATCCGTCTGCACGGGAGCAGCCTGTTGGCGTTGCACCGTGAGGTGCTGGACGACCCCCGGTCGCTGCGCGAGGCGAAGGCACTGTTGCGTGCCATGCTGGCGCGCCAGCTCGACGGACGGCCGTTGCACACACGCGAACTCTTCCGGCAGGTAGTCGCCCCGTTCGTTTCCTCGCGTGAACCGCAGGTCGCGCCGTGATTCGGCTGGGCGTCAACATCGATCACGTCGCCACGCTGCGGCAAGCACGGCACACCCGTTATCCGGACCCGGTGCAGGCCGCGCGCGAGGCCGAGCAGGCCGGCGCCGACGCCATCACCCTGCACCTGCGCGAAGACCGCCGCCACATCCAGGAACGCGACGTCGAAATCCTCCGGCAGACACTGCTGACGCGCATGAATCTGGAAATGGCGGCGACCGACGACATGGCAAGCTATGCCGGCCGGATCCGTCCGGAAGACTGCTGTCTGGTCCCGGAGCGGCGCGAAGAACTCACCACCGAGGGCGGTCTGGACGTCCTGTCCCAGGAAAAGCGCCTGACGACCGTCTGCCGGCAACTGGCCGACGCGGGTATCCGCGTGTCGTTGTTCATCGACGCCGATCCCGGCCAGATCGAGGCAGCGGCCCGCACCGGCGCGCCGGTCATCGAAATCCACACCGGTCACTATGCCGATGCCGAGGGTGATGCCTGGCGCAGTGAGCTGACGCGCATCGAGCGCGCCGTGCAGCAGGGCCTGGCGCTGGGCCTGCAGGTGAATGCCGGCCACGGCCTGAACTACCACAACGTGCAGTCGATCGCGGCCATCCCGGGCATCAGCGAACTCAATATCGGTCACGCCATCGTTGCGCGCGCCATCTTTACCGGCCTCGGCGAAGCCGTGCGCGAGATGAAACGGCTGATGATTCTCCCCCGCACATGATTTTCGGCATCGGCACCGACATCGTCCGGGTCGGACGCATGGAACAGGATCTGCAGCGCTTTGGCGAGCGGTTTGCCGAGCGCATTCTGACCGCGGACGAGTTTGAAGAGTTTCGCCTGAACGCAAAACCGGCCCACTTCCTGGCGCGCCGCTTTGCCGCCAAGGAGGCAGCCGCCAAGGCCATGGGCACGGGTTTCGCCAACGGCCTGTCGTGGAAGCACATCGGCGTGACGCACGACGCGGCCGGCAAGCCAATTCTTGAATTCAGCGGTGAAGCCGAGAGCTTCCTGCAACGGCACGGTGTTACCGTTGCCCACATCAGTCTCGCGGACGAGGAAGAACACGCCGTGGCCTTCGTGACGCTGGAGAAGCCTGGCTGAACCGGGTGCGTGGCATCCGGCTGTTCTGAAAAGACTAAAAAACTGGCTCCCCGGGAAGGACTCGAACCTCCGACCCAGTGATTAACAGTCACTTGCTCTACCGACTGAGCTACCGGGGAATGGTGGGGCGCGTATGTTACTGATCTGCCTTCCCCCCGGTCAATAGAAGCGTCGGAGAAAGTGGCGCCATGCACTATCTGGTGGTCATTGCCCTCTAATCGCAGGGAAGATGGTCTGCCGATGCGCGCGAGACCCGCGCTCTTCCGATGATGGAGACGACCACGGATCTGGCGCCAGCCGTCGAGCCGCCGGGCGGGCAAAAGGTAAGCGTCAGGTTGGTGCCACCGGGCGTGCCGTTGGGACGATAAACCACCTTCGTCCGGGCCTTGGACGATCGGAGCGTTATCCCGGTTCTGGCCGGTCCATTAAGCAGGACGGGTTCATCGGCGTCGGGTTGACGATCGCCATCGCGGTCGACGAAGACCAGATAGCCGTTGTGCCACCAGGTATAACTGTCACCCGCCGCATCGCATTGCCGGCCATCGGCGCTGGGGCAGACCACCACGTCGGCCGAACGGGCAATGGCGCTGGAGCGCGCCAGGCTCAGGGCCGCCATCAGATCGTTGGCCCCGGTGCTCAGGCGTGTGTCGCGAACGACACCGCCGAGCGACACGCTGCTGACGCCCAGGATGCCGGTAATGGCCAACACCACCAGCATCTCGTGGAGGGTGAAACCGGACGGACAACCGGAATGAGAAGAAGAAAAAAAAGGACCAACACCCTGCCGCGTATCCATACGCACGTCCAAGCCTCCCTGGTGATGCCACGGCAGTCCGTCCCTGATGCAGAACCGGATCGACCGGACATCGACGGTCGATATCTTACGCCGCGAGCCGCGGCCGTCAAGATCGTCGGCGCGAACAGTCCGGAAATTGTAACGCCGGCGTTACAGTTTTGGTTACCAACCGAGGCGGTTGGCGGGTGCGGCCGGGGTGAAGTGCATCAATATATTCAGGCGGCCTTCGAATAAGACGTCCACATCGATCTGGCCGGGCTGCTGAACCGACTTTAATTGCAGCGCGGAGGGTTCCAGCGAACTCAGCAGCACCATCGAATCCGGGTACAGAACATTGAGTTTGAGATGCACGGGGAAATAGCCATCGAAGAAGCGGCGCATGTAGGGGCCTCCCCGCCATTCGAAACCGCCCGGGCCGGAGGGGTGCAGGGTGCGGTTTTCGCTGAAGATACACAGCACGGCATTGGCGCCGATCTGCTCGACCTGCACCGAGGAGCCCTCGACCCAGGCGCGTCCGATGTGTTCGGTGCGCAGGATGCGCAATTTGCGCACCTTGTCAGGGGCGAAGACCACTTGCAGCGCCGGCATGCGGTCCAGCCGGTAGTGGCATTGGCTGGTCTGCACCCAGCCGGTCCGAAGCGAGTCGTCGTTGATCAACACCCGCATCTCTTGCAGGTGCGGCGGACGTTTCGGGGGTTTGGTCAGAAAGACCAGATCGCCTTGATTGATGTTGCGCAGGTCCGCCGGGTCGCTGCCGGTCTCGGCCGGGGCCATGCCGGAGCAGATCAGCAGCGCAACCCCGGCCATGGCCCGACCGGCGTTCATGCGCGGATTACGCGGCCGCCAGCAGTTTTTCCAGGCGATCGAGCGCCGCATCCAGGTTTTCCATCGAGGTGGCATAGGAAAAGCGCAGGTGGCCCTCGGCGCCGAACGCGGAACCCGGCACCAGTGCTACCCCCGCGCGATCGAGAATCCGCTCGGCCAGTTGCACGTCGTTCTTGAGCCCGAGCCGGCGAATGACTGCACTGAAATCCGGGAAGGCATAGAAGGTGCCCTGGTTCGGCAGGCACTTCACGCCCGGCAGGCGATTCAGCCGTGCGACCAGATGATCGTGACGTTCCCGGAAGGCCTTGAGCATCGGCACCATGCAGTCGTTGCCACCGTTGAGCGCGGCCTCGGCGGCGACCTGGGCGATCGAGGTTGGATTGGAAGTGCTCTGCGACTGGATTTTTTTCATGGCCGCGATGAGCGGTGCCGGTCCGGCGCAATAACCGATGCGCCAGCCGGTCATGGCGTAGGCCTTGGAGACGCCGTTCAACACGATCGTGCGCGCGTACAGATCCGGGCAGGCATTCACAATGTTGCAGAACGGCTCGCCGGACCAGAGGATGTGTTCATACATGTCGTCGGTCGCGATCAGCACCTGCGGATGCCGACGCAGCACCTCGCCCAACGCGACAAGTTCGGCGCGTGTGTAGGCGGCGCCGGTCGGGTTGGACGGACTGTTGATGACCACCAGCCGGGTCTTGGCGGTGATGGCGCGCGCGAGCTGCTCGGGTTGCACCTTGAATCCCTGGTCCATGCCGGCGGTCACGATCACCGGCGTGCCGTCGGCCAGCAGCACCATGTCCGGATACGATACCCAGTAGGGGGCCGGGATCACGACTTCATCGCCCTCGTCGAGCAGGGCCATGACCAGGTTGTAGAAACTTTGTTTGCCGCCCACCGAGACCAGCACCTGATCCGCGGAATAGCGGAGGGCATTTTCGCGCTGGAACTTGTCGACGATCGCCTTTTTCAGGGACGGAGTTCCGTCCACGGCCGTGTATTTGGTAAAGCCGTCGCGGATGGCGGCAATGGCCGCCTCCTTGATGTGGTCAGGCGTATCGAAGTCGGGCTCGCCGGCGCCGAGGCCGATCACGTCCTGGCCCTGCGCCTTCAGTTCCTTGGCGCGGGCATCGACGGCGAGGGTGGGGGAGGGCTTGATGCGGCCTACGCGGCGCGCCAGGCGTATGTCAGACAAGGAAACCTCGTAATCAGCGGGGAAAAGGAATGACTGCAATCTGCGTTACTATACCCGATGTTCGCTCCCCGACGCAGCCATGCCGGAAAACTTTGAACTCGCCAGCAGCTTCGCGCCGGCCGGCGACCAGCCGGCCGCCATCGAGGCGCTCACCCGCGGGCTGGAGAGCGGGTCCGCGTTCCAGACCCTGCTTGGCGTTACCGGCTCCGGCAAGACCTTCACGATCGCCAACGTCATTGCCCGCGTGCAGCGGCCGACCCTGGTGCTGGCCCCGAACAAGACCCTGGCCGCCCAGCTGTATTCTGAGTTCCGCGATTTCTTTCCGCGCAACGCGGTCGAGTATTTCGTGTCGTACTACGATTATTACCAGCCGGAGGCCTACGTCCCCTCGACCGATACCTATATCGAAAAAGACTCCGCCATTAACGAGCAGATCGAGCAGATGCGGTTGTCGGCCACCAAGGCACTGCTCGAACGGCCCGACGTCATCATTGTCGCCACGGTGTCGGCCATCTACGGCCTCGGCGACGTCGACGCCTACCACGGCATGATCCTGCACCTGCGGCTGAACACCACCATGGACCAGCGCGCCATCCTGCGGCGGCTGACGGAAATGCAATACACCCGCAACGAGCTGGACCTGCAACGCGGTACTTTCCGGGTGCACGGCGACAGCATCGACATCTACCCCGCCGAATCGGAGCGCCTGGCCGTGCGCATCGGGCTGTTCGGCGACGACATCGACGCCCTCAGCGAGTTCGACCCGTTGACCGGCGAGATCGTCAGCCGCCTGACGCGATTCACTATCTATCCCAAGACCCATTACGCCACCCCGCCGGAAACGCTCTACCAGATCATCCCGGTCATCAAGGAAGAATTGCGTGAACGTGCCGAGGAACTTCGCCGCCACGACAAGCTGGTCGAGGCCCAGCGCCTGGAGCAGCGCACGCTCTATGATCTCGAGATGATGCGCGAGCTGGGTTATTGCTCGGGCATCGAAAATTATTCCCGTTATCTGTCCGGCCGCAAACCCGGCGAGCCCCCGCCCACGCTCATTGAATACCTGCCCAAAGATGCGCTGCTGGTGGTCGACGAATCGCACGTCACCATTCCGCAGCTCGGCGGCATGTACAAGGGCGACCGTTCCAGAAAGGAAACCCTGGTGGCCTACGGTTTCCGGCTGCCCTCGGCGCTCGACAACCGCCCGCTGCGCTTCGATGAGTTCGAGGGCTTGATGCCACAGGCCATCTTTACCTCGGCCACGCCCGGGCCCTACGAACTGGAGCATTGCCAGGGCGTGGTCGTGGACCAGCTGGTCCGGCCGACCGGCCTGCTGGATCCGCAGCTGGAAATACGGCCGGTTGCCAGTCAGGTGGACGACCTGCTGTCCGAGGTGCGTGAGCGCGCGAAGGTCGGGGAACGCGTGCTGGTCACCACCTTGACCAAGCGCATGGCCGAGGACCTCACGGAATATCTCCATGAACACGATGTCCGGGTGCGCTACCTGCATTCCGATATCGATACGGTCGAGCGGGTCGAGATCATCCGCGATCTGCGCGCCGGTGTTTTCGATGTGCTGGTGGGCATCAACCTGCTGCGCGAGGGCCTCGATCTCCCGGAAGTTTCGCTGGTGGCCATCCTCGATGCGGACAAGGAAGGCTTCCTGCGCTCCGCGCGTTCACTGGTCCAGACCATCGGTCGTGCCGCCCGCCACGTGCGCGGCAAGGCCATTCTCTATGCCGATCGCACGACGGCGGCGATGCAGCAGGCGATCGGCGAAACCGAACGGCGGCGGGTCAGGCAGGAGGCCTATAACCGCGAGCACGGCATTACGCCGCAGAGCATCCGCAAGGCGGTCAAAGACCTGATCGAGGGGGTCCCGGGCGCGCCCGTGCCCGGACGCAGCGATTGGCCGCAGGCGGCCGAAGACGCGGCCGATTACGAAACCCTGTCGGCGCCGGCGCTCGCCAAACTCATCACCAAACTGCAGAAACAGATGTACCAGCATGCCCGCAACCTGGAGTTTGAACAGGCGGCAGCGTTACGCGACCGGCTGACCAATATCCGGGCAGGAAAATTCGGGATCGTTCAAAAAGCGGCCCGGAAATAAGACGCGCGAGACCCCTCTATATATTAGTAAACGCTAATACTCCATATTTCATGCCAGTTTTCCCGTTTCTGACCGGAAGGAATCTGGGTGGGAAGGAATTAGTCTATTATTAGCACTGTTAAGTCTTCATTACAGTGGCGCGGATCGTGCAAGCGCTACGAGAGGAACGGAGCCGGGGATCGGGTCATTTTTCTCCATCCATTCCAGAACCGTAATTCCATTTACCGAGGAGAGTAGTTATGCGCAAGTTTATCGTGATGGCGGCCGCCGGGACGTTGGCCGTCACGATCATGACATCTGGCATGGAAGCCCAGGCAGCCAAGAAGCTGGTTTGGGCGGGCTGCGGTATCTCCAAGAACGCCTTCATGGCGGAAATGGCGGCCGCCTACAAGAAGAAGACCGGGATAGAGGTCGATTTCAAGGGTGGTGGCGCCACCAAGGGTATCCGTGAAGTGGCCAACAACCAGGTGGACATCGGCGGCACCTGTCGCCATGTCATCGATAATCCCGACACCCTGGCCACGGTGCCGGAAGAACGTCGCGTCATCCTGACGCCGGTCGGCTGGGACGCCCTGGCGGTCATCGTTCACAAGGACAATCCGGTTGACAACATCACGCTCGAACAGGTGCGGCAGCTGTATCTGGGGCAGATTACCAACTGGAAACAGTTGGGTGGCAAGGATGCGCCCGTCGATCTGCTGGTGCGCAAAGGCAAGATCTCCGGCGTCGGCCGCACCCTGCGCGAAATTGTCTTCACCAATTACGACCAGGATTTCTATGCCACCAAGGTTCTGGACTCGACCGGACCGCTGGAGCGTGACGTGGTCAAGAATCCGAACGCCATTGGCATGACCGGCATTTCCAGCGCCCGCCGCCTCAAGGGTGCCAAGGTTCTCAAGCTCAATGGCAAGGCGCCCGATTACGACAACATCAAGAACGGCGAGTACCTGCTGTATCGGCCGCTCTACATGGTCTCGGCCATGGAGGCGAAAGACCCGGAGACTCATCGTGAGGTGAAAAAGTTCATCAATTTCGTTCTCGGCCCTGAGGGCAAGGCTGTCATGCGCCGCGTCGGCACCGTTCCCTATGAAGATGCCATTCCGCTGTGGCTGAAGTACCTCGACCAGCAGAACCGGGCGCTGACCCGCATGCACGGCAAGCAGTTGCTGGCCAATAAACCGGGCGGTGCGGCGGTACGCTGAACGGACAGACCCGCGGACGTTGTTGTGATCGCCGACTGAGCTGTGCTAACGTTGCGCGCCGCGAAATTATGCAGGCGCGTAGCTCAGTGGTAGAGCACCACCTTGACATGGTGGTGGTCGGTGGTTCGATCCCACTCGCGCCTACCAGTTTCGCCCCAACGCTCGTTTCAATCAGGCCCGCCTTGTGGTGGGCCGTTTGTCCGGAGCCCAATTTACGCGGCCACTCGTATCGGTCGCCACTGAAACCAGGGACGCAGTCAGCACATGCCGGTCATTACACTACCCGACGGATCCCGCCGGGAATTTTCCAGTAATCCCACCGTCGCCGAGATTGCCGCCAGCATCGGGCCAGGTCTGGCTCGTGCCGCCCTGGCCGGTCGTGTAGACGGCAAGTTGGTGGACGTGAGTCACCGGGTTGAGCGTGACGCGGCTATCGAGATAGTCACCGACAAGAACCCGGACGGACTGGAGATTCTGCGCCACTCGACGGCCCACCTGCTGGCCCATGCGGTCAAGGAGCTGTATCCCGAGGCCCAGGTCACGATCGGTCCGGTGATCGACAATGGTTTCTACTACGATTTCGCCTACCCGCGCGGTTTTACCGAAGACGACCTGAAGCGCATCGAGCAGCGCATGCACGAGATTGTCAAGCGCGATCACCCGGTCGAGCGCATGGTCATGCCGCGCGACGCCGCGATTGAGTTTTTCCGCCGGCAGGGTGAGGAGTACAAGGCCAAAATCATCGAAGCTATACCTCAGGGGGAAACACTCTCGCTTTACCGCCAGGGTGACTTCACCGACCTGTGCCGCGGTCCGCACGTGCCCTCGACCGGCAAGCTGCGCGCCTTCAAATTAATGAAGGTCGCCGGCGCCTACTGGCGCGGTGACTCGCGCAACGAGATGCTCGCCCGCATCTATGGCACGGCTTGGCCGAACAAGGAACAGCTCGATGCTTATCTGCATCAGCTCGATGAGGCCGAAAAGCGTGACCACCGCAAACTGGGCCGCGCCCAGGATCTGTTTCATATGCAGGAAGAGGCGCCCGGCATGGTGTTCTGGCACCCGCGCGGCTGGCGGCTCTACCAGATCATCCAGCGTTACATGAGCGAACTCTGGGTCGATGCTGGATACCGTGAAATCCGCACCCCGCAACTGGTGGATCGCTCGCTCTGGGAGCAGTCCGGCCACTGGGAAAAATTCCACGCCGACATGTTCACGACCGAATCCGAGAAACGGACCTTTGCGGTCAAGCCGATGAACTGTCCCTGCCATATCCAGATTTACAATCAGGGCCTGAAAAGTTACCGGGATCTGCCACTGCGGCTGGCTGAGTTCGGTGCCTGCCACCGCAACGAACAGTCCGGGGCCTTGCACGGCCTCATGCGCGTGCGCGGGTTCACGCAGGATGACGCCCATATCTTCTGTACCGAGGGACAGATCCAGCCCGAGGTGTCGACCTTCATCGACATGTTGCACCGGGTCTATGCCGACTTCGGCTTCCGGGAAATCCGTTACCGGTTATCGACCCGGCCGGTGAACCGGATCGGTTCCGACGACCTCTGGGACAAGGCCGAGCACGCCCTGGAACAGGCCCTGAACGGCAAGTCTCTGCCCTGGGACCTGCAACCGGGGGAGGGGGCCTTTTATGGTCCCAAGGTCGAATTCTCGCTTACGGACTCCATTGGCCGGGTCTGGCAGTGCGGGACCATCCAGGTTGATTTTTCGATGCCGGGCCGGCTCGGTGCGACTTACATAGCTGAAGATGGCTCCAAAAAGGTCCCGGTCATGCTTCACCGGGCCATTTTTGGCTCCCTGGAGCGGTTTATCGGTATCCTGATTGAGGAATATGCCGGTTCCTTCCCCCTCTGGCTGGCCCCGGTCCAGGCCACCATCATGACCATTACGGATGCCCAGGCCCCCTATGCCCAGGGGGTAGAGAAAATCCTGAAAAATCATGGCTTCCGGGTCGAATCCGACTTGAGGAACGAGAAGATCGGCTTTAAAATCCGCGAGCATACCTTGCAACGCATCCCTTACCTGTTGGTGATCGGCAAGAAAGAGGCGGAGCAAGGTACCGTCGCCGTGCGCACGCGGAAAGGTGAAGATCTGGGTGTCGTAACGCTGGATGCGTTGCGCGACCGTCTGAACCTAGAGATCGCGGGCCGCGGCTTTTTTACTATTTCGGAGGATTAGACACATCGCCACAGACAAAGAGCATCGCATCAACGCTCGCATTAAGGTCCCGCAAGTTCGCGTGATCGGAAAGGAAGGGCAACAGATCGGCATCCTGCCCACGGCAGAAGCGCTCCGCCAGGCAGAAGAAGTCGGTCTCGATCTGGTCGAGATCTCGCCGACCGCTGAGCCGCCGGTTTGCCGGATCATGGATTTCGGCAAGTTCCAGTACGAGGAAGCCAAGCGGCGTCACGCGGCCAAGCGCAAGCAAAAGCAGATTCTGGTCAAAGAGGTCAAGTTCCGCCCCGGCACGGATGTGGGTGACTACCAGATCAAGCTGCGGAACCTGATCCGGTTTCTGGAGGAAGGCAACAAAGCCAAGATCACGTTGCGCTTCCGCGGACGTGAAATGGCCCACCAGGAACTGGGTGTTGAAATGCTCAAGCGTTTGGAAGCCGACCTCAAGGAGCACGCGGTCGTGGAACAAATGCCGCGCATGGAAGGACGACAGATGGTGATGATGCTGTCACCGAAACGATAACCGGCAATTTATCGGCCCTTTGGGCCTTAACCCGCATCCAGGCTGGCGTCGCATGTGCCTGCCGGAGCGTCAACAACAGGAGTACAAACATGCCTAAGTTGAAAACCAACCGCAGCGCTGCCAAGCGCTTTAAGCGGACCGCCGGTGGCGGCTTCAAACGAGGCCGTTCGCACCTGCGTCACATCCTCACCAAAAAAACCTCCAAGCGTAAGCGTCAGCTGCGTGGCACCACCATGGCGCACAGCACCGACAATGCCCGCTTGCGGCAAATGATGCCGTACAGCTGAGGAGACTGCCATGCCAAGAGTCAAACGTGGAGTTACCTCCAAGGCGCGTCACAAGAAAGTTCTGTCGCGCGCCAAGGGCTATTACAACGCCCGCCGCAAACTGATCCGCACCGCCAAACAGGCGGTCATGAAGTCCGGCCAGTACGCCTACCGCGACCGGCGCACGCGCAAGCGCGATTTCCGGAGTTTGTGGATTGTCCGGATCAACGCGGCCGCCCACGAATGTGGCATGTCTTATAGCCGCTTCATGAATGGCCTGCGCAAGGCCGAGATCACGGTCGATCGCAAGATGCTGGCCGATATCGCCGTCCACGATCGTCCCGCCTTTTCCGCCCTGGCGGACAAGGCCAAGGCGGCGCTCGCGGCCTGATCGCCCGGGCGCCGATTTTTTCGGACAGCGCGGATCGCGGAAACGGCAACAGCCTTTCCGCGATCCGCACAGACTGAACCGTGAGTCTTCCCGCCAGCCAGGAACTGGACACCCTTCGCGCCACGGGCGAGGCTGAGATTGCCGCGGTCGGCACGCTCGCCTCGCTCGAGGACTTGCGTGTCCGCTACCTCGGCAAGAAGGGGGTCGTTACCGAGCAGCTCAAGCTGTTGGGGTCCCTGCCACCTGAGGAACGCCCGGCCTTCGGCAAACGGGTGAACGACGTCAAGGAGGCCCTGGCCCTGGCCATCGGCAGTCGTCGCGACCAGTTCGAGCGTGATGGCCTCGATGCCCGTCTGCAAGGTGAGACCATCGATGTCACCTTGCCGGGTCGCGGCGCCGGGATGGGCGGTCTGCACCCCATCACACGCACCCTCGAGCGTCTGGAGGCGATCTTCGTCAGCATGGGGTTTTCGCTGGCCGACGGTCCCGAGATCGAGGACGACTATCACAATTTTGAAGCGCTCAATATCCCGGCCAATCATCCGTCGCGTGCGATGCACGACACGTTTTACGTCGATGAACACCGGCTGTTGCGCACCCACACCTCGCCGGTTCAGATCCGCTACCTGGAGACGCAGCGCCCGCCGTTGCGCGTGATCGCCGCCGGGCGTGTCTTTCGCCGCGACTCGGACGTGACCCACACGCCCATGTTTCACCAGATCGAAGGGTTGATGGTTGATGAGCACGTCACGTTCGCCGACCTCAAGGGCGTGTTGAGCGATTTTTTGCAGAATTTCTTCGAGAAATCCTTGCCCGTCCGTTTCCGTCCTTCCTATTTCCCGTTCACCGAGCCGTCGGCTGAAGTCGATATCGGTTGCGTGATCTGTGAGGCCAAAGGTTGTCGCGTGTGCAAGCAGACCGGCTGGCTGGAGGTGCTTGGCTGTGGCATGGTGCACCCGGAGGTCTTCCGCCACGTTGGCATCGATAGCGAACGTTTCACCGGTTTTGCTTTCGGCCTCGGGGTAGAACGACTGGCCATGTTGCGCTACGGCGTCAACGACCTGCGACTGTTCTATGAAAACGATCTGCGCTTTCTGCGCCAATTCCGCTAGCCACTGCGGATTGGACCGAACATGAAAATCAGCCTCCAATGGTTGCGCGAATGGATCCCGACGCGGTTGTCGGATCGGGATCTGGCGGAGCGCCTGACCCTGGCCGGGATCGAAGTCGTCGCGATCGAGGCCGTTGCCCCGGAACTCGGAAACGTCGTCGTCGCCCGCATTCTGACCGTCACCCCGCATCCGCAAGCGGATCAACTGCGCATCTGTCACGTCGATGCCGGCAAGGTGCATGGCATCCGTGAAGTTGTCTGTGGAGCCACCAATGCCCAGGCCGGTATGCACGTGCCCTTGGCACTGCCAGGCGCCAGGTTGCCCGGCGACAAAACCATCGCCGAGTCGGCGATCCGCGGTATTCGTTCGCACGGCATGCTCTGTTCGG
Source organism: Acidiferrobacterales bacterium (assembly GCA_919902925.1). GTDB lineage: Bacteria > Pseudomonadota > Gammaproteobacteria > Acidiferrobacterales > Sulfurifustaceae > CAKKRZ01. The sequence goes on along the minus strand of CAKKRZ010000060.1, from coordinate 3,234 downwards.
CGGCCGACCTCGGGCTGGAGGAAACATCGGCCGGCCTGCTGGACCTGGGTCCGACCGCCAAGCCCGGTCAACTGCTCCACCAGGCGCTTGGGCTTGATGACAAAACCCTGGAGATCGAACTGACGCCGAACCGCGGCGATTGCCTGAGTGTGCGAGGACTGGCCCGGGAGATCGCTGCCTTGACCGGTACGCGCCTGAAGGATCCAAAGATGGTCCCGGTCAAGCCGGCCACCCGGCGGGTGAGGGCGATCCAGCTCAAGGCCCCGGCTGCCTGCCCGCATTATGTCGGGCGGATTATCGAGGGCATCGACCCGTCGGCGGTCACTCCCCTCTGGATGCGCGAGCGCTTGCGCCGCAGCGGTGTGCGCGCCATTCACCCGGTCGTGGACGTGACCAATTACGTGATGCTTGAGTTGGGGCAGCCGATGCACGCCTTTGACCTCGCGCGCCTCGACGGCGCCATCCAGGCGCGTTACGCCCGGCCCGGCGAGCGGCTGCAGTTGCTGGATGGCAAGGAAATCATGCTGGCAGCCGATGCCTTGCTGATCGCCGATCAGCGTCAACCGTTGGCGCTGGCCGGGATCATGGGCGGGATGGGTTCGGCGGTCAGCGGGCAGACGAACTCGATC
>CAKKRZ010000060.1:0-2505 GCA_919902925.1 Acidiferrobacterales bacterium | reverse complement strand
GGCCGGGATCATGGGCGGGATGGGTTCGGCGGTCAGCGGGCAGACGAACTCGATCCTGCTCGAGAGTGCCTTCTTTGCGCCGGAGGCCGTCGCCGGCCGGGCGCGCGCGCTCAACCTGCAAACGGATTCGTCCCATCGTTTCGAGCGAGGGGTAGATCCCACGCTGCAGCGCCTGGCCATTGAACGCGCCACCCGTTTGATCCTGGACATTAGCGGTGGGCGGCCTGGTCCGGTGATTGAGAAAACGCACCGCGCTCGCCTGCCGAAGGCGCGAGCTATTCACCTGCGGGCGGCGCGGATCGAACGCCTGCTGGGGGTGCCGCTGCCCGGCGTGCGGGTGCTGGCCATTCTGTCCGGCCTCGGCATGGTGGTGAAGCGTGAGCGCGACGGCTGGAAAGTCACACCGCCGTCCTATCGCTTTGACGTGAGCCGCGAGGAGGACCTGATCGAGGAGCTCGCCCGTGTTCACGGCTATGCCGGGCTGCCCAGCCGCGCGCCGCTGGCGCGGATCGCGGCCATGGCGGCACCAGAAGGGCTGCCGGCCGAATCGCGCTTGCGTCGGGTGATGGTCGACCGTGATTATCAGGAGGTCATTACCTACAGTTTTGTCGATCCGGATCTGGATCGGTTGCTGCGGCCGGAGGCCGGGGCGGTCAGCCTCAGTAACCCGATCTCCGCTGACCTGGCGGTCATGCGTACCAGCCTATGGCCGGGACTGCTGCAGGTCCTGCGTCATAACCTCAACCGTCAGCAAACGCGTCTGCGGCTGTTTGAGATCGGGCGCTGCTTTGAAACCGGGTGCCAAGGACTGCGCCAGGACAAGCTGGTTGCTGCGTTGGTGTACGGTTCGGCGCTCCCGGAGCAATGGGGTGTCTCGCCCAGGGCGGCGGATTTCCATGACCTCAAGTCGGATGTCGAGGCACTGCTGGATCTGGCCGCCTTGCGGGGCAGGGTGTGTTTCGAGCCTCTGCGTGATCATCCGGCCCTGCACCCCGGCCAGTCTGCATCTCTCGTGCTTGGCGAAACCCGGATAGGGCAGATCGGCCTTTTGCATCCAGGCATGAAGGCAAAATTGGGGTTGGATGGCGACGTCCTTCTGTTTGAGGCCATGCTTTTGCCTTTTTTGAAGCCATCAGTGCCGAAATTCAGTGAAATATCGAAATTTCCCTCTATCCGGCGCGATATTGCCATAGTGGTTGATTCAAATATTCAGGCAAAAACTATATTAGAAATCGCTAAAACAGAGGCGGGTAATTTGCTAATAGACCTACAGCTGTTTGACGAATATCGTGGAAAAGGCATTGATTCCGGAAGAAAAAGTTTGGCTCTGGGCTTGACCTTGCAGGACTCTTCGCGCACCCTTAAAGATAGTGATGTTGAGGGGGTAATTCAGCGGGTAGTCTCCGCCCTGGTGACCCGCGTAGGGGCTAATCTCCGGCAGTAGGCCATACCCTCCAGACAGTGCACGGGTAGAAGACAATAATAGAATCAGGAAGGTAGACGGATGGCGCTGACGAAAGCTGATCTCGCCGAGGCCCTGTTTAATGAGCTGGGCCTCAATAAAAGGGAGGCCAAGGAGTTCGTTGAGCTGTTTTTCGACAAGCTCCGATTTGCCTTGTCCGACGGCCACCAAGTAAAGCTCTCCGGCTTTGGCAACTTTGGCCTGCGCAAGAAGAACTCGCGCCCCGGCCGCAATCCCAAGACTGGCGAAGAGATCCCCATCACGGCCCGCCGGGTCGTGACCTTCCGGGCCAGCCACAAGCTCAAGGAACGCGTGGAAGCCAACGCCCGGTTGAATACCGAAAAATTTAAACAGCAGGCCGAAGCGAATGCTTGATCCGGCAGACAACCATGAGCTGCCCGTCATTCCCGGCAAGCGCTACTTCACCATCGGTGAGGTCAGCGAGCTGTGCGCGGTTAAGCCGCATGTCCTGCGCTATTGGGAACAGGAATTCCCCCAACTCAAGCCTGTCAAGCGCCGCGGCAATCGTCGCTATTATCAGCGCCACGACGTGGTGCTGATTCGCCAGATCCGGGGCCTGCTGTACGTGGAAGGATTCACCATCAGCGGTGCCCGCAACAAACTGTTGCTGGACAATCCTGAACTGCTTGACGGTGACCGTGAGCGCGCCATCAAGGCCCTCATCGAAGAGCTCGAGGGCGTACTCGCCATGCTCAGGGAACTGAAGTAGCCGCCTGCCAAGGTTCCGACAGTCTGTTATTATGCGCCGCGGTAAAGTCAGTGCCACGGCGGTTTCCCAGCCGTTGTACCCTCACCGTTGTTGGTCTTCCAAATCGGGGCGTAGCGCAGCCTGGTAGCGCACCACCTTGGGGTGGTGGTGGTCGGAGGTTCAAATCCTCTCGCCCCGACCAAACATCCCTGTTGGGGCGATCGGATTCCCGGCCAGTCGGCCTCCATGCCGACTGGCGTTCGCCGCTTCGCGGCTTACCCTCTCGCCCCGACCAAACATCCCTGTTGGGGCATTCGGATTCCCGGCGCGCCCG
>CAKKRZ010000059.1 GCA_919902925.1 Acidiferrobacterales bacterium | reverse complement strand
AATCCTGGCGCCCCAACCAGGTAACGATGAATAGAAAGTTCGCTGAATTCGTCCGGGAGAATCGCCGTGTCTTTGGATAATGTGGTTGTCCTGGCCGGGAACGCCAACCCGGCGTTGGCCGAACAGGTGGCACGCTACCTGGGCCAGCCGCTGGGCAAGGTCCAGATCGGTCGTTTCAGCGACGGCGAAGTGCAGGCGGAGATCATGGACAACGTACGCGGACGCGACGTGTTCCTGTTGCAACCGACCTGCGCCCCGACCAATGACAATCTGATGGAGTTGCTGGTGATGATCGACGCCACCAAGCGCTCCTCGGCGAAACGGATTACGGCGGTCATTCCTTATTATGGATATGCCCGCCAGGACCGGCGTCCGCGCACGGCGCGGGTGGCGATCACGGCGCGGCTGGTGGCGGACATGATCGAGACCGCCGGCGCCGACCGGGTGCTGACCATGGATCTGCACGCCGATCAGATCCAGGGATTTTTCAGCATTCCGACCGACAATATTTATGCGTCGCCGGTGTTGCTGGGCGATCTGTGGCGGCACGAGTACCCGGACCTGCTGGTGGTGTCGCCGGACGTGGGCGGCGTGGTTCGCGCCCGGGCGATGGCCAAGCACCTGGAAGCGGACCTGGCGATCATCGACAAGCGCCGTCCGCGGCCGAACGAGGCCAAGGTGATGCACATCATCGGCGAGGTCGAAGGCCGCACCTGCGTGCTGATGGACGACCTGGTCGATACCGCCGGCACGCTGTGCGAAGCGGCCCAGGCGCTGAAGGGCGCCGGTGCCAAGCGGGTGCTGGCGTACTGCACGCACCCGGTGCTGTCCGGACCGGCCGTGAAGCGGATCGAGAAGTCGCAGATTGACGAGCTGGTGGTGACCGACACCATCCCGCTGAGCCCGGAGGCGAAGGCGTGCAAGCGTATCCGCCAGCTGAGCATCGCCGAGCTGCTGGCGGAATCGATGCGGCGCATCGCCGAAGAGGATTCGGTGAGTTCGTTATTTATGGATTAGCCGATGGCCGGAAGGCCATCGGCGCAACCAACTCTCCCTCTCCC
>CAKKRZ010000058.1 GCA_919902925.1 Acidiferrobacterales bacterium | reverse complement strand
CCAATTCGTCGCGCGAGGCGATGGTCACGCGCCGGTCGTACGCGCCGGCGGCGATTTCTTCGGTGGCCTCGATGAAGCGGCGCAGCGGCTGGCCCACCTGTCGGCGGGCAAGCCACACCCCCACGAGGCCGAGCAGCAGCGTCAGGCCGAGCAGGATGACCTGAAAGAGGGCGAGCGCCCGAGCATCTTCCACCGCGTCCTTCTCGATCAGGGTCACAACGCGGTCGAGGCGCGCGACCTGGATGGGCGCGAGCGCCTCGTAGCGGCGCAACACCGGGCGCGACGCCTCATACCGCGCCGGGTCGAAATCCGCCAGCAGCGGTTTGAGCTCGTCTTCCCAGTACGCACGCGCCTCTTCGATGATGGGCGTCGCCTGCGCCCCCGTGCGTGAGCGCGCCAGGCGCGCGCTAAAACTCGTGAAGTAGCGTTCGTAGTCGGTCAGCGTGGCCGAATACAGCGCCCGCTGTTCCGCCGACCAGGCGCCGGCGGCCATGGCCCCGCGCGCGAGCGTGCCCAGCATCACCGTGCGGTAGCGCTGGCGGCCGGCCTCGTTGATGGCGGCGCCCTCTTCGCCGATATGCAGGACGCCGAATATGCCCACGCCCAGCTGCAACGTCTGCAACGCCAGGAACCCGGCAAGCAGCAACGTGAACTTGCGGGTGAGGGTGCGGCCGAGCCAGTTTCTAACGAAGGCGATCATAGGAAAGGAGATTTTACGCGATCGGCACGCCACCGGTGGCGTGCTTCCTGCGGCGGGAAGGCCCTCGAGGGGTCAGGAAATCGCTTGTTCTGGGCACTCTTTTATTTTAGCCCATGTTCCCTGGCCTTGCGCCGATGAATAATCAGCGTCGTGAGCCAGATGACAAGTCCCAGCAGCACCAGCCCGCCCAGCACATAGAGCGCGTACTTGTGGTAGTCGTCGATGAACAGCTTGAAGGTCTCGCCGAGGAAATAACCGGCGTAGGCGAAGGTGAAGGCCCAGACGATGGCGCCGATCAGATTCAGGGTGAAAAACCGCAGCCACGGGATGCCGGACGATCCCAACACGAACGGCGTCACGTTGCGGAAGCCGTAATAGAAACGAAAGGTCAGGATCAGCCAGTACTGGTGCTTGTGCAGGTGCTTGTAGACCTTCTCGGCGCCCTCCTGCCAAGAGGGGCGGCGGGCGATGATCTGCGGTCCCCAGCGGCGGCCGATGTAGAACCACAGCTGGTCGCCGCCGAAACTGCCGATGATGGCGGTAACGATGACCCACCTCAACTCAAGATAGTCCAGGTGCGCGGCAATGCCGGCCAGGATGACAATGGTCTCACCTTCGATGAAGGTGACGACCAGGATCGCCCAGTAACCCCAGTCGGTGATCAGTTGCTCAAAGGCCATCGGCTGTGCGACAAGGTATGAGGGCGGGTGGTTACAAAAAACCCCGCGCGATGACGGGGTGACCGTGAAGAGATAGATTCGTGAATGGTATCAGCGCGGTACAACGCGCGTAGCCTGGCGACCCTTGGGTCCCTGGGTAAGTTCGAACTCCACCGCCTGCCCCTCGTTGAGGCTCTTGTAGCCTTCGGACTCGATCGTTGAAAAATGAACGAACACATCTTCGCCGCCATCGCCGGGAACGATAAAACCAAAACCCTTGGCATTATTGAACCACTTAACCGTGCCATTTAGCATGTTGCGACTCCCCATGGTGTCGACTGACTACCCCGCCCGGTCTTGTGCCGGGCTGGAGTGCAAATCATCCTACGTGAAGTCCACAGGCTTGACAACGCAACACGCTGATAAGCTGTTGAAAATGTCCTTCCATGGACATTTTCAACTCACTTAGGCGCGGCGCATGTCCGCGCCTGGCTCCGAAAATCAAACGCTTAAGCGTTTGATTTTCGACGCGGCACATCCCTGTGGCGCCATAACAGGCTGTTTATCAACAGCCTGTTAATCTTCAGGACTAAAGCGCCCGCGTGTCTTTTTCGTGACGGAACGGCGTTGCTTGCCTTCCAGCCGTCGGGCGCGCGCGCCAGCCGTGGGCCGGGTCGGGCGGCGCTTTTTCGGCCGGTAGTTCAGGCGTCGCAGGCGCTCGGCCAGGCGCTCGAACGCCAGGGCGCGATTGCGGATCTGGGAGCGGGTATCGCTGGCGACCACCACCACGCCGGACGGACCATGGGTCAGGCGCACGGCCGATTCGGTGCGCTGCAGGTGCTGGCCGCCGGGGCCGGAGGCCCGGTATACGTCGACGCGCACCTCTTGTTCGAGGGTGGCGCGGTCCAGGGCATAGGGCGGCGGGCGGGGTCCGGGGAGGGTTTTCATGGTCGGGGGCCGGCCGGCGTTGCTAGAATCGGCAGTGCACCCCGCAAGACTACCGGAAGCCACCGATGATCGTCATCCTGCAGGCCGATATCGCCGAAGACAGCCCGGAATACCGGCAGGTTCTCGACTACCTGCGCCACAAGCCCAACATCAGTACCCGGGTACACCGCGAGATCGGCGCCATTCGCACGGTCACCGAAATCTACGTCATCGGTGACACCATGACACTGGACCAAGCGGAGGTGGAAAGCCTGCCCGGGGTCGAGCGCGTGGTGCGCATCTCGGAGGACTTCCGCGTGGTCGGCCGCCATCTGAACGACCCGCGCGCGTCCGGTTTCGAGTACCACGGCGTGCGTTTCGACCAGGACAACCTCAACGTCTTCGCCGGTCTGTGCGCCGTCGACACCCCCGCGCACGTCGAGCGGATGATGAAGGCGCTGCGCGACCACGGCCAGGTGTGCACGCGCATGGGCGCCTACAAACCGCGCACCAACCCCTATTCGTTCCAGGGCCACGGCAAGGCCTGCCTGCCGTGGGTGTTCGAACTGGCCGGCAAGCACGGCATCCAGGTGATCGCCATGGAGATCACCCACGACTCGCATCTCGACGAGATCCGCGAGGCGTTGGAAAAAACCGGCAAGCCGACCGGCGTCATGCTGCAGATCGGCACGCGCAACACCCAGAACTTCGAGTTGCTCAAGGCCGTCGGCCGCCAGAGCGAATTCCCGATCCTGCTCAAGCGCGGCTTTGGCATCACCCTGGAAGAATCGATCAACGCCGCCGAGTACGTCGCCAGCGAGGGCAATCACAAGATTATCTTCGGCCTGCGCGGCATGAAGACCAACATGGGCGACCCGCACCGCAACTTCGTCGACTTCGCCCACGTGCCCGTGGTCCGGCGCCTGACGCGCATGCCGGTGTGCATCGACCCGTCGCACTCGGTCGGCTCGCGCGACGGTTCGCCGGAAGGAATCCCCGACGTCTTCCACGTCACCGCCCAGGGAGTAATCGCCGGCGCCAATATGATCCTCGTCGATTTTCACCCGGCGCCGACACAGGCACTGGTCGACGGCCCGCAGGCGCTGACGCTGGAGGAACTGCCGTGGTTTCTGGAAGACGTACGCATCGCGCGCGCGGCCTACGAACAACGCCGCGCGCTCGCCGCAAAACGCTGAGACGTTACTGAGGCTACTGGGCCAGGTCGCGCTGGATATCGAAGACCACGCGCGTTTTGGTGTTGAACAGCACGATGTCCTTGCCGACCCGTACGCGCACGTAATTCTTGTCGGGCAGCGGCGTCAGTTTCACTTCCAGTTCGCGCGGCAACGGTTCGTAGTGGACGTCATCCGGCATCCGGTCGCGTTTGGCCAGCCCCGGCGGCAGGCGGTCTTTCTTCTTCAGGCCCGGCGGCAGATCGCCGCCACGCTTGGCCAGTCCCGGGGGCATGCCCTTCCCGCCCCGGTCGTCGTCGCGATCGTGCTTGTCTTTAGGTTTGTGTCTGCGCTCACCCCGGTCGTCGTCCCGGTCGTGTTTATCTTTATGTTTGCGCTTGTGACCGCGCGGTTCGCCATCACCATCGCCGGCGGTGGCATCGACACGCACCACTGGACGGCTGGCGCCTTGCCGATAATAAGTCGTCAGCGCTTCCCGGTCGCGGTTGTTGATTCCGATGCTGATGTCGGTCCCGCCCTGGCGAAGGGAGACGTTGCCGGATACCGATACGTCGGCGGCTCCCGCCGACAGGGGTAACACCAATAAAGCAGGCAACACGAGATGACGCATGGGTCTGAGCTCCTGGGTAAGTGGGACGGTCCACGCCTGTTCCCGACGCAGCGGGTCAGGCGGCGGTCGCCGCACAACGTCAGTATATAAGGTGTAATCGATCGGGCCACAAACCGGGGCCGACGTGCGTAACAGATTCTCCGGATGACCGGCGTTCCGGATCGCCGGCTTAGCTCCGCGGCGGGTAGTGGCGCAGCGCCGGACCGACGTACAACTGGCGTGGCCGATCGATGCCGTGGGCATCGTGCTGCAGTTCCAGCCAATGGCTCACCCAGCCGGCCGTGCGCGCCAGCGCGAACACCGCCGTAAACATGTTCAGGGGGAAACCCATGGCGCGCAACAGGATGCCCGAATAGAAATCGACGTTCGGGTAGAGCTTGCGCTCGATGAAGTATTCGTCCTTGAGCGCGATCTCCTCCAGGCGCATGGCGATGTTCAGCAACGGGTCGTCGATGCCGAGGTGACTGAGCACCTTCTTCGCCTGCGCCTGGACCACCCGCGCGCGCGGATCGAAACTCTTGTAGACGCGGTGGCCGAAGCCCATCAGCCGGAACGGGTCGTTCTTGTCCTTGGCCCGGGCCATGGCCTTGGGGATGTTCTCCACCGTGCCGATCTCGGCCAGCATGTGCAACACCGCCTCGTTGGCGCCGCCGTGCGCCGGCCCCCACAGACTGGCGATGCCGGCGGCGATGCAGGCGAACGGGTTGGCGCCCGAAGAGGCCGCCAGCCGCACGGTCGAGGTCGAGGCATTCTGCTCGTGATCCGCGTGCAGGATCATGATCACCTCGAGGGCGCGCGCCAGCACCGGATCGACCCGGTACGGCTCGCTCGGCACCCCGAACATCATCTGCAAAAAATTCGAGCTGAAATCGAGGCCGTTGTCCGGGTAGCGATTCGGACGGCCGATCGAATAGGTAAAACAGGCCGCGGCGATGGTCGGCATCTTGGCGATCAGGCGGATGGCGGCCTTGCCGCGATCCCCGGGATTCCGCATGTCGATGACATCGTGGTAGAAGGCCGACAGCGCACCCACCACCCCGACCATGACCGCCATCGGGTGGGCATCGCGCCGGAACCCGCGGTAAAAGGCCAGCACCTGCTCGTGGAGCAGGTTGTGGACGCCGATCGCCTGATCGAACTCCTTGCGCTGCGCCGGTGACGGCAGGTCTCCGTGCATCAGCAAGTAGGCGACCTCGACAAAATTCGAGCGTTCGGCCAGTTCCTCGATCGGATAGCCGCGGTACAGCAGCACCCCCTGATCGCCGTCCACGAAGGTGATGGCGCTCTTGCAGGCGGCGGTGGAGCGAAAACCGGGGTCGAAGGCCAGCAGGCCGTGGCGCGCGTAGAGCGTCTGGATGTCGACCGCGCGCGGGCCCAGCGTTCCCTCCAGCACCGGCAGGCTGCCGTCGGACTGCTGCTCCGAGAGGATGGCGTTGATGAACTGTTTGCTGGTCATGGCTGCTCCGCGCACCGAAACCGCTTATTTTTCCCAGGACCGCTAGCATCGGGCATTATCCGGGGGCTGTCCAGTATGGCAGGTTGCTGAAAAACACGTTTTTTCAGCAACCTGCGGTGCGGTCGAGGGATCGACCGCCATTTTCCAAACACGCCAGTGTTTGAAAAATGGAACGAGCCGTGGACATGCGATGTGCAGGAAGCACAAGTGCCACGGAGGCCAGGGATGGCCGAGAGTGGCCGCGGCGGCGGCCGCTCCTGCGCATCCTGCGCCCGCGGCATTCGTACGTCCCTGTACATCAAGCGAGTTGAAAGAGTCCAGGACGGACTTTTTCAGCATCCAACTGGACTGGACCGCGATGCCGGCTTCGGTGAATAATCCGGTGATGATCCAACGACAATGCCCGCACTGCCGAAAATCC
>CAKKRZ010000057.1 GCA_919902925.1 Acidiferrobacterales bacterium | reverse complement strand
GCCGAGCAACGTGACCTCATTGACTGTGCGGCGCATACGCTGGGCAAGAACCGCTCTGATTTCATGCTCGAGGCTGCCTGCGAAAAAGCACAAGGGGTCATGCTCGATCAGGTGTTTTTTAGCCTGGATGCGAAGAACTTCCGGGATTTTCGAGAGTTGCTGGATGCACCGCCGTCGGCTAACCCGGCTCTGGAGCGTTTGCTGGCGACTGTTTCCCCTTGGGAAACGGCTAAATCTCGCTAGGCGCACGGCGCGGTGCAGGCACCCCAGCCACTCACACAGGCACACGACTGCAGCGAGTTCAATTGCGGTGAGCCGGTTCTCAATGACTGGCTCAAGCAGCGCGCTTTCGCCAATCAAGTAACAGGGGCGAGCCGAACTTTCGTGGTGGCTGGAGAGCGCAACCGTGTGTTGGGTTACTACGCGCTGGCTGTCGGTGCCGTGGCGCACGCAGCGGTAACGGGCGCGGTGCGGCGCAACATGCCAGATCCTGTCCCCGTTATGGTGCTGGGTCGCTTGGCGGTCGATTTGTCCTGTCAGGGGGAGAAGCTGGGAACCGCGATGCTCAAGGATGCCGTCCTGAGGACAGTCGCAGTATCCGAGAATGCAGGCGTGCGAGCTTTGCTGGTTCACGCGCTCAATGAACCGGCCAGGCAGTTTTATCTCCACCACGGATTTTCTGCTTCGCCCATTAATCCATTGACGCTGATGCTGCTGCTACGGTAAATGAAAACTGTGATGAACGCTCCTCCTCACCCTGGCGCAATACTGCGCGAGGATGTTCTGCCAGAACTGGGTCTGACCGTTGCTGGGGCCGCGCGACAACTGCGTGTTTCGCGGGCGATGTTGTCGCGGATACTGAGTGGTCCTGCCGGCATCTCTGCAGAAACCGCACTGCGTATGGAAAAATGGCTGGGCAGTCCGAGCGCTGAAAGCTGGCTGCGACTACAGATGGCCTATGATCTGTGGTATGTCGCCAAGCATCCTCGAAAGGTGGCGAAGATGATCGAGCGGATCAGGTTACGGGCACGGAAATTTGAATTGCCCAGTGGATGGAAGGAGTCTGCTGAATTGATCCGCGAAGATCGCCGATGGTGATACACAGGCCCAATATTGATCGCGATTTACGAAAAAATCATGAAGCAGATTCCGGTTCGCGCTTGCCCAAGGCTCGCTTGCCCGGAATGACGACTTTCCCAGAACACACCTCTAAATGATGACGACGAACCAGTCTAGGCCAACCTGTGAACGATATCCGGAAACAAACTGACCGTTTTTTCGGTTGGGGCCGTAACCGGCGTCGCTGGCTCGCTTTTGCCCACGATCTCGTGGTGATCCCGCTCGCCTGGCTGGGTGCGTATTGGGTGCGCTTCAATCTTGAGACCGTTCCTTCAGGCCTGTGGCAGTCCGCGTTTACCGTACTGCCTGTCGTTCTTCTGGTGCAGGGTTCGACGTTCTGGTATTTCGGTCTTTATCGCGGCATCTGGCGTTTTGCCTCCATTCCCGATCTGGTCCGCATCCTCAAGGCCGTCACGGTCAGTGTGATCGTTTCCGCGAGCGTGATCTTTCTCTGGACGAGGCTGGAGGGCGTTCCCCGCTCGGTATTTGCGCTCGACGCTGTCCTGTTGCTGCTGATGTTGGGCGGTTCGCGCATGTTCTATCGCTGGCACAAGGACAGGCATCTGTACTTGCGCGAAGGCAGCCGGGCGCTGATCGTCGGCGCCGGCCAGGCCGGGGAGCTGCTGGCGCGCGACATGCTGCGCCATCCGGACAGCCCCTATCAGCCGGTTGGCTTCGTCGATGACGATGCCGGCAAACGCGGCATGGAAATGCACGGGCTGCGCGTTCATGGTCCGTGCGAACGTATTCCTGATATTGCCCGGGAGCTGGACGCCGAGCTCATCCTGATTGCAATGCCGGCGGCCTCTTCGAAAGAGGTGCGGCGAATTGTGGAAATCTGCGAGCAGGCAAGCCTGCCGTTCCGCATTCTGCCGGCCATGAAGGACCTGGTCAGCGGCCAGGTGAGCGTGAAGCAGTTGCGCGATGTGCGCATTGAGGACCTGCTGGGTCGGGAGAAGGTCTTGCTGGACTGGGAGGCGATCCATCGCGGCCTGACCGGCCACACGGTGATGATCACGGGCGGGGGGGGTTCGATCGGCTCGGAATTATGCCGGCAGGTGGCGCGCCTGGGCCCGTCGCGGCTGGTGATTCTGGATTCGAGTGAATACAACCTCTACCGCGTCGATCTGGAATTGCGGCGCGACTTCCCACCACTCGATCTGCTGGTTTGTCTGGCGGACGTGAGCGATGCGGACGAAGTAGACCGGTTGATGCGTTCGCATCGACCCTCGGTGGTCTTTCATGCCGCCGCCTATAAGCACGTGCCGTTGCTGGAACACCAGGCGCGCGCGGCCGTGATCAACAACGTGTTCGGCACACGCATCGTGGCCGAGAAAGCCGCGGCTTACGGTTGCGAGACCTTTGTGCTGATCTCCACCGACAAGGCGGTAAACCCGGCCAACGTCATGGGTACGAGTAAACGGGTAGCGGAGATTTACTGCCAGGATCTGGATACACGCACGAAAACGCGCTTCGTAACCGTGCGTTTCGGCAACGTGCTCGGTTCGGCGGGCAGCGTGGTGCCGCTCTTCCAGGAACAGATTGCCAAGGGCGGCCCGGTGACGGTGACGCACCCGGACATAACGCGTTACTTCATGACCATCCCCGAGGCCTGCCAGTTGATCCTGCAGGCGAGCGTGATCGGGGAGGGCGGCGAGATCTTTGTGCTTGAGATGGGCGAGCCCGTCAAGATCGCCTATCTGGCCGAGCAGTTGATCCGGCTTTCCGGCCACAAGCCGGGCGACGACATCGAGATTGTCTATACGGGGCTGCGGCCGGGCGAGAAGCTCTATGAAGAACTGTTTCACGATGCCGAGCAGCTGACGGAGACCCGCCACCCGAAAATCCGGCTCGCCCGGTCGCGCACCGTGGCGTCCGAATCCGTCGAGCGGGCGATGAAGGCATTTCAGGGCGCCGTCGAGTCCGCCGACGAAGCCGGGATTCTGGCTGCCTTCAACCTGCTGGTGCCGGAATACAGTCGAAACAACGAGGAACCTGCCGCACCGGCCGGTGCCACCATTTATTCCCTGAACGACGCCCGTAACGCCAAGCGCGATTCATGAGTGTGTCATCCACTGTTCTGGTCACCGGCGGAGCCGGTTTCATCGGCTCGAATTTTGTCCCGTCGATTCTGCGTGACCCTGCTTGCCGCGTGATTACGCTCGACAAGCTTACCTATGCCGGCAATGCCGCCAACTTGGCGTCCCTGAAAGGCGATCCGCGGCATGTGTTTGTCCAAGGCGATATTGGCGATCGGGAATTGGTGGATGGGCTGTTGCGCGAGCATCGACCCGCAGCCATCGTTCATTTCGCCGCCGAGAGCCACGTTGATCGCTCCATTCACGGCCCGGCCGATTTTGTTACGACGAATGTCGTCGGCACGTTCACATTGCTGGAAGCGACGCTGGCCCATTGGCGATCCCTGTCCGGGGATGACAACAGCCGCTTTCGCTTTTTGCATGTCTCTACTGACGAGGTTTATGGGTCTCTCGGCCCGGATGATCCGGCCTTCGAGGAAACCACGCCGTACTTGCCCAATAGCCCGTATTCAGCGACCAAGGCCAGTTCGGATCACCTGGTGAGGGCCTATCACCACACTTACGGTCTGCCGACGCTGACCACGAACTGTTCCAACAATTACGGCCCGTATCAATTTCCGGAGAAACTGATCCC
>CAKKRZ010000056.1 GCA_919902925.1 Acidiferrobacterales bacterium | reverse complement strand
TTGGGAAACGGACGCGTGGCCTCGACCGACAGCGACGAGGCGGGTTTGAGTAATTCTTTCGGGTTGGCGCTCATGGTCACTCTCCTGCCGGGATGGCGAGGCTGGGGAATGGGAACCGGAAGCGACGGCGGGCTTCCCTTCGCCGGCATGACCCGGATCAGGTTCCAAGGGTGTCTCTCAGCCCGGTATCGGGCACCCCCAGCCTATCGGTGCAAACTACCGATTTCACCGGGGGTTTGCAACACAAAGCCGGTTTTGTGCGGGCATCAGCCTGTATTCGGTTGCGGGGTTTGGGGTCTGCGCTTACCCTAGCGCCTCCTTCCAAGCCCATGTCCTGACACATCGTGAGCCAGCTGAATCTTGAACGCGCCCGCCACAACATGGTGGAGCAGCAGATCCGACCCTGGGACGTGCTCGACCAGCGGGTGCTGGACCTGCTCGCGCGCACACCGCGCGAGGAATACGTGCCGGCCGATTGCCGTAACCTGGCCTACAGCGACATCGAGATTCCGCTGCCGCACGGACAGGCGATGATGGCGCCGAGGATCGAGGCGCGGCTGTTGCAGGCGCTGGACATCCAGCCCAGCGACAAGATTCTGGAGATCGGCACCGGCACCGGTTACCTCGCCTCGCTGCTCGCGGCGCTGGGCCGGCACGTGACCAGCGTGGAAATTTTCCCCGACCTCACCACCATGGCCGCCGGCACACTGGGCGCGCACGGCGTGCGCAACATCACGCTGGAAGTCGGCGATGCCGGCCGCGGCTGGGACCGCAACGCCCCGTTCGACGTGATCGTGCTGACCGGCTCGGTGCCGGTGCTGGGCGATGCCTTTCGCCAGGCACTGGCCGATGGCGGACGGATGTTCGCCGTGGTCGGCCAGGCGCCGGTGATGGAGGCGCAGGTCGTGCAGCGACAGGGTCACCGTGGCTGGAAGACAACCTCGCTGTTCGAAACCGTGCTGGCGCCACTGCGGAATGTGGCGGTGCCGCCCACGTTCCGCTTCTGATGATCCCGCAGCTCACCCCGCGCGAACTCCACGAGCGCATCGAGCGGGGAGAAACGCCTTACATCCTCGACGTTCGCGAGGGCTGGGAGCTCGATATCTGCCGGCTACCCGGCGCCACCCACATCTCCATGCGCCAGATTCCCGAGCGTGCCGAGGAACTGCCGCGCGACGCGGAGATCGTGGTGATGTGCCACCACGGCGTGCGGTCTGAGCACGTGGCCTCGTATCTGCAAAAACTCGGGTTTGAAAAACTGCTGAATCTCGCCGGCGGCATCGCCGCCTGGTCGCGCGACGTCGACCCGAAAACACCCACCTACTGAAATGGCCGGACCCCACGATACTCCGGAAAAGGCCGAGGCGGCGTTCTACGATGCCTTCGCCCAGCGCAACCTGGAAGCGATGATGTTGATATGGGCCGACGATGAGCGTGTGGGTTGCGTACACCCGATGGGCGAACTGATCACCGGCCTGCGCGCCATTCGCGAATCCTGGGCCGGCATCCTGCACGACTCGCCGGCGCTGGCCATCCGCGTAGAGCTGGTGATGCGCGTGCGGCGCGGGCCGCTGGCGGTGCACACCGTGCACGAATACCTGCGCTCGGGCGATCAGGAACCGCGCCGCCCGATCGTGGCCACCAATGTTTATCTGGAAACCGGGGAAGGCTGGCGCATGATCATGCACCACGCCTCGCC
>CAKKRZ010000055.1 GCA_919902925.1 Acidiferrobacterales bacterium | reverse complement strand
TGAGCGCCGCCGGCTGGCGGATCGAGCCGCCGGTGTCGGTGCCGGTGGCGGCCGGTGCCAGGCGCGCCGCGACCGCCGCCGCCGAACCGCCAGAGGAGCCGCCCGGCACGCAGTGCGTGTCCCACGGGTTCTGCACCGGCCCGAAGTGCGAACTTTCGTTACTCGACCCCATGGCAAACTCGTCCATGTTGGTCTTGCCGAGCAACACTGCGCCGGCATCGTTGAAGCGCGCGATGGCAGTGGCGTCGTAGGGAGCGGTGAAATTGGCCAGCATCTTCGAACCGCAGGTGGTCAGCCAGCCATCCGCGCAAAAAATATCCTTCTGGGCGATCGGGATGCCGGTGAGCGCCCCCACCCGGCCGCCGGCGAGGCGCGCGTCGGCCGCCTTTGCCTGGGCGAGCGACTTGTTGGCATCGACCGTGATGAAGGCGTTGAGACCTTTATACCTACTAATACGGTCGAGGAAGACGCGGGTCAGCTCCTGGCTTGAGAATTCCTTGCAGCGCAGGCCGGCGGCCAGTTCGGCAACGGTCTTGGTGTGCATGGGGGCGGGTTACTCGATGACCTTCGGGACCAGATACAGACCGGCCTCGGTCGCCGGCGCCAGCTGGAGAAACTTGTCGCGCTGGTCGGTTTCGGTCACGACGTCCTCGCGCAGCCGCAGGCCGGCGTCGTTCGGGTGCGCCATGGGCGTCACGCCGGCGGTATCGACCGCGTTCATCTGCTCGATCAGACCGAGAATCCGGGAAAGCGTGGCGGCATAGGCATCCAGCTCATCGTCGCGCAAGGCGAGGCGCGCCAAGTGGGCAATCTTCCGGACCTGTTGACGGTCAAGGGACATAGGGATTACGTCAAAACTGGAGAGATTGGGCTCTGATCTGCCGGGCCGCTCCTGCGCATCCTGCGCTCGCGGCATTCATACTTCCCTGTACCTCAAAAGTACCACATCCGCGCAGCCGGTTGAACCGGCGATGGGCGGTTGTTACAGTAGCTCTACCCATAACTATTCCAGCATCGGCTGTCACTCCCCACATGTTTTTTCGAAAGTTTCGCGGCTTTTTTTCCAGCGATATCGCCATTGACCTCGGTACCGCCAACACCCTGATCTACGTTCGCGACCGGGGCATCGTCCTCAATGAGCCCTCGGTGGTGGCCATTCGCCACGAACACGGTTCGCGCAACAGCCGCGCCATCCTGGCGGTCGGCGCCGAGGCCAAGAAGATGCTCGGGCGCACGCCCGGCTCGATCCAGGCGATCCGGCCCATGAAGGACGGCGTAATCGCCGACTTCACCGTCACCGGCGAGATGCTCAAGTATTTCATCCGCAAGGTGCACGAAACCCGCTTCCTGCAACCGTCGCCGCGCATCGTCATCTGCGTGCCCTGCGGCTCGACCCAGGTGGAACGCCGCGCCATCCGCGAAGCGGCCATGAGCACCGGCGCGCGCGAGGTTTACCTGATCGAGGAGCCGATGGCCGCCGCCATCGGCGCCGAGCTGCCCATTCTCGAGCCGACCGGCTCGATGGTGCTCGACATCGGCGGCGGTACCACCGAGGTCGGCGTGATCTCGCTCGGCGGCGTCGTCTACGCCCACTCGCTGCGCGTGGCCGGCGACAAGATGGACGAGGCCATCGTCAATTTCGTGCGTCGCAAGTACGGCATCCTGATCGGCGAGGCCACCGCCGAGCTGGTCAAAAAGAATATCGGTACCGCCTGGGAAGGCAGCGAGGTGCGCGAGATGGAGATCAAGGGCCGCCACATTGCCGACGGCGTGCCGCGCGCGCAGATTCTGACCAGCCAGGAGGTCCACCAGGCGTTGTCCGAATGTCTTGGCGGCATTGTCTCCGCCATCAAGACGGCGCTCGAGCAGACACCGCCGGAACTCGGCGCCGACGTCGCCGATAAAGGACTGGTGGTGTCGGGCGGTGGCGCGCTGCTGCGCGATATCGACCGCATGCTCACCGAGCAGACCGGTCTGCCGATCATCATCGCCGAGGATCCGCTCACCACCGTGGTGCGCGGTTGCGGCCGCGCGCTGATGGAGGCGGAACAGCTCGGAGATGTCTTCGTCCACGAATGAGGGAAGCTCTTTTATGAGCTTCCCGCGCCACAGGGGTGAACCGCAAAGCGGTGAACGGGCGCACATGGAGGAGCGCCCTGGGCTTTCCCGCGAAGCAGGACAGCGCAGCGGGAAAGTGCCGCATCGAGGCCGCCCCCGCGCCATCCATGGCGCGCGGCCCTCGCCTCGATCCAATCGGCGAAAATCAAACACGCCAGTGT
The DNA here is from genome assembly GCA_919902925.1 of Acidiferrobacterales bacterium. Classification (GTDB taxonomy): domain Bacteria; phylum Pseudomonadota; class Gammaproteobacteria; order Acidiferrobacterales; family Sulfurifustaceae; genus CAKKRZ01. The sequence goes on along the minus strand of CAKKRZ010000055.1, from coordinate 1,538 downwards.
TTGATTTTCGGAGCGAGGCGCGGACATGCGCCGCGCCGAAGCCGCCAACGCGACATCCCTGTCGCGCGGCCCTCGGCTCGGTCCGGTCGCCGACGCGATCTGAAAAAGTCCATGGATGGACTTTTTCAGAAGCATCTAAGGAATCGCGGCTGGTCGTCGCCGCGCAGGCCGCATGATTACCGTCTTCGGTTACCCGTTGCGCTCGCCCTCGCCGTTCGCGCGGCTGGTGCTGCTGGCCGCGCTGTCGGCCCTGCTCATGGTGCTCGATCACCGCGGTCACTACCTCGATCGCCTGCGCTCGACGACCATGGTGATCATCCGCCCCATCTACGCCGTCGCCGGTCTGCCGGCGGGGGTCATCGAGGCGGTCGGCGACTTCTTCACCACCAGCCGCACGCTGCGCCACGAGGTCGCCACCCTGCGCGATGAAACCCGCGAGCTCAAGGCACGTCAGTTAAGCTACGATGCCTTGCAGTCCGAAAACGATCGACTGCGCCAGCGTCTCGCCTCAGCCGCGCGCGTGGCCACGCGCCTGATGGCGGCGGACCTGATCGAGGTCGCCGCCGAACCGTACGCGCGCAAGATCGTCGTCGCGCGCGGCTCGCGCCAGGGCATCTTCGTCGGCCAGCCGGCCATCGATGCCCACGGCGTGCTCGGGCAGGTTACCCAGGTGGCCGCCGACGTGAGCCGCATCACGCTCATCACCGATCCCGGTCATGCCATCCCGGTGCTCAACAACCGCAGCGGCCTGCGCGCCATCGTCTTCGGCACCGGCGATCCGGACACCCTCCAGGTCCGATACCAAACGGCCTCCGCCGACATCAAACCCGGCGATCTGCTGGTCACCTCCGGACTGGGCGGCACCTTTCCGCCCGGCTATCCGGTCGGCGTGGTCCACAAGATCATTCACGATCCGAACGAGGCGTTCCTCTATATTCACGTGCGCCCGGCCGCGAAACTGAACCACGGCAAACAAGCCATCCTGATCTGGTCGACACGCGCGCCGCTCAACGCCCCAAATCCACCCGAACACGGGCCGGCCAGAAAATGAGACTCGGCCCCGACACGCGCGCGCGCCTGTTGCTGTACGCCTCGTTCGCGGCGGCGATCCTGCTCGCCATCATGCCGATGCCGGCCTGGGCCGAGGACTTCCGTCCCGACTGGGTCGGACTGGTGCTGATCTACTGGTGCATCGCCACCCCGCAGCGGGTCGGCGTCGGCAGCGGCTGGCTGCTCGGCCTGATCCTCGACATCCTCTACGGTCATGCGCTGCTCGGTCTGCACGCGCTCACCAAGGCGACCGTGGCGTTCATCGCCATCCGCCTGCACCTGCAACTGCGCATGTTTCCGCGCTGGCAACAGGCGTTGGCGGTCGCCATCCTGTTGTTCGTCAGCCAGCTGATCGTCCTGTGGGTGCGCGGCGCGATCGGTCAGGCACCCCAAGGTATTGGCTACTGGACCCCCGCCATCGTCGGTATGGTGCTGTGGCCGTTCGTGTTCGCGGCCCTGCGCAACCTGCGCCGGCGCGGAGACATCCG
>CAKKRZ010000054.1 GCA_919902925.1 Acidiferrobacterales bacterium | reverse complement strand
GTTTCCGCCTGCCGGCGGCGGCGTTCGTTGTTGGCCTGTGCGCCCACCACCGGATCGGTCCTGAAGTCGACGAAATGGCTCTTGAGATGAGTATTGAACAGCGTGAACAGTTTTTTCGTGCGCGCGTCGTTCAGGATCTCCACCTCGATGAGATCGCGGCCGAACACCGGCTGAGCCGGGTCCGCCGCGTGGCGCGCGTGCTGCCAGGAAGTGACGCCGCCGACCGGCAGTTTCGACAGCACGCCGACATCGATGAGGCGCGGGTCGTTGCCTTCGATCAGGGTGACATAGGGATAAAGATTGTTCAGCCAGTCGCGGTTGAACTGCCTGAGGGTATCGATGTCCTCAACTTCCTGCACCGCCAGCACATCCGCGCTCATAGTGCGGATACGGTCGGTGATCTTTTGCGTGGCGGTGGGGTCCTTGGCCTTCACCAGCCGGCCGAGGTAGGTGCGCAGGCGGATGCTGCCCGGCGCGAACTTGTATTCCACCGTCCCGCCCAGGTCCGGCCCGCCGGCCGGCAGGGCGTCGATCTCCGCCTCGAAGTTGTAGCGCGAGAAGAGATTATTGAGGTTAAACGTGCCGACCGTGATTTCCATGCGAACCTCCTTGTTCGATGCGGGTTGGGGCTGTTACTTGAAGCGCTGGTCCCAGCTCTTGAACCGTTTGCGGCAGTGGGCCAGCAGCGATTCGTAATCCGGGAAGAAGACGTCGAAGTCGTCGTGGCCGCAGGCGCCTTCGAACTCGCAGTCGTCATTGTCGTGGTCGCGGCAGACCTGCGGACGGGTGTCGTAGATGCCGCAGCCGCCGTTGTCTTGCAGGTGGCGGCAGCGGTTGTTGACCAGCAGGAACCAGCCGTCCGAGTCCTTGTAGACCTGGGTATTCTGGTGCGAGATCTGCCACAGCAACAGGTCGAAGTCCTCCATGGAGCGCGGGGCGTTGATCTTCTGGGTCAGGTAGGTGCAGCAGGTCGAGCCCTTGCAGAAGCCGCACTTGTTGTCGGCGGTAATGCGAATGGTCTGGCCTTTGAGGACGATGGATTGGGTCATTGGGGTTAGCGAGACGAAAACAGGAGCCGCATTATAGCCATGACGCCAGCCGTGGGCGATGGTTGCGTCGCCACTCCCCCCGTGGCAATCGCCGATGGGAGACGTAGTAGGCGGGACGTCAGGGACTCGTGTCCGAGGGCCGCGCGCCGATACTGGAGCCCTGCTCGCCACGCTCGCTCGTCCTGCCAATAGGCTTGGCGCGCCTGCGGATTCGCCGGGGGATCGTCTACAATAAGCCGTTCTGAAAAGACGGGGTATTGGCCGTGAAACTGAGTGCCAGGGAGTTCAAGGCCTGGGAGCATAAATCGATCACCCTGCTCGGCATGTCCGGGGTGGGCAAGACGCGGCTGGCCATGCGCCTGCGGCGCAAGAACTGGTTCCACTTCGCCGGGGACTATCGCATCGGCACGCGCTACCTGGACGAGCCGATCCTGGACAACATCAAGCAGCAGGCCATGCAGATTCCTTTCTTGCAGGAACTGCTGCGCTCGGATTCCATCTTCATCCGCAACAACATCACGGTCGACAACCTCGCCCCGGTATCGAGCTTCCTCGGCAAGCTTGGCAACCCCGAACGCGGCGGTCTGCCGCTGGACGAGTTCAAGCGCCGCCAGGCGCTGCACCGCGAAGCGGAAGTGGCCACCATGCGCGACGTGCCGGAGTTCATCCGCAAGGCGCACGACATTTACGGCTACCGGCATTTCGTCAATGACGCCGGCGGTTCGCTGTGCGAGCTGGACGACCCGGCGGTCATGAAGATCCTGGCCGACCATACGCTGGTCCTGTACATCAAGGCGACCGACCAGGATGAGCAGGATCTGATCAAGCGCGCGGAAGACGACCCGAAACCGCTCTATTACCGCGAGGCCTTTCTCGAGGAGCAGCTGGCCGCCTACCTGAAGGAAAGAAGCTTGTCGTTCGTGGCGCAGATCGACCCGGACGATTTCGTGCGCTGGATGTTTCCGCGCCTGTTCCGCACGCGCGTGCCACGCTACGAGGCGATCGCGCGCGAGCATGGCTACACCCTCAGCACCGACGAACTCAAGGAAGCGCGCGACGAGGCCTCGTTCCTGCGCCTGGTCGAACGCGTGCTGGAACGCCAAAGCTAATACGGCGAGGCAATGTTTCCCCTTCTCCCTCCGGGAGAAGGCTGGGATGAGGGGATAGATATACTGGAGATGGAGCTATGAGCAATGGAACTGCTCGCAGGTTGCGCAAGCAACAAACAGAGGCGGAACAGCGCCTATGGAAACACCTGCGCAACCGGAGATTCTGCGGTTACAAGTTCAGGCGCCAGGCGCCCATTGGCAGATACGTGGTAGATTTTGTGTGCATATCGCCCAAGATTGTGATCGAGGTAGACGGTGGACAACATGCACTTCGGGTTAACGAAGACATGGAAAGAACGAGGTATCTTGAATCACTAGGTTATTGCGTGATTCGTTTCTGGAATACTGATGTGCTAAGGAACATTGAATCTATACTTGAGGTTGTGCAAAACACGGTGAATATGATCCCCTCACCCCAGCCCTCTCCCGAAGGGAGAGGGGGCAATGCAGAACAGAATCAAGTGCGCGACTCATAAGAAAGGTAAATCCATCTCATGCCACTGGTTGCCAATTCCCTGCTGCCCACCTTCGAGCGCCTGCGCCAGGAAGGCGAACCGGTGTTGCCGGGCGATATCGCGCTCAACCAGGAAATCCGCGAGCTGCACATCGGCCTGCTCAACATGATGCCCGATGCGGCGCTGGCCGCCACCGAACGGCAGTTCTTCCGGCTGGTCGGCGAATCCAACGCCATCGCGCAGTTCTACATGCACCCGTTTACGCTCAAGGAACTCAAGCGCGGCGCGGAGGGGCAGGCGCACGTCGATCGTTACTACGAAACGTTCGACGCCATCCAGAAACAGGGCCTCGATGCGCTGATCGTCACCGGTGCCAACGTGACACAACCGGACCTGTCGCGCGAATCGTTCTGGAAGCCGTTGAACGCCGTGATCGATTGGGCGTACGAAAACGTCACCTCGACGCTGTGCTCGTGCCTGGCCACGCACGCCGTGTTGCAGATGCGCCACGGCCAGAAGCGCCGACCCATGGGCTTCAAGCGCTGGGGCGTGTACCCGCATCGCGTCGTCGAACGCCGCCATCCGCTGGTGGCGGACGTCAACACGCGCTTCGACGTGCCGCACTCACGCTACAACGACATCTCACGCGAACAGTTCGAGGCCGCCGGCCTGCACGTGCTGGTGGAGAGCGAAATCGCCGGCGTGCACCTGGCCGTGAGCGAGGACTGGTTCCGCATGGTTTTTTTCCAGGGCCACCCGGAGTACGACACCGTCAGCCTGCTCAAGGAATACAAACGCGAGATCGAACGCTTCGTGCGCGGCGAGCGCGTGGATTACCCACCATACGTGGAGAATTACTTCACCTTGCAGAACCGGGCGATCCTGGCCGAATACCGCGAGCGCCTGATCGCCGCCAAGCAGCGCGGCGCGCCGATACCGGAGCTGCCCGAGGCGCTGGTCAGCCAAACGATCGACAACACCTGGCACGACACCGCCGAGGCGGTGATCGACAACTGGATCGGCCGCATCTACCAGCTGACCAGCCACGATCGCAAGACGCCGTTCCAGCCCGGCATCGACCCCAAGAATCCGCTCGGCCTGCGCGCCTGAGGCTTCAATCCGCTTTGCCCACGCCCGAAATTTCTTCGGGCGTCAGCTCGCGAAATTCACCGGGCTCAAGTTCCGGGTCCAACGCGATATCGCCAATCCGTTCGCGGTGCAGTGTCACGACATGGTTGCCGGCGGCGGCGATCATGCGTTTGACCTGATGGTATTTCCCTTCGGTGATGGTGATACGCCAATCGGTATCCGTGAGGCGTTCCAGCACCGCCGGGCGACAGCGCTGCTTTTCGTTCTGTAGAAACACGCCGCGTTCGAGGTGCTTCACGGCCTGGTCGCCGAGCGGTTCGGCCAGTATCAGACGGTAAGTCTTGGGACAGTCGTGGCGCGGCGACATGACCCGGTGCGACCATTCGCCATCGTCGGAGATCAGCACCAGGCCGGTGGCGTCGGCATCCAGCCGGCCCGCCACGTGCAGACGCTCGGGCCGCGGAACATCGATGAGGTCGATGACGGTCGTGTGTTCACGGTCGCGGGTGGCGCTGACCACGCCCGCTGGCTTGTGGAGCATGTAATAGCGTGGCTTCGGCGCTTGGATCAAGACGAGGGCCGCGGGCGAGGGACCGCCCGCTTGCGGCTTCGGCTGCTCGACCGGCTGCCGGTCGATTTCAACCCTGGCATCGTCGGCGACATGACGTCCCGGATCGGTCACCATTTCCCCGTCCACGCGCACATCGCCGGCACGGATCAGCCGCTGCGCCTGGGTGCGCGTGCGCCCGGTGGCATGGCAAAGAAAACGGTCGAGCCGCATGCCGCGAATCTAGCAGATTGCCAGCGAAAGCAGGCCTTCAAAAAAAGCCCGGTCATGCCGGGCGTTTTTTCAGCAGGGGCCGGGTTGGTCAGGTTGCGGCCGGCGCAGGAGCAGGAAGACCGCTCGCCGTCCAACCCATCATGCCACCGCGCAGGTTGTAGACGTTCTCAAACCCCTGTTGTTGCATGAAGGCCGTGGCCTGGCCGGAGCGGGCGCCGCTGCGGCAGACCAGCACGATGGTTTCGCTCTTGTCGATCTCGTTAAGCTTGAGCGGCAGGAGATGCAACGGCAGCGCCTCGGCACCCGGGACTGTGCCCATGGCAATCTCCTGGTGCTGGCGCACATCGATGATGCGGAAGCTGCTCGCCTTTTCATCCAGCCAACCGGCGAGCGTGACCGAGTCGATTTCCTTGATACTGTTCCAGAACATGGTGCACTCCCGGGACATGGCCCGTAACGGCGAATGGAACGGGATTATTGGTGGCGGATCGGTGTTTTTCAACCGGTCGTGGCGAAATCCGAGTGGGTATCCCGATGGGGATAGCCGGATTACTTGTTAGTCGCTGATTTTCAGCAGCTCTATTTCGAAGACGAGGGTGGCATTGGGCGGTATCACCCCGCCGGCACCGGCGGCACCGTAGCCGAGGTGCGGCGGCACGGTCAGCCGGCGCCGGCCGCCGACGCGCATGCCGACCACGCCCCGGTCCCAGCCCGGAATCACGTAACCGACCGCGAGCGGGAATGAAAACGGCTGGCCGTGTTTGCGGCTGGAATCGAATTCCTTGCCGTCGTCGAGCCAACCGGTGTAATGCACGACCACCGTCTGGCCGCGCCCGGTGACCTCCGGACCTTCGCCCATCACCAGATCTTCACAAAGCAGTTCGGTTGCCGATTTCGTCATGTCAGGTTTTATCCGTTGTGTTTCCATGGGAGCGACGCACGACAATCACCTCCACATTCCCGCGCGGGCCGATGAAGGCCGAGGCCAGCCAACCGGTGATCCCGACGACGATGGAACCGAACACCGCCGCCCAGAATCCGGAGATGGTGAAATCGTCGAATAACCACGCCACCAGACCGATCATGCCGGCGTTGATCGCGAACAGGAAAAATCCAAGCGTCAGGACAGTGACGGGCAGGGTGATCAGCACCACCAGCGGCCGGATCACGGCATTGACCACCCCGAGCAGCAGCGCTGAAAACAACAGCGTCCACAGCCCGCGAATCTCGAAGCCGGGCACCATCAGCGATGCGAGCCACAGCCCGAGGGCGACGATAAACAGACGAATCAGGAAACCGGCCATGATCGATGGTGACTAAGGCGTGATCGCAATTTCGATTTTCATCAGCGTATCACGACGGGTGGCCATAAAATGAAAACGCGCCGGATCCGAAAAGACGACCCGGCTTTCCGGCAGCAGGCCCTGCACGGGTTTGCTCTCGACCCCGTTCACCACGGCCACGTGCCGGGGCCCGCGCACGGCCGTGACGGCCACGTACTTTCCATCCGGGCTGATCACCGGGACGGTCAGCAGATCGTACGGCTGGCCTTCCCGGCCATTATCGACCAGGCGGTACTGGCGATCGCGCCGGGCCGCGTAAACGACACGTTGCCCATTCGGGCTGAAGTGGATGGAATCGCGAACGATGCTGTCGTGGGCCGCGCCCTCCTCACCATCCACCACCACCCGCCATTGTTTGTTCCGCTGTATCGCCAGGGCGAAACGTTTCCCGTTCGGGCTGAACTGCATTGAGCCGACACCGATGTCGGCGTATCCGCCAACCTGGCTGCCATCCACGCGGAGAACATAGCTGCCACCCTGCCGGCAACCGTACAGGATGCGCCGGCCGTCTGTGCTGAACACGGCACCGCCGCGCAGAATGTCATCGCAGCCGGGCTCCTCTCGGCCATCGATCACCATCATCCATTTCTCGCCACGCTTGGCGGCGTAGGCGAGGCGGCCATTCTGACTGAACACCAGGGCGTCGCCGATCTGATCGTAACCCGTCTGAGTAACGCCATCGACGGCGATGGGATCGAGCCGAGGGCCGCGCGCCAGGGAAGGCGCGACTGCGGCTTCAACCACGTGCTGCTGCTTACCGCGGTGGACGACATGGGCAATCCGTTTGCTATCGGGGCTGAAGGTAATCGAATGACCCTGAATAGCGTCCGCGCTGGCATGCTCCCGGCCGTCCAGCCACAGGACGTACTGCTTCCCGCGCCGCGCCTGGTAAGCCAGTCGACGGCCGTCGGCGCTGAAAATCACCGAGTTCCTGCCGATGGCGTCGTAAGCCGCGCTTTCCCGGCCGTCGATGACCACATACCACTTGCCGTGGCGGGCGGCGGAATAGACCCAGCGACGCCCATCGGCGCTGAAGTGAATTCCCCCCGGGCCGCCGATGGTGTCGTACGGTTTACCGTCCACACCGTCCACCACCACCCGCGACTTTCCACCCTGCGTGGCCACGTAGGCCAGGCGCCGGCTGTCGGGGCTGAAAACGATCGAGCCGCGCGCGATGCCGGCATACCAGCGGCCGTAGCGGCCATCGACGACCACGCGCTGGCGTTGGCCTTCGGCCGAGACGATGGCCAGGCGCTGACCGTCCGGACTGACAGTGGCGCTGTCCGCGATCAATTCATGGCTGATCCCGATGATGGGTTTTTCGTGCTCGACCAGATGAATCGGCGCGTCGGCCCGTGTGTCCAGCACCACCAGCGCGGTCGCGAGAATCGCCGCCAGCGCGGCGCGACGCTTCGACATCGGAACGATCGCGACGACATTCATTGCAGGTCGATCTCGATCCGCCAGAAGGCGCGATCGCGAACCACGAGCGCATCGAGCTGGTTGGCCGATGCGAAGCGGATGTTGGTGCCCTTGAGCACGGCGTCGAATTCGCGGCTCTCGACGCCGTCGACGACGATCACCCAGCGGTCCCCCCGCCTGGCCTCGTAGGCGACGCGGCGGCTGTCGGGACTGAACAGGGGCGTATGCTGGCCGATGCCGTCGTATTCACGGCCGACCACGCCATCCACCACCACGACCCATTTCGATCCGCGCCGGGCGGCATAGGCCAGGCGTTTGCCATCCGGGCTGAACACCGGATCGCCGGCACCGATGCCCTCAAAACCGGGGCCGTCCTGGCCAGCGAGCACCACGTAGCGCGTTTCGCCTTGGCGGGCGACGTAGGCATAACGACTGTTGTCCACGCTGAAACGAAAGCTGTCCTGGCCGAGGGAGTCGTACGCCCGGCTCTCCTTGCCGTCCACCACCATCAACCATTGCTCGCCGCGCTTGGCGGCGTAGGCGACGCGCTGACCATCGGGACTGAAATACGGACCCGAACCGATGCCGTCGTATTCGGGTCCGTCGAAACCGCTCACCGCCACCAACCACTTTCCGCCGCGGGAGGCCGCGTAGGCCAGCTGACGGCTGTCCGGGCTGAACACCATCGCGTCGCCAGCGACCTCGGTGTACTCACGACCTTCCTTGCCGTCGAGCACGACGTAATGCTTGTTCTCGCGCTTCGCCACATAGGCCAGATGCCGGCTGTCGGGACTGAACAGCCGCGAACCCTTGCCGATGGCCTCGTACTCGCGTCCCTCTTCGCCGTCGATCACCACCAGCCAACGGTCACCGCGTCTGGCCGCGTAGGCCAGGCGTTTACCGTCCGGGCTGAACACGACATTGGCGCCGATGCCATCGTAGGCACGCCCCTCCACCCCATCGCGCACCACGAAACGCCGGTCGCCGTTCCGGGCGGTGTAAACGAAATGCCGGCCGTCGGGACTGAATAACAGATCCGCGCCGATGGCGTCATGGGCGGGGCCTTCGCGGCCGTCCAGCACCATCAGCCATTTGTCACCGCGCTTGACCGAATAGGCCATGCGTTTGCCGTCCGGGCTGAACACCGGATCGCCGCTGCCGATGCTCTCGTAACTCCGGCCCTCGCGGCCATCGAGCACCACAAAACGCTTGCCGTCCTGGCGCGCCACGAATGCCAGGTGCCGGCCATCGGGGCTGAACAGCGGCGTTCCCTTGCCGATGGCGTCGTAGGCTCGGCTCGCCCGGCCGTTTTCGACCACGCGCCAGACACCGTCCCGGCCCGCCGCGTAAACCATGCGCCGGTTGTCGCGGGTGGTGGCCAGGCTGGCGGCCACGGCATCCGGCTGGATACTGCCGAGCGACTGCTCGCGCACTTTGAGTTGTCCCGCCGGATCGGCCCAGGCGGCGACCGTGGCGGCCTGCAAGGACAACACGAGACACGACATCGTCAGACTCTTTTTCATCGGCAACATCTCCCTGAGCTGAAGAACGGTAAATGGATCGGCAGTGAGTGATGAGGCTAAGCATAGCCCCGGCGAGCGTCAAGCAGGCCGCCGGCCCTATCCGCAAACGCGCCGGCTCCAGCACAACCGGCGGGGCGGCCGGATGGCCACCTTATTTTTTCATGCCCTCCCGCAGCCGGCGCAACTGATCGAGCAACGTCGGGTCGTCCCATTCGCGCCCGCCGATGGCGCGATGGGTGACATAGCCGCGCGGATCGATGACGTAGGTGGTGGGCAGGCCGATCACCGGGTATTTCCTGACCACGGCCCCATCGCC
>CAKKRZ010000053.1 GCA_919902925.1 Acidiferrobacterales bacterium | reverse complement strand
GCAGATTGTCGCCGAGGACGTGCGAGAAATTCACCCCGGCCTGCTCGAACACCGCGCCGTCGGCGAGCACGCGCGTTCGCCCCCCACCGACGGACAGGGATGTCCTAGTGTCGCGGGAAGCAGGATGCTGGGAGCGACCACCACCTTCGGCACGCTCCCAGGCATCCTCGCGGAAACGGGCCCGGCCGTCTGCAACTTCCAGCGCCTCGCAGATCTCGCTTTGCAGCGAGAGCAGGTAGGTTTTGACGGCGTTGATATCCGGACCGGCCATGGGTTTTGGGGTGAAGTTTGCGGGCAGATCGATGATCGGGCAGTATCGCAGAAGCTCGACCAAAGATTAACCCGGACCCAGCCATGCCGTCGTTGGTGACATGGCGTCAACCCAACAGGAGAGTTCCATGTCGCCATCCATGATTGCCCGCGCTGTATTAACCATCGCCAGCGGTGTGCTGATGTTTTCAGTGTTGTCACCGATCAGCCGGGCGGCTGAGGTCGATCCCAGCGGTTATCTGTCGCGGCTGATGGGCAACCGCATTTCCATCACCGGGCAGTGCACGGTCACGGTCAAGCCCGACGTGGCCAGCATCACCGTCGGCCTGGATGGCGAAGGCGACACGCCGGACGAAGCACGCCGCGCCATGGACGATCTGCGTGGCAAGATCCGGGCGCTGGTCTCCGGCCATCGCGGCCAGGTCAAGGAGCAGGAGATGATCCGCATGATGCGCAGCGGCGATCCCTTGCCGGTGTCGGTGGTGCCGCCCGGCATGCCCGTGATGCCGTCCGCGCCGGCGACGGGAAAAACCTTTGTCTTCAGCCAGCGCCTGGACCTGGAATTTCCGCTGTCCGCGGACGTCGACGCCATCCTGCTCGGACTCAACAAGGCCGGCGTCAAGCGCATCGGTCGCCTCGCCATGATGGCCGGCTACTACGGACGTCAACTGCCGCCGCAGCCGGTAGTGTTCTACGGTTTCCGCGAGCCGGAGAAGATGGCCGAGCGCGCCCACCAGCAGTGTCGCCTGCAGGCGGTCGAGAAATGGTGCCAGACCCAGGCGCCCGCCGATCGCCAAGGCGAGTGTGTCGGCGAACTGAAACGGGTGCTCGATCGCCTCACCACCCAGAACATGTCGCTGCGCTCGGTTGCCACCACGGCCGGTTACCCCGGTGCCGGGATGTTTTATCTGAACTACCCGTTTCAGTCGGCCATGATCCAGCAGTTGACGCTGCTGGGCCGCGAGCCGGTCGAACTGACCGGCACTATCTACCTGCGTTACGCGGGTCCGAGTTGGTAGCCACGGCGGGCGGGAACTAAACCTTGCCGATGCCCGTCCGCAGGGCGGGATGGTCGGCGCGCGGCATGTCGAGGTGGTAGCCCTGCACCATGTCCACGCCGAAGTGTTTCAGCATCTCCAGGGTCTCGGCGTCCTCGACGAATTCGGCGATGGTGATCTTGCGCAGGCCGCGCGCCACGTCGACGATGGCTTTTACGAACACCTGGTTGTCGTGGTCGTTGGGCAGGTTGCGCACGAACAGGCCGTCGATCTTGAGCACCTCGGCGCGCAGGTACTTGAGATAGGCGAACGAGGCGAAGCCGGTGCCGAAGTCGTCGAGGCAGACGCGTGAGCCGTTGGCGTGCAGCGCCTCGATGAAGCGCTGCGCGTCGTGCAGGTCGGAGACCGCCGCGGTTTCGGTGAGCTCGACCATCAGGCGCAGTGGCGCCACCCCGGCGGCACGCAGGGTGTCGGCGATGAACTGCGGCATGGTCGGATCGTCGAACGTCCGGCCGGAGACGTTGACCGCGATGGCGGGCAGATCCGCGGCACCCGCCAGCAGGCGCGCGACCTCGCGGATGACCCAGCGGTCGATGCTCGCGACTTGCCCGGCCTTCTCGGCGATGGCGATAAAATGTCCCGGCATGATGATCTGCCCGGGGTTGGACTCGTCCACCATGCGCACCAGTGCCTCAAGGTGCGAGAGCGCGCCGTCGGCCGCGCGATAGACCCCCTGGAAGTGCAGCCGGAACAGTCCCTTGTCGATGGCGTTGGCGATCCGTTCCTGCCAGCTCAGGCGCCCGAGCATCTCGCGCGAGGCGTCGAGGTCGGCGCGGTACACGCGCCAGGCGTTTTTGCCGGCCTCCTTGGCCTGGTACATGGCCGCGTCGGCGTGGGCCACCAGGTCTTCGGCGTTGGCGCCGTGCACGGGATACCGGGCGATGCCGAGACTGGTGGTGAGCCGCAGGTTCTGGCCCTCGAACCGGAACGGAATCTGGGAGATGGCGCGGATGATGCGCTCGGCCAGATGCGCGGCCTCGTTTTCCGTGGCGTCGGGCATCAGCACCGCGAATTCGTCGCCGCCGATGCGCGCGATGATCTCGCTGCGCCTGACCAGCGCCCCGACCGCACCGGCCACGCGGATCAGCATGGCATCGCCGGCGCGGTGTCCGAAGGTGTCGTTGATGTACTTGAATTCGTCGAGATCGAAAAACAGCAGCGCGCCATGAACCTGACGCCGCTCGGACTCGACCAGCATGCGCGCGAGCTCCTCCTGGAAGCGGTGGCGGTTGTAAAGTCCGGTCAGCGAGTCGCGTTCGGCGAGATAGATCAGCTGCTCGGCGGTCTGGCGTTCGCGCGTGACGTCCTCGTACAGCCACAGTCTCCCGATGAGGCGTCCCTCGTCGTCGTGCACCGGGTAGGAGAGCTGGGTCACGACCCGCCCGTCGGCCATCACGATCTCAAAGGTTTCGCTCACCTCATGGGTGCTCAGCACCTGCAGGATGTGGCGCGAGAAATGGTCGGGGTGCGCCAGCACGTTGGCCGAGTAGCGCAACACCTCGTTTGTGCCCAGACCTTTCAGATCGATGTCGTCCGAAATCAGCCACACGCGCCGGAAAGCCGGGTTGTGGTAGAGCACGTGCTTGTCGACGTCCTCGAACAGAATGCCGATGCTCATGGCCGAGAGCAGCGAAACCATGCGCGCGTGTTCCTGCTGGGCCTGCGCCAGTAACTGACGTTGCGCCTTCTCGGCGAGTTCCAGCGATTCCACACTGACCCGGGTTTTGTTGTGCATCCGGTTGATGGCCGAGGCGAGTTCATCAAACTCGTCCGCCCGGTGTTCGGAGGCTCGTGCCAGCACCAGCGGGGGGTTGTTCGTTTCGGGATGGAGACCACGCATGTATTCGGTGACGGTGAGCAGGTGGCGCGTCACCAGGCGGTGGAAAAACAGCAGCATGAACCCGGCGACCAGGAAGGTCTTCAGGGCGTTGCTCAACAGGATCAGGACGGCCTGTTCCAGCAGGTGCCGGTAGACGGTGTCGAGGCTGGCGACCACGGTGAGGGTACCAATGGGGTGTTCCGTTCCCCGGTGCCGATGCGTGATCGGATAGTGCCGCTCGATGGTGCGGCGTGCTTTGCGTCCGCCGACCTCGACCAGCAGCCGCCGGTCTTCGTGTACCGCGACGTAGACAACGTTGGGCAACTTCTCCAGGCCTTCGAGTTGCACCTTGAGCAACTTGACGTTGGTGGCCCATATCGACTCCGCCAGTGCCCTCAGGTGCACCTGCTCGATTTCCCGGAGGTCGGCCTCGATGCCGCTGACGTCCTGGCGGTACTGACCGTATAACTGGATGCCGGTCAGCACCAGCGTGATCGCCGAACTGAACAGGATGAGGGCGACGATCAGGCGCCGGGCGAGCGGCGATCGCCAGCGGGCGCGCACGTGCGCCGGGACGATCACGGGGTTTTATCCTCACGAAGCGGTTTGAGTTTTTCGCGGTAGGCGCGCTCGTAAAATCCCTCGCGCTTCAACGCGCGCAGGGCCTCGGCGATCTTCGGCACCAGCGCGGCGTGGCGTTTGTGCAGGTAGATGTACATCTCGCGCCGGGCGAGCGGCGGCGACAGCGGGCGCACGTCTTTCAGATCGAGTTTCCGCGCCAGCGCCAGGCCCAGCCAGCGCTCGTACAGCGCCACCTCGATGCGGCCGAGCTCCAGCAACCGGAACAGTTGTTCCGGGTCATCGACGGCGGTCACGCGCTCGGCGCCGTTGACGGCACGCTCGTAGATTTTCCAGCCCTTGATGTGTCCGACGGATCGTTGCCGGATGGCCGTCCAGTTGGCCGGGATCGCGCGGTCCTTGCTGAAGGCCACGAACACCCAGTCGGTCAGCTTTTCCGGCACGCGGATCAGGTTCGGGTACTGCTTCTCGAGACCGGCGATGCGCACGAGATCACCATCCTCGATGCCGGCATTGGCATTGATCAGCCCGCGCTCGGCGGGCAGTTTGACCAGCTTCAATTCGACGCCGGCGCGCCGGAACGCCTCACGCGCGATCACGTCGAGAAAACCATTGCCGTCGGGGGTGGTGTAGGGCGGTTCGTTGACGTCGTTCAGTACCAGCACCGGGCGCTCGGCGGCGTGCGCCCAAGGCAGCGTGAGCAGGAGGCAGGCGACGCCCAGCCATGCGTGCGCGCAACGCGCGCGTCCGGGATGGCTGGCCAGCGTGGATAGCATCAGACGCTTCTCTCTCCGCAGGATCGCACGAGCCGGTCAAACGCGGGGCTTACCGGGCTTTGCCGCATCCTTGCTGTGTATCGGGTCAGGGGCCCAACCCACTGATTGATGTTCTTCCGACGATAGTAGGCCAGCCGCCGGTGTCCTTCCACTCCCGGGCAGGTCCCGCCGTCCGGTCAGGGCCGGATCAGGGCCCCGCTGGCGGCGTCGCGGATCGGTGTCGGCGCCCGCGCCTGGCCGACGCGGCCGCCGAGGATACAGTCGATGTGCGCGCCGAAACGGCGCCGTACCTCACGATCGCTCCGGGCCGGTGCGGTTCCGGCGATATTGGCGCTGGTGGAGACGATGGCCATGCCAGCGGCGCGACACAGGGCCGCGGCCTGCGGGTGGGCGGTGACGCGCACGGCGACGCTGGTGTGCGCGCCGGTGATCCAGCGCGGTACATCCGGTCCGGCCGGCAACAGCCAGGTGTGTGGCCCGGGCCAGCTGGCCAGCACCGGGTTCGGGATCTCCGTCACGAAAGGCGCCAGCTGTGACAGGTCGGCGGCCAGGACGATCAATCCTTTATTGACCGGCCGGCGTTTGATCCGCAACAGCCGCAGCACGGCATCGCGATTGAACGGATCGCAGCCAAGGCCGAAGCAGTATTCGGTGGCGTAGGCGACCAGCCCGCCCTGCTTCAGGACTTGCGCCGCGTGTTGCAGGTTGCGCGAATACATGGCGCAGCCTTATGCCTGGACCGATTCCCGGGCGATGGCCCGGTAGCCGATGTCAGTACGGTACAGCGCGCCCTGCCAGCGAATCTGGCGCACGACCTCGTAGGCGCGCTGCTGGGCGGCGGCCACGGTCTCGCCGAGCGCCGTGACGCACAGCACACGCCCGCCGCTCGTCACCACCTTCCCATCCATGAGTGCCGTGCCGGCATGGAACACCTTCGTATCGACGGCATCGCTCGCCAGCAGACCATCGATGGCATCGCCCTTGGGATAAGGACCGGGATAACCGCCGGCGGCCATAACCACGCCTAGGGCCGGGCGTGTATCCCATTCAGCCTCGACTGCGTCGAGCTCGCCGTCGAGCGCCGCTTCGATGAGCGCCACCAGGTCGCTCTTCAGGCGCAACATCACCGGCTGCGTTTCCGGATCGCCGAAGCGGCAATTGAATTCAAGCACCTTCGGAACACCATCACGGCCGATCATCAGACCGGCATAGAGAAATCCTATATAGGGAATGCCCTCGGCCTTCATGCCGCGGATCGTAGGCCGGATGACCTCGCGCATGACGCGTTCGTGCAGCTCCGGCGTAACCACCGGCGCCGGCGAGTAGGCGCCCATGCCACCGGTGTTGGGGCCGGTATCGCCGTCGCCGACGCGCTTGTGGTCTTGCGAGGTGGCGAGCGCCAGCACGTGTTCGCCATCGGCCATGACGATAAAGCTGGCTTCCTCACCGTCCAGAAATTCCTCGACCACGACGCGGTGGCCGGCCGTACCGAAGGCATTGCCGGCGAGCATGTCGCGCGCGGCCGTGATCGCTTCGTCCACGGTCTGGGCGATGATCACGCCCTTGCCGGCGGCCAGGCCGTCGGCCTTGACCACGATCGGCGCCCCGTGCTGACGGATAAACGCTTCGGCGGCCGCCACGTCCGTGAAGTTGCCGTAGGCCGCCGTGGGAATGCGGTGGCGCGCGAGAAAATCCTTGGCAAAGGCCTTGGAACCCTCCAGCTGGGCACCGGCCTTCACCGGCCCGAAGATGCGCAAGCCCGCATCCTGAAAGCGGTCGACCACGCCGAGCACCAGCGGTGTCTCGGGGCCGACGATGGTCAGCTCGATGTTGTTTTCCTGCGCGAAGCGCAGCAGGCCGTCAACGTCTTCGGCCGGGATGGCCACATTGGCGCATTTGTGTTCGCGCGCGGTGCCGGCGTTACCGGGGGCAACATAAACACGCGTGACGCGCGGCGATTGCGCCGCCTTCCACGCCAGCGCGTGCTCGCGACCGCCACCGCCAATAATAAGAATATTCATAAGATCATCTGCCGCAAAGACGCAAAGTTAACTCAACTCGGAACCTTGGCTTGTTGTGTGTTTTTCCTCTTGAGGAATTTCTTCGCGTCCTTTGCGTCTTTGCGGCAAAAAACTCTTAATGTCTAAAGTGCCGCATGCCGGTGAACACCATGGCGATGCCATGTTCGTTGGCGGCGTCGATTACTTCCGGGTCGCGCTTGGAGCCGCCCGGCTGGATCACGGCGGTGATGCCGGCTTCGGCGGCTTGGTCGAGGCCGTCGCGGAACGGGAAGAAAGCGTCCGAGGCCATGACCGAACCGTGTACCTCGAGGCCAGCATCTTGGGCCTTGATCGAGGCGATGCGCGCGCTGTAGACGCGACTCATCTGGCCGGCGCCGACGCCGATGGTGCGGCCTTCCTTGCAATAGACAATCGCATTCGATTTCACGAACTTCACCACCTTCCAGGCGAACAGCAGGTCCTGGAGTTCTTGCGGGCTGGGGGAGCGTTGGGTGACGACCCTGAGATCCTTCTCCGTCACCATGCCGTTGTCGCGGTCCTGCACCAGCAGGCCGCCGGTGACGCGCTTGAAGTCGTAGCCGGGCGGGCGCGTCGCGCCCCAACTGCCGGTGACCAGCACGCGCACGTTCGGTTTGGTGGCCAGCACCGGCTTGGCGTCGTTGTTGATCTCGGGGGCGATGATGACCTCGACGAACTGACGGTCGAGGATGCTCTTGGCCGTGGCGGCGTCGAGCGGCCGGTTGAAGGCGATGATGCCGCCGAACGCCGAGGTCGGGTCGGTGATATAGGCGTGCTGGTAGGCATCGAGAATATTGGCCGCCACCGCCACGCCGCAGGGGTTGGCGTGCTTGACGATCACGCACGCGGCCTCACTGAACGACTTCACGCATTCGAGCGCGGCGTCGGCATCGGCGATGTTGTTATACGAAAGTTCCTTGCCTTGCAGAAACCGGCCGGTGGCGACACAGGCCTCGGCCGGTTTCGATTCCACATAGAAGGCTGCCTGCTGGTGCGGATTTTCGCCGTAGCGCATGGACTGCCCCTTCACATATTGGGCGTTGTAGGTGCGCGGGAACGTTGTGCGACGGCCGTCCGGCTGGATGCTGCCGAGATAGTTGGCGATGGCGTCGTCGTAGCGGGCCGTATGTTCGAACACCTTGACCGCGAGGGCGAAGCGTGTGGCACTGCTGACCACGCCCCCGCCGGCTTTCATTTCGGCCAGCACCTTTTCGTAATCGGCGCTGTCCACGACCACCGCCACCGAGCCATGATTCTTGGCGGCGGCGCGCAGCATGGTGGGTCCGCCGATGTCGATGTTCTCGATGGCGTCGTCCAGCGAGCAGCCCGGCTTGGCCACGGTCTGCTCGAACGGATAGAGATTCACCACCAGCAGATCGATCGGCGGAATGCCGTGCTGCTGCATGGCCGCGACGTGCGCCGGCAGATCGCGCCGCCCGAGCAGGCCGCCGTGAATCTTCGGGTGCAGGGTCTTGACCCGGCCGTCGAGCATTTCCGGGAAGCCGGTGTAGGCCGATACCTCGGTGACGGCGATACCGCTGTCGGCCAGCAGTTTGGCGGTGCCGCCGGTGGACAGCAGTTCGACGCCCAGCGCCGCCAGGGCGCGGGCGAATTCGACGATGCCGGTCTTGTCGGAAACGCTGAGGAGGGCGCGCTGAATGGCTGGCATGGCCGGCGCATTATACGGAAAATCGCCCCCGCCCTCGATGCGTAAAAACCGGGCGATGGTCCCGGGAATTCCGGCGGTTCAGACCGGAATCTTGTAGCGTCGCAGCTTGGTGCGCAGGGTGTTGCGGTTGATGCCGAGAATGTCGGCGGCCTGGCACTGGTTGCCCTGTACGTGCTTCATGACCGTCTCGAACAGCGGTTTCTCCATCTCCGCCAGCACCATGCGGTAGATATCGGAGGTCTTGTGCCCGTCCAGGTCACGGAAATACCGCTCCATTGAACTCTTCACGCAGGCCGCAATCGGGCTGCTTTTGCGTTCTTTGCTCATGCCGCCAGGTTCTCGATGGTGGCGATCGGCCGGTCGGCGGCGGCATCGAAGAAATCCCTGACGCGGGCGCGTTGTTCGCGGGCGTTGTCGACACGGTTGATCTCGTGCCGGAACACGGCGCCTCCGCGCAGTCCCTTGCTGTACCAGCCGATGTGCTTGCGCGCCACGCGTGCGCCGAGCGGCTCGCCGTAGAAGACATGCAGGTGGTCGAGATGCTCGAGCAGCACATCGCGCACGTCCTCCACCGCTGGCGGCGGCAGGACCTCGCCGGTGGCCAGAAAATGGGCGATCTCGCGGAAGATCCAGGGATTGCCCTGGGCGGTACGGCCGATCATCAGGCCGTCGGCGCCCGTGGCGCGCAGCACTTGCGCGGCCTTATCCGGGCCGGTGATGTCGCCGTTGGCGACGATCGGGATGCGCACCGCCGCCTTGATGGCGGCGATGGTTTCGTATTCGGCTTCGCCCTGGTACTGATCGGCGCGCGTGCGGCCGTGCACGGCCAGCAGCTGCACGCCGCAGTCCTCGGCGAGGCGGGCGATGGCGACGCCGTTGCGGTTCTGCCGATCCCAGCCGGTGCGAATCTTGAGGGTGACCGGCACGTCGACGGCCCGTACCACCGCCTGCAAAATATCGGCCACCAGCGCCTCGTGACGCAGCAGCGCCGAACCGGCGGCGACATTGCAGACTTTCTTGGCCGGACAACCCATATTAATGTCGATGATCTGCGCGCCCTGGTCGACGTTGACGCGGGCCGCCTCGGCCATCATGGCTGGATCGGTGCCGAGGATCTGTACCGAGCGCGGTTCGTCTTCGCCGCGATGATCGGCGCGCCGACGGGTCTTCTCGCTGCCCCAGAGCAGCGAATTGCAGGACACCATTTCGGACACGGCCATGCCCGCGCCGAGCCGGCGGCACAGGGAGCGAAACGGCCGATCAGTGACACCGGCCATAGGCGCGAGAAACAGATTGTTCTTTAGCTCGTAAGGTCCGATTCTCATGTCGGATCTCTCTCTATCCTCTCTTCTGCACCCCGATCGGTGCAGAAGGGCGGGAATATTAACCACAAACAAACAAGCGAGGGAAGGGGGATGCGACCGGCGGTAAAATGTGACGTCGGCATTCGTGTGCTTGACAGGCGCGAAAAATGTTTGCGAGGTCAGACCTCGGGTGACAGCAGACGAACTTCGTAACCGACGGCGCGATTGTCCGGGTTGGTCACGTCGAGCAGCGTGCGCACGACGATGTTCGGCGGCATGTCGGCGACCGGGGACCGCGGCGGAAGGTAGTGACGTTGCGAAAAAATCCGTCGCGCCAGCACGCGCCCTTCGCTGTCGGTCAGCGTGACCTCCATGCGCGGCAGCGGCTGCCGGTGATCGGCGCGGTTGACCAGGTCGGCGCGGATGCGCAGGGCATTGGCGAAGCGTGGATGCGGGGCGATGGAGGTTTCCAGCTCGATGCGCGCCACGTCCGGCGGCGGTTTGAGCGCGCAACCGAGCCAGGCGCAGTAGGGTTCCATCCACGGTGCGAGTTCGGCGTGGCGCGCCAGCGCGATGCTGTTGAGATAAACGATCTGGTTGGCGAACACCAGCACCAGCAAGATCGCCAGCGCTGCCCATGCGCGGGCCCGACGGCGCAGGCGCGCGGCATCCGGTGGTTTCGGGAACGGAAACAGTTCGACCTGGGCGCCCTTGGCGGCGGACTCGCGCGCGCGTCGCCGCCGTTTGCGCTCAGCATCGCGGTCACGGTTCTTCGCCCGCGGCGTTTCCGGCGTCGCCCCGGCCGGCAAACGGCGCAGCAGGTGCTGGTCGGACTGAAACACGGTCCGGCAGCGACCGCAGCGCACCAGCCCCGCGCGCACCTTGATCTGCGCGGGGGTAATACGAAACGTGCTCTGGCATTCCGGACAGCGGGTGTACATGCCGGCCATTATGGCAGGACCCCGGGAAGCCGGCTGCCGGCCAGCAGGATCCAGCCGTTTTGCTCCCGGTGGGTGTCGAATGCGATCGCCTCCCGGTAGGCGGCGGCCACCGCCTCGGCCTGATCGGCCAGCATTCCGGACAGCACCAGCCGCCCGCCGGGACGCAGCAGGCCGGTCAGCACCGGCATCAACTCACGCAGTGGATTGGCGAGGATATTGGCCAGCACGATATCGGCGCGTGAGTCGGTGGGCAGCGCTTCCGGCAGGCAGGCGGTGAAGCGGCCGGCGAAACCGCCACCAGGACATCCCTGTCCTGCGGCCCTCGCCTCGTTCCCATCGGCGAGCCCGTTGCGCTCCAGGTTTTCCAGCGCCACCCGCAGCGCCTGTGGATCGATGTCGACGCCCACGGCCCGCGCCGCGCCCAGTTTGAGCGCCGCCATGGCCAGAATACCGGAGCCGGTACCGTAGTCGACGACCGTAGTGCCCGATAAATCCTGTTCGGTCAGCCACGCCAGGCACAGCGCCGTGGTCGGATGCTCACCGGTTCCAAAGGCCATGCCGGGATCGAGCAGCAGCGTGACGGCCTCGGGGTCGGGCGGCGCAAGCCAGCTTGGACAGACCCAGATGCCGGGCGTCACCAGGAACGGGTGGCAATGCGTCTTCCAAGACTCGGCCCAATCGTCGTCTTCCAGGCGCTCGACGCGGGGCTCGGGCAGGGAAGCCGGCGTAACCCGTTCGCGCAGCGCCGCGGTGAGCGACGGGATATCGGTGCTGGTGGCGAACAGCCCGGTCAGCGTGCAGTCTTCCCAGAGCGCCGTCTCTTCGGTGGCGGCCTGGAGCACATGCTCATCCTCGCGCCCCTCGATGCTGACGGCGATGGCGCCCAGTTCCTCCAGCGCCTCGCCCAGCGTTCCGGCCAGCGCGCGGTCGACACGGAAGCGGACTCGCAGCCAGGACATGGGTGCAAGCTGGAAGCGTCAGGCCTAGAGACCGAGCTTCTTGTGCAGGTAGTGGATATTCACGCCGCCGGCCAGGAAGGCGGCGTCGCTCATCATCTCCTGGTGCAGCGGGATGTTGGTCTTGATGCCGTCGATCACCATCTCGGCCAGCGCGATGTGCATGCGCGCCAGGGCCACCTCGCGGGTCTCGCCGTAGGCGATCAGCTTGGCGATCAGCGAATCGTAATACGGTGGCACCTGGTAGTTGCTGTAAATGTGCGTATCGACGCGGATGCCCGGGCCACCCGGGGCGTGATAGGTGACGATGCGGCCCGGCGACGGGATGAAGGTTTTCGGATCCTCGGCGTTGATGCGGCATTCGATGGCGTGACCGCGCCACTCGATGTCCTTCTGCCGGTGCGAGAGTCTTTCCCCGGCGGCGATGCGAATGGTTTCGCGTACGATGTCGACCCCGGTGACCATTTCCGTGATCGGGTGTTCCACCTGCACGCGCGTGTTCATTTCGATGAAATAAAACTCGCCGTCCTGATACAGGAATTCAAAGGTGCCGGCGCCGCGATAGCCGATCTTGCGACAGGCCTCGGCGCAGCGTTCGCCGATCTTGTGACGCAATTTTTCCGGCAGGCCCGGGGCGGGACTTTCCTCGATCACCTTCTGGTGACGGCGTTGCAGGGAGCAGTCGCGCTCGCCCAGGTGGATGGCATTGCCGTGCGAATCGGCCAGCACCTGAAACTCGATGTGGCGTGGATTGCCGAGATATTTTTCGAGGTAAACCGTATCGTTGCCGAACGCCGCCTTGGCCTCGCTGCGCGTGAGCTGGATGGCGTTGAGCAGCGCCGCTTCCGTGTGCACCACGCGCATGCCCTTGCCGCCACCGCCGGCCGCGGCCTTGATCAGCACCGGATAGCCGATGTCGTCGGCCAGCTTGATGATTTCCCGATCGCTGTCGGGCAGCGGACCGTCGGAGCCGGGCACGGTCGGGATGCCGGCCTTCTTCATGGACTTGATGGCGGAGATCTTGTCGCCCATCAGGCGGATGGTTTCCGGGCGCGGTCCGATGAAGATGAAGCCGCTGTTTTCGACGCGTTCGGCGAAGTCGGCGTTCTCGGACAGGAAGCCGTAACCCGGGTGGATGGCCTGGGCGTCGGTCACTTCGGCGGCCGATATGATGGCCGGGATGTTGAGGTAGGACTCGCTGGCGCGTGCCGGGCCGATGCACACCGATTCGTCGGCCAGCTTGACGTATTTCGCGTCGCGGTCGGCCTGCGAGTGTACGGCCACGGTTTTGACGCCGAGCGTGCGGCAGGCGCGCTGGATGCGCAGCGCGATCTCGCCGCGGTTGGCGATGACGACTTTCTCGATCATGGGTTATTCGATGATGAACAGCGTCTCGCCGAATTCGACCGGCTGGCCGCTTTCCTTGAGGATCGCCTTGATGACGCCG
>CAKKRZ010000052.1 GCA_919902925.1 Acidiferrobacterales bacterium | reverse complement strand
AGGCTGTACATGCTGACCTCCTGTGGTTCTTGGAATTCGTTGACGGTTCAAGATACGCCCGCCGGGGTACTACTTTCAATTAGCCTATTTTGAGGAATCCGCCACCTGCGGCCACCGGAAAGCTACGGAGCCGGTTTTGGGGCGGGCACGTCGGTGGTCGGGGCGTAACGTCCGGCCCGACGGATGGTAAAGACCCCGCCGGCCACCACCAGCAGCGCACCCAGCAGCGACAGCCCATCCGGCACTTCATCCCAGAACATCCAGCCGACACTCGCGGCAAACACCACGGTGAGGTACGTGAATGGCCCGACTTGGGCGGCGGGTGCGGAACGATAGGCGCGGGTCAGGAACAGTTGCGCCAGCGTTGCCAGAATTCCGATGGCGATCAATGCGCCCCACAATTCCGGCTCGGGCGTCTGCCAGCGCCAGATCAAAGGGACGGCCGACACCAGCGTGCTGAAGACGGTGAAATAGAAAACGATGCGTGTCACCGGCTCGGTCTTCGACAGCCGGCGGATGCCGGTCATGGCAAACGCGGCCAGGACGCCGGAGGCTAACCCCACCAGCGCCGCCGGCGTGAACAACGCCAGCCCCGGTTTGAGGATCAGCACGACACCCAGCATGCCCATGAGCAACACCGGCCGGAGTCCCGCCGGGACGCGCTCGCCCAGCCACCAGGCGGCGATAAAGGGGACAAACAACGGCGTCGAATAATTCAGCAGCGTCGCTTCGGCCAGCGACAGATGGGCGAGAGCATAAAAGAAGCAATACATCGCCCCGAGTCCGGCGGCGCTGCGCGCGAGATGCTGAGTCAGCGCGGTGGTGCGAATACCGGCTAACCCTCCGTGCCACAACCACGGCAGCAGCACCACCAGCCCCATGGCGCTGCGGAAGAACACCACCATCTCATTCGGCAGGGAGGCGGAAACCAGTTTCACCAGCGCGCCCATGCCGGCAAACAGCAGGGCGGAGATGACCATATAGATAGCGCCGCGGCGCAGATTGTCCATTGGCATGGAACGACAGCCTGACAGGATCGCACCCGCCGGACAATGTCAGGCAACACCCATCCACACCATCGCCCGTGGCCAGCGACCCGGCTGTCCGCGCCAACTAGAACCGCACGTAGACCCCGAGCGCGATGAGCGGGAACCACTTCACGTTACGGAAATCGTTCTCGACCTGCTGACGCTCGGTTTCGAGATCGGCGGCAGACACCACGCCGCCGGTGGTGCTCAGGCCCACCTTCGGAGCGCCGACGTACATGGCGCCGAGATCGAAGGTAAATCCAAAACGCTCGCCCGGCCGGCCGCCCCAGCCGATACCCAGGTATGGCGCGTTCTTGTCGAAAGTCGCCGTACCGGTCAGGCTGCCAATATTCGCGGCCGTGTAACTCGTGTTGCCGATAGTGTAAGAGGATCCCGAAATGAGGCCGGCAGTCCCGCTCACCTGGCTGTCATTGCGGTACAGGCCCGCCGTCAGCCGGAAGACCCCGCCGCGACCCGCCGGATACCAATGCCCCAGAACGGCGAACGAGGAGCTGTCGATCTCGTAGCGGTAGTTGATCCCGCCGTACGTGTCATTGATGCGCTTGTCGAACCGGTTCGCCTCGACGCCGACACTGACGCTGTCATTGATGCCCCAGGTAAGCTGGGCGCCGTAACCGAGTGTGCTCGCTCGCGGATTGATGCCGATGTCCGCCTGGGCCGGCAACCCGCCGGTCAGACAGACGATAACCAACGACCACAACAGCATGGAACCTGTCCTGTTCATTCTTGATTCTCCCTGTCGTTTGGGGGTAAGGCCGGGGGCGTCGACCCCCGTGCTGACCCGGCGGGCACATTGTGCATCACTGGGTTATAGTTGAAACATGTGTGCCCGACCGGTCAGCGACCTACATGGGTCGCCCGTCGGCCCTAACCTGACAATCTCGTCATGGCAAACCTGAGCGAATGATGCGTCCGCGCCTGTTGCCACTGTTCTGCGTGCTGCTGGCGTGGTCCGTCTCCGCCTGGGGTCTGGGCAACACGCGCGGCCATGTTCCCGTCCGACCCGGCGATCCGGCCGTCGAAAGCCAGTCGCGTGACATCCTCGCCGCCTATCGCCAGATCATTGTGTTGCTGGCCGACGGCGAGGTGGCGGAGCAGGAACGGGCCGCGGTGGTCGGCAAGATCCTGTATCACCGCAACATCGATCGCCTGGAAAAACTGCGCGAGCTGCTGGTGGCCGATGTCCGCCAAGCCGCGCGCGCCGGCCGGGCACCCGCCAGCGTAGACCGATTCCTGGACTGGCTGGAGCGCAACCCGGAACTTCGCGACGCCGACAAACTAGCCTTCCGCGAGTTGCTCGACGAACTCGCCGAGGCTCTGGCCAGCCTGCGCCAACCGCCGCCCGAGATCGTCCGGATCGCCGGGCGCATCGACGATGATCGCCGGGCACTGGAAACGATTCAGGCGCGATATGAAAAAGAGGTGGAGAAGATTTTCGGCCAGCTCGCCACCCGCGGCATGGCGCTGCAACGCGAGGCCTGGGACGACTACCAACGCTACCTGAAGACGCTCTACACCCGCGAACGCATCCTGGAAGAAGTCGATCCCGACAACCGGCTGCTGCCGTCGGCCCGCGGCTCGGCCGCAGCGACCCTGCCCGAGATCAACGGTCGTGAACTGCCGCCCAAGACCATCGTCCTGACCTTCGACGACGGCCCGCACGGGCGGCACACGGAGAAAATTCTCGAGATCCTCGACAAGCACAAGGTGCCCGCTGTCTTTTTCCAGGTGGGCCGCAATCTTGGCAAGATACACAACAAGGAAGTCGTCCTGTATCACCAGCCGGCGACGCTGAACCGGCGCCTGCTCAAGAGCGGTCACCTGCTGGCGAATCACAGCTATTCCCACCTGGTCATGCCGAAGCTGGAGAACGACAAGCTCACCGGCGAGGTTACCACCACCAACCGTCTGCTTAAGTTGATCACGAATACCGAACCAGAGCTGTTCCGCCCGCCCTACGGGGCCCGCAACGAAACCGTGCTCGGCCAGATCCGGGACAACAAATTGCGCAGCGTGATGTGGAACATCGATTCGCTCGACTGGGCCGATCCGGTCCCGTTGTCCATCACCAATCGCGTGCTCGGACTGGTAGCCGCGGAGAAACGCGGCATCATCCTGTTTCACGACATCCACGCCCAGACAGTACGCGCCCTGCCGCTGTTGCTCGAAAAACTCAAGGCCGAGGGTTACCGCTTCGCCACCTGGAACGGCAAATCCTTTGCCGTGGCCGGCGGCCCGGCGCCGGTCGTTGAGCCGGCGCCCTCGACGCTCTATCGCGACAGTTGGGCCGTAATAATCGGCATCGACCAGTATCAACACTGGCCGAAACTGCGCTACGCCGTCAACGATGCCAAGGCAGTGCGCGAGATGTTGATCACCAAGTACCGGTTCAAACCGGAGAACATTTTCACCCTCTACAACGAGCAGGCGACGCGCGGCGCGATCCTGGCGTTGCTCGCCGACAAGCTCGCCAACGCCGATCTCGTCAATCGCGACGATCGGGTGTTCGTTTTCTACGCCGGCCACGGCGCCACGCGCAAGCTGTCGTCGGGGCGCGAGCTGGGCTATATCATCCCGGTCGATGTCCGGCAGGATAACTATTTCGGCCAGTCGATCTCGATGACCAACTTCAATGACATCGCCGAGGCCATCCCCGCCAAGCACTTGTTGTTCGTCATGGACTCCTGCTACAGCGGTCTGGCCCTGACCCGCAGCGGCGCCAGCGGCGGCTCGCGCGAATACCTGCGCGAAATTGTGCGCCGGCCGGCGCGGCAGATGTTCACCGCCGGCGGCGCCGACCAACAGGTCGCCGACAGCGGACCCAACGGCCATTCGGTGTTCACCTGGACGCTATTGCAGGGACTCGACGGCAAGGGCGACCTGAACGGCGATGGCATCATCACCGCCTCGGAGCTGGCGGCCTACACTGCTCCGGTCGTGTCCTCGTTGTCGCTGCAAACACCGGCCTTCGGCAACATGCCCGGCAGCCAGGGCGGTGAATTCGTCTTCGAGCTCCGTCACGAAACGGAAGACCTTAGCAGCCAGTCGGCGCAACTCGACAACCAGGCGCTGCAACTGACCAAGCGCATCGAAACGCTGCGCCAGGAGATCGAAACCAAACGCCACCGCAATCAGCGACTCGAACAGGAACTGGCGGCCGTGCAGGCCCTGCGCACCCAGCCGCAGAACGTCCCCGCTCCCTCTGGCCCGAGCAATGACCCCGTCGAAGCGGCCCGCCACCACATCAACCAGGGTCTGTTGCTCTACAAGGAACAGAAATATACCGAGGCCCTGAATGCCTTCCTGACTGCCGCCCGGCTCGATCCCGCCAATCCGCAGGCGACCAACAACGCCGGCTTCGTGCTGTACAAGCTCGAACGCCATGCGGAAGCTCTGCAGTGGCTGCAAAAGACGCTGGTGATTGAACCCCGGCGCACGGTCGCCTACCTCAACCTCGGCGACGTTTACATCGCGCTCAATCAGCCGGCCGAGGCACGCGTCGCCTACCGCAAATATCTTTCTCTGAAGCCGCCGGCCAAGGGCGCGGCCCAGGTGCGCGAGAAACTGCGCGCACTGGAAGCGGGCACCGCCGCCAACCGCTGACCACGACTGCTCAGGATTTATCGCTGTCCGGGATATGCTGGCGATGGCCGTCCGGGCGCCAGGCCGGGGCGATGACGTTCGGCATGGAGGAGCGCTCCAGCAGCGTCGCCGGTGCGACCGTGAACTCACCGTATTTTTCATTGACGCCGTCGACCGCGGCAAAGCGGTTAAGCTGGCGCGCGTCCGCCGGCGCGAACAGCTCCATCTGCCCGCTGGTGCTTTTCAGGCGGGTGGCGGTGACCTGCACCTGCGTCACCGCCTGACCGTGCCACTGTGCCTTCATCAGGGCACGGGCCAGTTCAAAAAACTTTTTTCCGTTCGGTGCGCCGTAGGCAATTTCGTATTCGGCGGCCGCGCCCTCGCCGGACTCGGCGTAGCGCAGGCCGATGAACAGCCGCCCGGCCTGGAAACCATAACGGCGCAGACGCGTCGCCACCTTCTCGCACATGTGACGCAGGTAGGTCTCGATCACCCGCCGGCTGGTGGTGCGTGGCGGCACCACCTTGCCGTGGCCGACGCTTTGCGGCGGCGCGACGTCATTGATCACCGGGTCGGAATCGAGCCCCTGGCTGGCCAGCCACAGGCGCTTGCCGGTCACGCCGAAACGGCGTTCGAGGATGGTGAGCGGCAGCGCCGCCACGTCGCCGCAGGTGCGCGCGCCGTACAGGCGCAGATACTCGGCCACGCGCGGGCCGATGCCGCACAGCTTTTCCATGGGCACATCGCGCAGGCGCTCGCGCGCCTCCCACGGCGGGATGATCACGATGCCGTTCGGCTTCTGCATGTCGGAAGCGATCTTGGCGGTCAAGCGCGTGCCGGCCACGCCGATCGAGCACGGCAGGCCGTCGGAGGCCCGGTGGATGATGTCGCGCGCCATCGCCGCCATGTGCTCGGGGCTGCCGTGCAGGCGTTGGCAATGGGTAACGTCGACGAAGGCCTCGTCGACGCTGAATACCTCGATGTCGGGGCTGAGCTCGGCCAGCGCGTGCATGATGCGCGTCGACACCTGCGCGTAAACCTTCGGTCGCGCCGGACGCTGGATGATCTTGGGACACAGTGAACGCGCCTCCGGCAGGCGCATGCCGGTCTTGACGCCGTGGGCGCGCGCCTCGTACGAACAGGTGATGAGCGTGCTGCCGACCTCGCCGTTGGTCACGCCGATCGGCCGACCGCGCAATTCAGGAAAATCGCGCTGCTCGACCGAGGCAAAGAACGCGTTCATGTCGATGTGCAGGATGGCGCGCGGCCAGTAGCAGGTTTGTTCCTCGCTCACGACCGATCACCGATACGAACGAAACTGCCCGACGACCACGCCCTGAATCCGCACCCGCGCCGCCGACAGTCGCAGCGGCGACAGTCGCGCGTTGGCCGGCTTGAGCGTGACCGAGTCGTCACGGTTTTTCTGCAACCGTTTCAGCGTCGCCTCCTGCCCGTCGATCAGCGCCACCACGATCTCGCCGTTGTCGGCGGTGTCGCGCTTCTCCACCACCACCATGTCGCCATCGAGGATGCCGTCTTCGATCATGGAGTCGCCCTGCACGCGCAGCACGAAGCGGTTGGCGTTAACAAAAAATTCCGACAGGTCGATCTCGTCCTCGCCGGGGATGGCCTCGATCGGCTGACCGGCGGCGATGCGGCCGAGTAGCGGCAGCGTGGCCGTCTTCGCCGCGGCGCGCCCGCGACCCCGGAGACGAACTCCCCGCGACACGAACGGCTCGACGGCGATCAGCCCCTCGTCGCGCAGCGCGCTGAGATAGCGGTGCACCACGCCGCGCGAACGGATGCCGAGGTGATCGGCGATCTCGCGCAGCTTGGGCGCGTGGCCGTGGCGCGCGATGTAGGCGCCCAGAAAATCGTAAACCTCGCGGTGGCGGTCGGTCTGCAAATTAGAAGCCCTACTTCGTTCGTCCTGTCATAAGATGCAAAGCCCTATTCGCTTGCGCTCATTCGTCTCGTCATTAGGATGCAAAGCCCTGCTCACTACGTTCGCTCGTCCTGCCTTAAGTAATGTTCTCCAAATGTTCTCACAGCATACGGCCGGTCCGGGTCCCCGGCAAGCCGCTTTCGCCACCATGGGAATTTCCCGGAAAATCCCCGGGGGCCAGCGCTAGAATGGGCATCTGTCGTCACGAGGCAGTCATGAGCGAGCTGACAAAATCCACCACCGACTACCGACCGATTGCCTGTGACCTGCATTCGGAATACGAACTCGCCATCATGCAACGGCGGAAACTGCATCTCAGCTGGACCGAGAACAACGTGACTTATAATCAGGCCGTGCTCCCCACTGACCTGCAAACCGCGAACCACGAGGAGTTTCTCATCTGCCATCTCGAATCAGGCGAACCGCGCCGCATCCGTCTCGACCACATCCGTTCATGGATGCCCGCCTGATCCGCCGCCTCGGCCTGCTGGCCGCCGTCGCGCTGGCACCGATGGGCACGCACGCCGCCTGCGAAGGACCGGGCGTGCAGTTGCAAGTGCTGGGCAGCGGCGGCGAAGAACTGGCCGCGCGCCGTGCCGGCTCCGGTTATCTGCTCTGGCTCGACGGCAAACCGCGCGCGCTCATCGACCTCGGGGGTGGCGCGGCCCTGCGTTTCGGCGAGGCCGGCGCCAGTGTCGCCGACCTCGACGTCATTCTCTTCACCCGCCTGTACGCCGACCGCAGCAGCGACCTGCCGGCGCTGATCGCCTCCTCGCTCACGGAAAAGCGCGATCGCCCGCTGCCAGTCTACGGGCCGCCGGGCAATCGCTTCGCGCTGTCCACCGTCGCCTTCGTGCGCGAACAGTTCGACGCCGCGCGCGGCGTCTACCGCTACCTTGGCCGTGTACTGAGTCCGCTGGCGCGCGACACCTATCGCCTCGAACCGCACGACGTCCGCCCGCGCCCAGCCAAACTGCCCGAGACCCTGCAGGGAAAACCAAACAACGATCCGCTCCTGCCGGCCTTCCGCAACGACCGGCTAAACACCGTAGCGGTCATCGTCGATCAGCGCGAAGCGCCGGCACTCGCCTGGCGGCTGGAGGCCGGCGGCAAACACATCGTCATCGCCGGCGACCTGCGCGGACAGCGCGAGCCGTTGCTGCAACTGGCCAAGGGGGCCGACATTCTCGTGTTGCCGTTGCTGGTCTCGGCCGACGGCACGGAAACGATGGTGCTGGCCGATCTGGCCCGGCGCAGCGGCGCCCGGCAGCTCATACTATCCCGGCGCACACCGGACTCGCTCGGACGGGAAGAAGCCCTGGGCGCCAAAATCCGCGAGCACTACACCGGGACGATTTCCTTCGCCAACGATCTTGACTGCGTTAAACCCTGATTGGAAAACTCTGCCTTCTCACGGTTCCCTGCCTAATTATGTAAACTGGAATAGACAGATTTGCGCCAGTTACCTTGTAGATACGAATTCTGTTTAATACACAACATGGACTCCCGTTAGGCGTAGCAAACGCCGATACATGAAGTCGCCAAACATTCGGCCACATCAAAAAGAGAAATAAAACTATGCAGAGCAGGGAAGAACTTCAACGCGCACTTGATAAAATGAAGCACGAGTACGGCGAATGGACTTTTGACATTCCCCTGCCT
This sequence comes from Acidiferrobacterales bacterium, assembly GCA_919902925.1. GTDB lineage: Bacteria > Pseudomonadota > Gammaproteobacteria > Acidiferrobacterales > Sulfurifustaceae > CAKKRZ01. Next base: position 29,348 of record CAKKRZ010000052.1, on the reverse strand, counting down.
TTCGACATCTGGACGAGAGGAAATTGTCAAATATCCCATACAAGACTTAAGCGCATCGTCCAAGTTGTAAGCGACCTATCCGAGAAGCCACTTTCTGAGTGCAGCGTCCTTGACTTGGGATGTTTGGACGGGATCTTTTCTATCGAGTTCGCAAAGCATGGAGCTAACACAATAGGCGTTGAAATTAGAGAAACCAACATTAAGAAAGCCATCTTTTGTAAGGAGGCTCTTGGGTTGCATAACTTGGACTTCCGTCAGGATGATGTGAGAAACATATCTGTCGAGTCGTATGGCAAATTTGATGCCATTGTATGTAGCGGTATCCTGTATCACCTCCCGGCCACCGATGCCATAAACCTAATCAATCGCATGTATGACGTCGCGAACCGCATAATCGTGATAGACACTCATGTGGCGCTTCAGCCTATCGAACGGATTGTGTACGGCGGCGACGAATACTGGGGCAGTATATTTCGCGAGTATTCTGATAGCGCGACGCCTGAAGAGAAAGCAAAGACGCCCTGGGCCTCGGCAGACAACCCGACAAGCTTCTGGTTCACCAGACCATCTTTAGTCAACATTCTCAACAAAGCAGGTTTTTCCTCGGTTTACGAATGTTTTATTCCGGCACATTTGAATTTTGGCAAACCTGGACTTGAGCACCGAAACCGCTGTACTTTTGTAGCGATCAAAGACAGATTCTGTGAAATCGCGACATCCCCTTCCGTAAATACCCTTCAGGAAATATGGCCGGAACATAGTCTCTCTTACGTCCCAGACGCGACAATCCAAGACGGACTTAGGCAGCTATATAAGAGAATAATATCGCGACTAAAGAGGGTGAGCGGTCGGTGACAAGCAGCAAATCCATCAACACGGACAGTGAAAAACGGCGCTTCTCGTTCCTCGTCGCACTGCTTTTCACTACAGGTTATGGCAAACGTTGAGACTGTAGGAAACCCCTTGACGAGCACACTTTTGCCCAATCGATAGGCAGCGATCATGTCCATGATCGAAATAGGAGCACAGAATGGAACGCGCCTGAGCCTGCCCAGCAGGCATTCGCGGTCATCGTTGAAATCTGTCGACACGACGACAGTTTCATTGCGCTGTGGCGATTCTGGTGAGTTGGATCCTGAGTAAAGGGGTTTTCTACAGTCTCGTTAGCCGCTATGGGCTAAATAGATGTCAGACGCCGTCTGGCGGTTCTCGACCTGCCCACCCAAACCGGGCTAGACTGAATCTCGTTACTCCCAACAGTCGGTCACCTCACCTCCCGCGAGGAAGCCCATGCAAACCCGTACCTTGGCCTGTTACCTGTGCGCTATCACGCTCGCTGTCTCTGCCGCCGCGGTCCAGGCGGAGGAAGTGACCCTGACCCACAAGGGGCTGACGCTAAACGCCAACCTCGAACTCGCCACCGGCAAGAAAATCTCTGACGGCGCGATCCTCATTACCCACGGCGCCCTCGCGCACCAGCGCATGGAAGTCATCGCCTCTCTCCAGAAATTGTTCAAGGAGCGTGGTTACAGCACGCTGGCCATCAATCTCAGTCTCGGGCTCAGCAACCGTCACGGCATGTACGACTGCAAGATCACGCATCGCCACCGCTACACCGACGCCGCGGATGAGATCAGCACCTGGATGGACTGGCTGAAAAAACAGGGCGCCCAGCGCGTGGCCCTGCTCGGCCATTCGCGCGGCGGCGCGCAGACGGCGCTCTATGCGGCGGAACGGGATAACGCGCTGGTAAAAGCCGTGGTATTGCTGGCCCCGGCGATCGGCGAGAATACCGATGCCACTACCTACCAGAAGCGTTACCAGAAACCGCTGGCGCCGGTGCTGGAAAAGGCGCAAAAACTGATCAAGGACGGCAAAGGCGATGCGGTTCTCGAACACATCGGTCTGTTGACATGCAACGACACCGCGGCAACGGCTGACAGTTTCGTCTCATACTACGGGCCCGACCCGCGCCTCGATACCCCGTACCTGATCCCCAAGCTCAAGAAGCCGACGCTCGTGGTGGTTGCCAGCAAGGACGACGTGGTCGTCGACCTCGATAAAAAGGTAGCGCCGCTCGTCAACGGCAAGCGCGTGCAGATAAGTGTGATCGACGGCGCCAATCATTCGTTTCGCGGCTTCTACACCGACGACGCGGTCGATGTAACCGTTACCTTCCTGAAGGCCGCCGGTTACTAGATACTATCTCAGGCGGAAACCCCCATCAGCCGTTTCCGGCTCAGGATGGTGGCGGCGATTTCCTCGACCGACAGGCTCGTGACGTCGATGACCGGGATGCCCTCGCGCCGGAACAGAACCTCCGCCGCCTGCACTTCCTGTTCGCAGCGCTCCAGCCGGCTGTAATCGCCTTCCGCCCGTCGTTCGCGCCGTATATGGTGCAGGCGCGCCGGCGCGAGCGTCAGCCCGACCAGCTTGTCGCGGTGTTTCGCCAGCCGTGCCGGCAGGCCGGTTCCGATCAGGTCGTCATCGGTCAGCGGGTCGTTGGCGCAGAACAGGCCGTGCTGCATGGCCAGATACAGGCAGGTCGGCGTCTTGCCCGAACGCGAGACCCCGGTCAGGATCACGTCGGCGCGGTCGTATTGTTTGGGGCTCAGGCCGTCGTCGGCCACCAGGCTGAAATTCACGGCCTCCATGCGCCGGGTATACTGGATATCATCACTGACGCCGTGCGCGCGACCGACATGCCGTGTCGCCGGCTGACCGAACTCACGCTCGAGCGCATCGATGAACGTTCCCGTGACATCCAGAAACAGGCACGGCGCAGCCGCCAGCACGGCGCGCAGCGCCGGGTCGACCAGGCTGGCCAGCACGATCGGTCGTTCGCCGGCGGCGGCGGCGGTCCCGATCTCCGCGGCCAGGGCGCGCACCTTGTCCGCCGTGTCCACGAAGCGCCGTGTCTCGCGATGCGTATCCTGTGACGGAAACTGCGAGAACAGCGCATTGCCGAGCGTGCCAACCGTGACGCCGGTACCGTCCGAGACCAGATACAGGTGGCGTGCCATCGAACCATTATGCCAGACGGCCGCCCGGTCATGAGCGCCAGGATCCTGCCGTTCGAGAACCTCGGCCTGGCCGACGTCGCCCGCGTTGGCGGCAAGAATGCCTCGCTCGGCGAGATGATCCGGCACCTGCGCGCCGCTAATGTGCACGTGCCGGGCGGGTTTGCCACCACCGCCGAGGCCTTTCGCGAGCACTTGGCGCAGGGTGGGCTGGCCGCGCGCATTGCCAGCCGGCTGGCCCCACTGGACGTGAGCGACGTGCGCGCGCTGGCCGCGGCTGGCGCCGAGATTCGCCGCTGGATACTGGACACGCCGCTGCCGTCGGCGCTGGCGGATGAACTGCGCGCGGCCTATGCGCGCCTCGACGATGGCCAGACGAAAGACCTGTCGTTCGCCGTGCGCTCCTCGGCCACCGCCGAGGACCTGCCCGAGGCCTCGTTCGCCGGCCAGCAGGAGACGCTGCTCAACGTGCGTGGCATCGATGGGCTGCTCGCAGCGGTGCGGATCGTGTTCGCCTCGCTCTACACCGACCGCGCCATCGCCTATCGCACGCACCACGGTTTCGAGCACGCGCGCGTGGCGCTATCGGCCGGCGTGCAACGCATGGTGCGCGCCGACGTCGGCGTCAGCGGTGTGATGTTCACGCTCGACACCGAATCCGGTTTCCGCGACGTGGTGCTGATCAACGCCGCCTGGGGACTGGGCGAGACGGTCGTGCAGGGCGCGGTCGACCCGGACGAATTCGTCGTGCACAAACCAACGCTGGCACAGGGCCACCGGCCGATCGTGCGCCGGCAATTGGGCAGCAAGCAGATCAAAATGGTCTACGCCGATCGGACCGAAGCGAGGGCCGCGGGCCAGGGAAGGCCCGGTAGCGGCTTCGGTGAAGGCAACGAACGCACGCTCACGCTGGATGTCACCGACACGGAACGCCAACGATTCTGTCTCAGCGACGACGAGGTGCTGGAACTGGCGCGCATGGGCTTGGCCATCGAAGCGCACTATGGCCGGCCGATGGACATCGAATGGGGAAAAGACGGTGTCGACGAAAAGCTGTACATCCTGCAGGCGCGGCCGGAGACGGTTCGCAGCCGCGCCAGCGCCAACCGTCTTGAACGCTACCGGCTGACCAAACCCGGTGAAGTCATTATCACTGGCCGCGCCATCGGTTCGCGCATCGGCGCCGGTCCGGCGCGCGTGGTCGCCGGTGTCGATGCGCTCGCCAGCGTGCAGCCCGGCGACGTGCTGGTCACGGACATGACCGACCCGGACTGGGAACCGGTGATGAAGCGCTCGGCCGCCATCGTCACCAACCGCGGCGGGCGCACCTGCCACGCCGCCATCGTCGCCCGCGAACTCGGCATCCCCGCCATTGTCGGCTGCGGCGACGCCACCCGCGCCATCGCCGACGGCGCGCCGGTGACCGTCTCCTGCGCCGAGGGCGAGACCGGCCACGTCTACCGCGGCCGGCTCGACTTCACCGTCGAGACCGTCGACACCGGCGCCATGCCGCCGCTGCCGGTGAAGATGATGATGAACGTCGGCAATCCCGAGCGCGCCTTCGATTTCCAGGCGTTGCCCAACGACGGTATCGGCCTGGCGCGCATCGAGTTCGTCATTGCCCGCGAGATCGGCGTGCACCCGCGCGCGCTGCTGGAGTTCGACCGTCTGCCGGCGACGCTGCAAGCCGATATCCGGCCGCGTCTGCACGGCTATGGCGACCCGGTGAATTTCTACGTCGGCAAGCTGGCCGAGGGCGTCGCCACCCTGGCCGCCGCCTTTTATCCGAAACCGGTGATCGTGCGCTTCTCCGACTTCAAGTCGAACGAATACGCCAACCTGCTCGGCGGGGCGCGCTACGAACCGAAGGAAGAAAACCCCATGCTCGGCTTTCGCGGCGCGGCGCGCTACCTGGCCGACGAGTTCCGCGAATGTTTCGCACTCGAATGCCGCGCCATCCGCCGCGTGCGCGAAGACATGGGCCTGACCAACGTCGAGGTCATGATCCCGTTCGTGCGTACCGTCGGCGAATGCCGGGCCGTGGTCGAAGAACTGGGGCGACTCGGACTGGCACGCGGCCAACACGGTCTGCGCGTGATTATGATGTGCGAGATTCCCTCGAACGCGCTGCTGGCCGATGCCTTTCTCGAATATGTCGACGGTTTCTCGATCGGCTCGAACGATCTCACCCAACTGACGCTCGGCATCGATCGCGACTCGGCGCTGGTGGCCGGTCAGTTCGACGAGCGCAACGAGGCGGTCAAGGCGCTGCTGGCGCGCGCCATCGAGGCCTGCCGGCGCCGGAAAAAATACATCGGCATCTGCGGCCAGGGACCGTCCGACCATCCCGACCTGGCCCTGTGGCTGCTGGAGCAGGGCATCGACAGCCTATCCCTTAATCCGGATAGTGTTATTGAGTCCTGGCTTTACCTGGCGCGCGCGATCCGTCATTGATGCGGCGCGATTGTTCCGGGCAGACGCGCTACACTGCGCTTTCTTCCGGACACACCATGGCCAAACTTTTCTACTTCGCCAACCTCGTCGACAAACTCGGCACCGGCGGCGAAACCATCGATCTGCCCGTCGGCGTCACCACCGTTCGCGACCTGGTCGCCTGGCAGCGCGCTCGCGGCGGGCAGTGGCAGACCACGTTCACCGACAGCGCCCTGCACATCACGGTCAACCGCCAGTTCGCCTCGCCCGATACCCCGATCGGCAACCAGGACGAGATCGCCTTCATCGCCGCCCGTCCGTAATTGGCCGCCGCCCGGCGGTGGTCGCGCAACCGGCTGAAATCCCTGTTAAACCGCCATCCGGCGCCGCGCCGGGCGTTTGCTATCCTTAAAGCTCCCATGGACACGCAAATCACGGAGCGCCTGCAGCAAATGCTGGTCGCCGACCAGGACTTGAGCCTGGCCGAGGCCGCGCTGCTGCTCGCCAAGGACGAATACCCGGGGCTCGATGTCGACGCCTACCTGGCGCGCCTCGACGAGCTGGCGACGCGCGTGCGCGTGCGCCTGCCGGAGGGCGCCAACATCGAAGACACGCTGGTGACCATGAACCAGATTCTGTTCGACGAACTCGGCTTCGCCGGCAACGTCGACGACTACTACGACCCGCGCAACAGCTTTCTCAACGACGTGCTCGATCGCAAGCTCGGCATCCCCATCACGTTGTCGATTCTCTACATGGACATCGCCAGCCGGCTCGGGCTGGAGCTCGAAGGCGTGTCCTTCCCCGGCCACTTCCTGGTGAAGTTTTCCACCGAGGAAGGCGACGTGGTGCTCGACCCCTTCAGCGGCGGCACGCCGCTGACCGAAGAAGACCTGGTTGAGCGACTGGAAGAGGCCAGCGGTAACGAGATGATCGGCGGACTGTCGCTGAACGAACTGCTGGAGGCGACCGACAAGCGCGATATCCTGGTGCGCATGCTGCGCAACCTGAAAGGCATATATCTGCGCCGCCAGCGCCACGACAAGGCGCTGACCGCGCTGCACCGCATCCTGCAGATCGCCCCGGATCAGATCGAGGAGCTGCGCGAACGCGGCGAGCTGCACGAACGGCTGGAGTGTTACCGGGCCGCGCGCGATGACTATCGCCGTTACCTCGAACGCGCCAATGCCACCATCGACGTGGTCCCGGTACGTACCAGGCTGATTGAGGTCGAGCGCCAGCTCGCCCGCTATCACTGACACGCCGGGAAACACTCATGTCGTCATCATTCGGGCCCGAAAAGCCAGACACCTGGTTCGTCTACATGGTCGAGTGCCGCGACGGTTCCCTGTACACCGGCATCACCAACGATCTCGATCGACGCGTACAGCAGCACAACGAAGGCCTGGCCTCGCGTTACACCCGCTCGCGCCGCCCGGTGGTGTTGCGCTACCGCGAACCCTGCGGCAGCCGTTCCCATGCCCTGATCCGCGAATGCGCCGTCAAGCTGATGACGCCGGTGCAGAAACGGGCACTGGCCGGCCGCGCCACCGACAGCTGATGGTTCAGGCGATCCGCCGGTAGCGCAAATCCCAGACCCCGTGGCCCAGCCGGCGGCCGCGCTCCTCGAATTTCGTGCGCGGACGTTCACCCGGGTCGGGGGCAAAACAACCGGCCCCGGCCGAATTCTCAAAACCTTCCGTCACCTCCAGCACCGCGCGCATGTGCCGCGCGTACTCCTCCCAGTCGGTGGCCAGGTGCCAGACGCCGCCGGGTTTAAGCTTGCTCCTGACCAGCGCGGCGAATTCGGGCTGCACCAGCCGGCGTTTGTGATGGCGTTTTTTCGGCCACGGGTCGGGGAAAAACAGATGCAACGCGTCGAGCGATGCATCCGCAATCCGCTGCGTCAGCACCTCGCGGGCGTCGTCCACCATCACCCGGACGTTGCGGAGTTCACGCGCAGCCAGAAGGCCGAGCAGATGTCCGACGCCGGGGCGATGGACTTCAATGCCCAGGTAATCGGCCTCGGGGTGCGCTGCCGCCATCGTCGCCAGCGACTCGCCGTTGCCGAAGCCGATTTCGAGCGTCACCGGTGCGCGCCGGCCGAACAGCGCCGCCAGGTCCAACGGCGTATCGCCACTCTCAATCCCGAAGCTCGGCCAGAGGGATTCAAGGGCGCGCCGCTGCGCGACAGTCATGCGCCCTTCACGGCGCACGAAACTGCGGATCGGCCGATGCGGCTTTGGAGATAAAGGCATATATGAGTTCCTGCCGCAAAGACGCGAAGAGCGCAAAGAAAGAAAAATTGGGCAGTTACGATTTACGGCGCGCAGCGCCGCTCCGCTTTTTCTTTGCGTGCTCTGTGATGTATAGGATATACAAATGCCGCGAAGCGTAGGATGCGCGAGAGCGGCCGTCTTTGCGGCAAAAAATATTAGAAAAAAGTTCCGCCGAGCGGCGAGGACGGCGAACCGTATTGCTGGCGCGGCATGCGGCCGGCCAGGTACGCCTCGCGTCCGGCCTCGATGGCTTTCTTCATGGCCGAGGCCATCAGCACCGGGTTCTGCGCCGCGGCGATGGCGGTGTTCATGAGCACGCCGTCGCAGCCCAGCTCCATGGCAACCGCCGCGTCCGAGGCGGTGCCGACGCCGGCGTCGACCAGGATCGGCACCTTCGCGGCCTCGACGATGAAACGGATATTGTAGGGATTGCGGATGCCAAGGCCCGAGCCGATCGGCGCCGCCAGCGGCATCACCGCCACGCAACCCATTTCCTCCAGGCGACGGGCCACGATCGGGTCGTCGTTGGTATACACCATCACCTTGAAACCATCCTTAATAAGGATCTCGGCGGCCGCCAGGGTCTGCGGGATATCCGGGTAGAGAGTCTTCGGGTCACCGAGCACTTCGAGCTTGACGAGGTCGTGACCGTCCAACAGCTCGCGCGCCAGCCGGCAGGTGCGCACGGCGTCGTCGGTGCTGTAACAACCGGCGGTGTTGGGGAGATAGGTATATTTCGATGCTGGCAGCACGTCGAGCAGGTTCGGCTCGTTCGGATTCTGCCCAAGGTTGGTGCGGCGAATAGCGACGGTGACGATCTCGGCGCCGCTCGCCTCGACCGCCCGACGGGTTTCATCCAGGTCCTTGTACTTGCCGGTACCGACCAGCAGGCGCGAACGATAGGCCTTGCCCGCAATCACCAGCGGATCGTGGATCGGGTCCTTCAGGGTTGATGCCGATGCCGCCATAATCTGTCTCCGTCACTCATTGCAAGATCAATACGCTCGTTGTCGACAGCCGCGGTAACGCCGATCACATCCCCGCGCGGGGACCCCGCACCGCGGCTCATACCGCTACCCGCCGCCGATCGCGCGCACCACTTCCACCCGATCATTGTCCGTGAGTGCGTGCTCGGCGTGTCGGCTGCGCGGCACGATCTCGCCATTGACCTCGACCGCCACGCGATGCCCGGCCAGCCCCAGCCCCTGCAGAAGGCCGGCGACGGTGGCCGGATCGCCAAGATCTGTCTCTTTGCCGTTCAGAACGATGTGCATGGACCGCGGTGGGTACGTCGGCGCCGGAATTGTCTTCCCAGCCGGCCGGAAACCTATTTACAATGTGACGGCTCATTGTAATGCCAAGGCAGGCGGTCTGCACAGATGCGGGTGTAGTTCAATGGTAGAACTGCAGCTTCCCAAGCTGCTAACGTGGGTTCGATTCCCATCACCCGCTCCATATTCACCCCTTATTCACCCAAGGACATCCCGTGAAAAAAGTACTCAAGTGGATCGGTATCCTGTTCGGCTCGCTGATCGGCCTGCTGGTCATCACCGCCGTTGTCCTGGTTCTGTTTGTCGATCCCAACCAATACAAGGGCGAGATCATCAAGGCGGTCAAGGCCAAGACCGGACGCGATCTGCGCATCGACGGCAAGATCGGCTGGTCCTTTTTTCCGCGCCTCGGCGTGGAGGCCGGCGGCGTGTCGCTGTCGAACGCACCCGGCTTCGGCCCGGAACCGATGGCGAAGATCGGCACCGCCGGGGTGAGCGTGCGGCTGCTGCCGCTGTTGAGCGGTCGCATCGCCGTCGATACGGTTCATGTGCGCGACGTCACGCTCAACCTCGCCCGCAACAAAGCCGGCAAGACCAACTGGGAAGACCTGGCCGGTGGCGACAAACCCGCCAAGCCGGCCGTCACATCGACCGCCGTGCCGGCCACGGCGAAGCAACCGCTTACCGAACTCACGATCGGCCGTCTCGATCTGAAGCAGATCAATCTCCTCTGGCACGATCAGGGCACCGGCGAGCGCGTTTCGGTACGCGACCTTTCGCTCGCCACCGGCCGCTTCGAGGCCGGCAAGCCCTTCAACCTCAACCTGGCGCTGACACTCGTGCGCGACAAGGCCGCGCCGATCCCGGTGAAACTGGCGGCACAGGTCACTGCCGAGTCCGATGCCCTGAAGCTGTCCGGTCTCGATCTGCTGTTCGGTGAAAGCCGGTTCACCGGCACCCTCGAAATCCGCAATTTCGCCCATCCGGTCATGCGCGCAGAACTGAAGGTCGACCGTTTCGATCTCGATCGTTATCGCACCCCGGCCAAGGACGCGCCGGCGGCCGGCTCCGGTGCCAACGCCGGTGGCGATGTGGCCCTGCCGCTCGGCCTGCTGCGCAGCCTGAACCTGAAGGCCGGTCTGCGCGTCGGCAACCTCAAGGCCTTCGGTCTGCGCGTCAGCGACCTCGACACCAAGGTATCGGCGGTCGGCGGCCTGATCCAGTTCGGGCCGAACAAGGCCGCGCTCTACGGCGGTCAGTATCAGGGGCAGACCAGCCTCGACGCGCGCGGCGCGCTGCCGACGCTGCGCATGGACGAGAAGCTCGACAAGGTTCAGCTCGGCCAGCTGCTCAAGGACATGGGCTTGTTCGGAAAATTCACCGGCGAGGCCGGCGTTGCCGTCAATCTCACCGCGCAGGGCGGGAGCGTAAATGCACTCAAGCGTACGCTCACCGGCACCATCACGGTCGATTCGCGCGACGGCCGCATCGAGGGCGTCAACCTGGCCAAGATCATTCAGGACGCCCGCAAGCTGGGCGCCAAGCTGACCGGCAAGTCCGTCGAGGTCGCCCCGGCAGCCGATGACAACACCGCCTTCAAGACCCTGCACGCGACCCTGCGCGTGAAGGACGGCGTCGCCCACAACGACGATTTCAAACTGGACGGTGCCCAGGTGCGCGCCACCGGCAAGGGCAGCATCGACATGGTGCAGGAAAAACTCGATTTCCGCCTGCAGGTCACCATCGCCGAAGGCGAAGACCGCAAGGGCGCCACCCTGCCGCTGTCCGTCACCGGCGGCTTCGCCAAACTGAAGTTCGGTGTCGATCTCGGCGCGCAGGCAAAGCAGCAGGTCAAGCAAAAGACCGAGGACAAGCTGCGCAACATTCTGCGCAAGAAGCGCTGATCGGGGCCATCGTGCCGAGCCGGCCCGATCGCATTGCCCGGCGGCTGCTGGCCTGGTACGACCGCCACGGCCGCCACGATTTGCCATGGCAGAAATCCCGCGATCCCTACCGGGTCTGGGTCTCGGAGATCATGCTTCAGCAGACCCAGGTGGCGACGGTCATTCCCTACTATGAGCGTTTCCTGAAACGCTTCCCGGATGTGCGTTCGCTGGCGCGCGCCAGGATCGATTCCGTGCTGCACCACTGGACCGGGCTCGGCTACTACGCGCGGGCGCGCAATCTGCACGCCGCGGCCAAGGTCATCGTGCACGAGCACGGCGGGCGTTTTCCGCGCACCCTGGAAGCGGTCTCGGCCCTGCCCGGCATCGGCCGCTCGACCGCCGGCGCGATTCTGGCCTTCGCCTTCGGGCAACGCCACGCCATCCTCGACGGCAACGTCAAACGCGTGCTCGCGCGCTATCACGCGCTCGATACACCGCCGGCTACCGCCGCCGAAAAACTCTGGCAACTCGCCGGGCACCACACGCCCCGCCAACGAGTCGCCCACTACACGCAAGCCATCATGGACCTGGGCGCCACCGTCTGCCGGCGCCGGCCCGACTGCGCCCGCTGTCCGCTGGCGCGCGGCTGCGCCGCGCATCGCCTTGGCCGTGTCGAGGACTATCCGGTCGCGGCCGCGCGCCGCGCCAATCCGACGCGACGCGTCAACATGCTGATCCTGCGCGACGCACGCGGCCGCGTGCTGCTGGTGCGCCGGCCGCCGAGCGGCGTCTGGGGCGGATTGTGGAGCCTGCCGGAATCCGCCGGCGCCGATGCGCGCGCGTGGTGCCGGGATACCTTCGGGCTCGACATCCGCACGCACAAACCGTGGCCGGTGCTGCGCCATGCCTTCAGCCACTTCCGTTTGGACATCACGCCGATACCCGCACGCGTGACAGGGGCATGCGCCGTCGCCATGGAGCACGGCGAAACAGTCTGGTATAACCCCGTGCGCCCGGTGAAGCTCGGACTCGCCGCACCGGTTAAAAAATTGCTCGAACAGCTGGAGAAATAGTAATGGCCCGCATGGTGAAGTGTGTGAAGCTCGGCAAAGAAGCGGAGGGACTCGATTTCCCGACCTGGCCCGGCGAACTCGGCAAACGCGTCTTCGAGAGCGTCTCGAAAGAAGCCTGGCAGCTGTGGATGAACCACCAGACCATGCTCATGAACGAATATCGCCTGAACCCGCTCGACCCCAAGGCCCGCAAGCTGATTCAGGAAGAGATGGAAAAGTTCTTCTTCGGCAGCGGTACCAAGCCGCCCGAAGGCTTTGTCGCCCAGAAATAAGCCGCAAGCGGTGCATCCCTGCACCGCGGCCCTCGCCGACTTCCTGTCGCCGAAGCCGCAAGCACGCCTGATTTAATGACAGGACGAGCGAAGCAGGGCTTCCGTTTCGGCGCGCCGGCCCTAGCCTCGACCCCAGGATGGGGTCGAGGGCCACTGTGCAGGGATGCACAGGTTGTGGCTTCGATCCTATCGGCGAAGCGGTTTCCGGCCCGGCCGGCCGGGGCGTTTTTACTATTCCCCGGCTTTCCTTATAATGCGCCTCCCCTGGCTGGGTAGCTCAGTTGGTAGAGCATGCGATTGAAAATCGCAGTGTCGGCAGTTCGATTCTGCCCCCGGCCACCATTTTCCCTGCAAGGTCAGGCGCCTGCTGACACGCCGAAATAGCTGATCCCGACAACTATCGCTTAATCACGAGGGCCATCCATGAAATTCCTGCGACTCCCCATTTTCCTGATCGCCTTTTTCATCGCCGCCGCGCCGGTCGCGGCCGACGACAACCAACTGAGCAAAGAGCTGGTCGGCCTGTGGATGGAGTACAAGCCGAGCGTCAATCTGATTTCGTTCACCGGCGACGGCAAGGTGAAGCTGTTCCTGAAAAAGGGCGAGGTCGGCGACCTGCGCGCCATGCACGGCACCTGGACGGTGAAAAACGGTGTCATGTCGGCCACCTTCACGGTCAACGACGTGCCCATCAGCAACGCCGGCAAGGTGAGCTTCGAGAACGGCGAGATGCTGCTAACCGACGGCAACGGCGTGGTCACCCGCCATCGCCGGCACAGCGGAGCGATTCCCGAACATTACATCTGGTAGTCAGCCGGTCCGCATCCTTTTCCGTCGCCAGACCGCCATACCATGCACCCGGCGCTGACCACGGTCGTGCTGCTCGTGTGCAGCAACGTGTTCATGACCTTCGCCTGGTACGCGCACCTCAAGGAACTGAACGACAAGCCGTGGGTGATCGCGGCGCTGGTGAGCTGGGGCGTGGCACTGCTCGAATACCTGTTCCAGGTGCCGGCCAACCGCATCGGTTATCAGATCATGAGCATCGGCCAGCTCAAGATCCTGCAGGAAGTCATCACCCTCAGCGTATTCGTGCCGTTCGCGCTGTTCTACCTGAAAGAACCGCTCAAACTAGACTACCTGTGGGCCGCGCTGTGCCTGCTGGGCGCGGTGTTCTTCATGTTCCGGGAAAGGCTTTTCGCCGGCGGATAGCGGCCCGAATGATCCATCGGCCGCTGCGGAAAATGCTACAGTTTCCAGCATGAATCCGCCGGAACTGGTCGCCCACCGCGGCTATACCCTGCTCTACCCGGAAAACACCCTGAGCGCCGTGCGTGGGGCGATCGAGGCGGGGGGGCGCTACGTCGAGGTGGATATCCAGCTCAGCCGCGATGAAGTGCCGGTACTGTTTCACGATCACACGCTCAAGCGACTGTGCGGGGTCGACGGCGCCGTGCATGAAAGCGCCCTCGACGAACTGCGCCAGTTGCACCCAAGCGACTTCGACCGCTTCGGTTACAAGTTCGCCGCCGAACCGTTCCCGACGCTGGCCGAGCTGGTCGAACTGATCGCCCGGCATCCCTCCATCATCTTCTTCATCGAGATCAAACGCATCGCCCTGTCGCGTTTCGGTGTCGCCAAGACCGTCGCCCGCATCCTGCATGAACTCAAACCGGTGCGTCGCCAGTGCGTGCCGATCTCCTACTCGCTCACCGCCCTGCGGGCGGCACAAGCACAGGGCTGGCCAATCGTCGGTGCGGTCATCGACCGCTGGCGCGACCGGCGCCGCCCGGGGCTACGCGAACTCGCGCCGCGCTACCTGTTTTGCGACGTTGACGGCTTGCCGCGCTTCGGCAAACTCAAATTCGAAGGTGCGCAGCTGGCCATCTTCGAGGTCCAGTCAGCGGCCACGGCACGGCGGCTCTCGGCGCGCGGCGTCGAACTGATCGAAACATTTCATTTCGGTGAACTGAAGCACGAACTCGAGCACAAAACCGCGACGCCATGAAAATGGATCACGATGTGGTCGTGATCGGCGCCGGCATCCACGGTGCCGGCGTGGCGCAAGCGGTGGCCGCCGCCGGGCGGCGGGTGCTGGTGCTGGAACGCACGGCCCCGGCCAGCGGCACCTCCAGCCGCTCCAGCAAACTGATCCATGGCGGGCTGCGCTATCTGGAATCCGGCCAGTTCCGGCTGGTACGCGAATCGCTGCTGGAGCGCGAACGACTGCTGCGCATCGCGCCGGGGTTGGTCAAACGTATTCCCATCCACATTCCCATCTACCGCGGCAACCGCCGCCGCCAGGCGTGGATCGCGGCGGGGCTTTCGCTGTACGCGCTGCTGGCCGGCGGTCGTGAACACAGCCGCTTTCGCCGGCTGGCGCGCCGGCAATTCAATGACCTTGACCGTTTGAACACCGAAGACCTGCAAACGGTATTCCAGTACCACGATGCGCAGACCGACGACGCGGCGCTCACGCGCGCCGTGCTGGATTCCGCCACGCGCTATGGCGCCGAGTTGCGTTTCCCGGCCAGGTTCGACGGCGCCACGCGCACCGAGATCGGATACGTCGTGCGCTATCGCGATGAGCGCCGCGATCACGTCTGCCAGACGCGCGCGCTGGTCAACGCCGCGGGCCCGTGGGCCAACGAGGTGCTGGCGGCCATTCAGCACGCCCATCCGCCCGAGCCGGTCGAGCTGGTGCAGGGCACGCACATTGTGCTGGAAGGCGAGCTGACCCGGGGCGGCTACTATCTCGAAGCCGCGCGCGACGGCCGCGCGGTGTTCGCATTGCCCTGGCAGGGGGCCACGCTGGTGGGCACCACCGAGACACCCTACCGCGGCGATCCATCCGACGTGCGCCCGCTGCCGGAAGAGATCGACTATCTGCTCGGCGTTTTCCGCCATTACTTCCCCGCACGGCAAGCCAAGGTGTTGGCAAGTTTTGCCGGCCTGCGCGTGCTGCCGGTTGGAGATCGCCACGTCTTCCACCGGCCGCGCGACACGGTAATACGCACCGATCACGATCGCGTGGCGCGGCTGGTCAGTATCTACGGCGGCAAACTGACTGGTTACCGGCTGACCGCCCGGCGCGTCCTGGACCGGCTGGCGCCGGTGCTTGATCTGAATGAGCCGTTGCCCGACACCGCCGCCATCCCCCTGCCTCCATGAACACCTGCTGAATTCCCGGTCCATCAATCGGTTAGTTCGCCAACATCATCCCGTTTGTCGGTCCCTCCCTCCCGCCACTTGCCGGGAAGGATGTAGATGACCAGAATGGTCAGCCTTGTGGCCAACCAGGAGGGAAGTCATGAACATTTTTGTCGGACACCTCGCCCCCACCGTAACGTCGGATGATCTGCGCACCACCTTCTCGACTTACGGCACCGTGATCAACGCGCTGATCATGCGCGACACGATCCACGACAAGCCGCTCGGCTATGGCCATGTCTACCTGGTGCCGGACGAAAATGCACAGCGCGCGATTCAGGAACTCAACCGCATGGTGCTGCGCGGACGGCCGATGGTGGTGCGCATGAGTCTTGACCGTGTCCGCAAGGACCGGCGACTGAAGCAGATTCCCTGGGAAGCTCCGGAACGCCGCCAGGGTAGTCGCCGCACCAACGGCCACGGACTGAACAGCCAGCACACGCTGTTCCCGGGCACCAAGGCGTAAAGGGATTGATCCGCCCATGACAATCCGGCGATGGGGTGCGCGGCTGGCGTTGGTGACTGGGCTGCTGGCCGTGCCAGGTGCACGCGCCGCGGACGGTCCGGCCGCCATCTGCGCCGACATCGCCGATCATGCCCGCGCACTGCTGGAAGGCGCGAAGGTCGATACTCGCGCTGAATCCATGGACCCGCGCGACCCGAAAGCACCCGCCGGTTGCCGTGTCACCCTCACGGGTGGCCGGGCCACGGGCCGCGATCCGCTCGAACGCCTCGAACACTACATCCGCGAGCGCGGCTGGACGCGCAGCGCACGTGAACGCCCGCCGGCCTACTGCCGGGTGCGGCGCGTGCGCGATCCCGTCGCCATCGAGGTCCTGTGCCTGCCGACCGGCATCGTACGCCCGGCCCTGCCGGTCACGCGCCTGGGGCCGGCGGTGCACAGCGAATCGCGCCCCGATGACCCCAGCCTTATCCGTATGCCCGACGGACGCGTGATCCCGCGTCCGTCGACTCCGCAAAGCCCCATGACCGACAAGCCGCTCGACTGGAAAACAAAACCTTGAAGGATGATGTGCGCGCCGGGATCGCGCGCTTGCCCAACCTCGGCCCGGTCACGGAGCGCTGGCTTACCGCCATCGGCGTGCGTTCGCGTCGCGACCTGGAGGCGATTGGCGCCATCAACGCCTATCGCCTGCTCAAGGGTCATGGCTATCGCGTCAGCCTGAACCTGGTCTATGCCATCGAGGCCATGTTGCGCGATACGCGCTGGGACCGCCTGCCGGCGCGCGTGAAGGTGCAACTGAAGACGGCGGTGGCCGACGCCAATCGCCCGCGCTGCGAGTGGCCGACCGGCAACGCGCTGATGCAGCGCTACCACGACGAGGAATGGGGCGTGCCGGTGCACAATGACCGCAAGCATTTCGAATTTCTCACGCTCGAAGGCGCGCAGGCGGGACTATCCTGGCTCACGATCCTGAAGAAGCGCGAGAATTACCGCGAGGCCTTCGCCGGGTTCGACCCGCGCAAGGTCGCCCGTTTCGACAAACGAAAAATCCGCGCCCTGCTCGCCAACCCCGGCATCGTGCGCAACCGTCTCAAGATCGAGTCCACCGTGACCAACGCGCGCGCCTTTCTGGCGGTGCAGAAGGAATTCGGCAGCTTTGACCGGTACATCTGGCGTTTCGTGGGCGGCCGGCCGATCGTGAACCGCTGGACGTCGCTAAAACAATTGCCCGCATCGACAAAGGAATCCGGCGCGCTGAGCGCCGACCTCAAACGCCGCGGCTTCCGCTTCGTCGGCTCGACCATCATCTACGCACACATGCAGGCCACCGGCATGGTCAACGATCACCTGGTCCACTGTTATCGATATCGTGAAATCAACGCCCGTCACCGGAGAAAATAAATAATAATGATCACCCTCTATCAATTCCCGCCCGTCTGGGGCCTGCCCAATGGCAGCCCGTTCTGCATGAAGGTGGAAACCTATCTGCGCATGGCCGGCCTGCCGTACGAGAGCCGCTACGTCCTTAATCCGGCCAAGGCTCCCAAAGGCAAGCTGCCCTACATCCTCGACAACGGCAAGGCTATCGCCGATTCCGGTTTGATTATTGATCACCTCAAGGCTGTTCATGGTGACCCGCTCGACAGCAAGCTCGACGCCCGCCAGCGCACCACGGCACACCTGATCCGGCGAACGCTGGAAGAAAGTCTTTACTGGAGCGTGCTCTACGACCGCTGGCTAGTGGATGAAAACTGGGCCATCACCGGGCTGACCTATTTCGGTGCGCTGCCGCGCATTATCCGGCGCCTGGTGATGCGCGCCGCCCGGCGCGCCTGTGTCCGCCAGGCGCATGCGCAGGGTATCGGCCGGCATAGTCGCGAGGAGGTCTATGCCCTCGGCAGCGCCGATCTCAAGGCCCTTTCAGAACAGCTTGGCACGAACGATTTCTTTCTGGGCGGCCAACCAAGCTCGGTCGACGCCAGCGCCTATGCCTTCATCGCCAACCTGTTGTGGACACCGATCGACTCGCCGCTCACCCGCGCGGCCAGGGGCCACGGCAACCTGGTCGCCTATGCCGAGCGCATGAAAGCTCGATATTTCAGATGAACGGACGCCTGCCGACGCTGCGCCGATTAATCCTCGCCTTCTGCCTGCTGCTGGCAATCCCCACACACGCCGTCACCCGACCGGAGGAGATGCTCCACATCGTCTTCCGCATGGAATATCCGGACGTACCGCCATCCCATTTCGGCGCCCAACCCAAAGCCTTGTGGCGCGTGGGCCTGCGGCTCCTCCGCCTGGAGGAGGCCTACAATCCCGCGACGGGGCTGCACCTGCTCTTCATCACCCGCGCGCCCGACAGCTGGATCATCGACCGCCGCACTAGCCGCGCGAAACACGTTGTCGATCCCGGGCCAAGTATTGACGTTCACATGCCGATCCTCCCGCCGCTGGCGCCGGGACGCCTGAAGGAGCTGGAATTTGGAAATGAAGTGGACTTTTTTCGCCGTCACGGGGCAGTCACAGTCAGCGTGCCGGGGCAGCCCGCGGCAAAGAAGTGGAGCCTGAACCTCGACGGATACAAGCTGGTACTTCTCGTTCAATCCGGCGACCGACCGCTGCGCTTGCGCGTGGAAAACCCGCAGCAGCAGTCGTACACCATCGCTTACGAGCGTTACGAGCGTCACCCGCGGATCGACCGGAGCATGTTCGAGCTTCCAGCCGGACTTACCATTGAGGAAGCCAAACCCGCCCCGGTCACTTCGCCCAGCAAAAACCCCTGAGTCCGCAACAGCCCGCGCCCCTGAAAATACAGGTCGTCGGTCAAATGCCGGCAGGATATATCCGTCAGCCGACGACGCGCTCGATGGTCCAGTAAAGGCCGACGGCCGCGATCAGCGCCGAGGCCGGAATGATCACGCGCCGGCGGTACCACGGCCGGTCCTTGAACCAGTGACCGATGGCGAGATAGGCGATGGTGATCACCGCCAGCTGGCCAAGCTCGACGCCGACGTTGAACGACAGCAGCGCCGTGACCAGATCGGAAGGCGGCAACCCGACCTCCTCCAACACCCCGGCGAAGCCGAGACCGTGCAACAGGCCAAAGGCGAACACCACGAACGGCCGCCACACGTGCAGGCGCGGGGTGAGGATATTTTCCACCGCGACGTAGACAATCGAGGCGGCGATCAGCGGTTCGACAATGGACGGCGACAATTTCACGATGCCGTACACCGCGAGCCCGAGCGTGATGGTATGCGCCACCGTGAAGGCCGTGACCTGAATCAGCAACGGCCGCCATTTCAGGCTCAGCAGGAACAACCCGAGCACGAACAGGATGTGATCCACCCCGAGCGGCACAATGTGGGTGAATCCGTGGACCAGGTATTGGCCAACCACCTCGGCGCGCGTAGGTTCGTGCAATCCCCGGCCAAGGACATAGGCCTCGCTCTTCCGCCCGTCCTTGAGCCAGACCGCCACATGGGCATCGCCCTGTCCCGGAAACCGCACCACCGCCGTGCCGAGGGCGGCATCGTAGGCGATGCGGAACTCTTTGGCGCCGGCCGGTATCTCACCGCTCAGGACAAGACGGGCGATGCGTGCGCTCTTGAGATCGCCGACCGGAGGCACCTCGAACGAAACCACGCGCAACGCGAACGGACGGCCATCGAATTCGGTTTTTACCGCTTCCAGATACCGGGATTCAAATGTCCGGAAACGCGCCCGCAGCGCCTCGGGCGCGAGCGCGCGCAGTTCATTATAAGTCTGCGCGTTTGGTGATTCGTCGGTATCGCGGTGCGCCGGGGCAATGCCGGCCATGGCCGCTTCCAGATTGAGACTGATCTCCAGCCGGACATGGGTGGGCGTGAATGAGACAGTGGCGACCGCCGGACGGATTTCGTGGGCGTGGGCGATGGAGACACACACCAGAGCGGCGCCGGCCAGCAGGCCGGCGAGAATGCGACGAAACGACATACGATATCCCTGGTTCAGTTTTGAGTCAGCTTAATTTTGCCAAGAAAACTCTGGTTAAGTTATAAACTGTCATTTCGACCCCTGTCCCGAGCGGAGCGAGGGAGCCTGGAGAAATCTCGTAACAACATGGTTACACTTGGCTGCCTTGTTATCAGATTTCTCCCTTCGGTCGAAATGACATCAGGCTCAGAGGCTCTTGATGCGCGTCAACCCATGACGATCAAATCCGCGCGCCAGTCTACCCGATTCATCCTGCCCGCACTCTTCTTGCTGACCGCGCTCGCCGCTGTCCCGGCCGGAGCGCACGAGTACTGGATTGAACCGGCTGACTTTCGGCCGGCCGCAGGAAGGAAAGTTCCGTTACGCCTGTACGTCGGCCAGGATTTTCGCGGCGAATCGCAGATCTTTCTGCCCGCGCTGTTCGATCGTTATTCCGTCATAGGCCCCGGCGGCGAACAGGCCGTCGCGGGCACAGCCGGCGACGATCCGGCCGGCAGCTTCACCCCCAACCAACCCGGCCTGCACGTGGTGGTGTTCCACAGCAACCTCGCCACCGTGAATTTCGACACGCGCGCGGAGTTCGAGCGTTACCTCGACAAGGAAGGATTGGAGCGAGTACGGTCGCTACCGGAATACGAACGGCTGGTGAATCGCAAGATTATCCGCGAGCGTTACTCGCGCAACGCCAAGAGCCTGATCACCGTCGGTCCGTCGGCGGAGGCGGATCGCGTCGTCGGTCTGCCGCTGGAACTGATTGCCGAACGCAATCCGGCGTCCGGCGGCCACCGCGGCAACTTCCCCGTACGCCTGCTGCACAAGGGCAAACCGCTGTCCGGCGCGCTGGTAATCGCCTTCCAGCGCACCAACCCGGTGACGCGCATCACCGCGCGCACTGATCAGGACGGACGCGCCCTGCTGCCACTCAAAAATCCCGGGTTGTGGCTGGTGAGCGCCGTACACCTCGCCCCCGCACCGCGCTTCGCGCGCGAGGAATGGGAAAGCCTGTGGGCGTCGCTGACGTTTGAGCTGAGGTAGTTACGGTTTGTATGATTGCTCAACGCAGAGACGCCAAGACGCGGAGAAAAACTGTTTGAAGATTCGCGGGAAAATCTCCACGCCCACCATAGATATGAAGTACCGCAGGACGGGTTTGTCGCCCGTCTCGGCAAGCCGGAGCCGCTACTTCTTGTTCGCGTTAGCTGGCGCGGTCGGGCCCGGCTGTTTGGTGTTTACCTTGCCCGGGGGTGCATTCTGGGCTGGACCGGTCGGTGCCTTGCCAAAACCAGGTCGTTTGATAGACACCGTGCATTTGCCCTTCGTGCAGCTCTCGCACTGGTTGGCGTCGGTATTACAGGTATAGGAATCGCCGTTCGAATACTCGCAGCGGGCATAATTGCTGCCGGACGAATAACTGCCGCCGGCCGAGCTGCATGTATCCTTCACCGTTTGTTTAACGTCCTCCTTGGCCTGCGCCGGTGAAAAGTAAATACCGACGGCCAGAATGGCGGACAATATCGACAGGGTACGAATTCCATATTTCATGACCTGATCTCCTTGTTGGTTGATCGTACAGCAATTGTGCAGAAGCCGCTTGTTCGTCGTGCCACCGACGTGGCCGGTTCAGTCACGACAGCCTAACGACAAGCTTGAGCGGCGCGCCGTTTTTGCGCGTCCGGCTCGAAGCGCGGGTTGGGCGTCATTCTCAGATGTCTTCCTTTTGATCAGAGAAATGCTCACGCAAGAAAGAAGAAAGTTGCCCAGCACTCACGACAATAATGTGCAATCGGCTGAATGTGTCTGTATCCCCCGTCTTGAGGACTTCTAGCGGCTTTGCTGGGGAGTACTGCAAGTGTTTTGGAAGTGCGTATTCATACACGATGCTTTGAACCGGTGTTAGCGTAGCATCAGTGAGCGCGATTTCTCCAGAAGCGAGATCAGTGCTCTCCTGCGAGAAGTCCACGCGAAGCAGCTGTGCAGTGGTGACGATAATTGGGATGTATGCTTTTGCCACCCATGGTGGTGCAGGGTGATCTGGGGATTTGCGTGCCTTGCTTAGGAGTGAAGACTCCTCGGACACGATTGCTCGGCAAGCCAATGCAACTTGGTACGCGGCCTCCTGAATCGCTGCGTTCGAGGTCTTGGTCTTGTTGCCACCTTGATGCTTGACGTAATCACCACGAACCTCGCGCGCGTCGCTTGCCAAGTCGAGGGGCGTAGCACCGTGCCTGATTTGAAGTTCAGAAGTCCATGGGCCAGAGCCGCTTGGGTTAGGCGTATTCGTTGCGTGCGCAAAGCTGAATTTTGAAGAAGGCGTGGAATCTTGGCGCGGAAAGAACACCCAATTTACAAAATCTGGGTTTGCCTTTTTACACTCGATCAATGCGTCGAATACGAAGTTCGCGTCCGCTTCCTTGCGTGCCCAAATGTCTAGGCTGCTTTCTTTGCCGCGCAAGGACCCGTTTGGCGGTGGATACTCGACCGGATAATTGGTGGTGAGCACCTTCCACCCGACCGTTTCGGCAACGGCGACGGCACACCGACGCTCAAAGAAGACGCCATGGATGTTTAGCGCATGGATAGTCCACTGATCCTGAGTGATTGGAGTGGTACTCATGTGTGCCTATGACGCCCAACGTTCCGGTTCACGCGCCGGCGTAGCCGGTCGCGTGGAACCGGTTGTTGGGCGTGTTAAATTTCAAGAAGCTCAGGATCATGCCAAACCTCTATTTGGCCAGGTGCAATCAGTACGCGCCAACCTGGGGCCAGACCCAAGTAAGGCAATATGCCTGGACAATGTTCCGCCAGGTGATGGACATGAAGCGGCTGAAAAAACTCTGGTTCATGGGGCAAAACCTCACCACCCCAAATATACCAACCGCATGTGTTTCCTTGCGGAGGATGACGCAAAGCATTTAGTGGTGTCTTGCTCAAGCTGGCAAGGGCGATACCCACCTTAGATTCCGCATCTGGTGGCACGAACTCCGAGCCGTACTCGGAACAAACAGTTTGTTGAGATCGTTCGTTATTCATGACGCCCAACAGTGTATTAGACAGCGTGCTGTAATTTACCGGATAACACAGCGTGCGGCCTAATCCCGTTGAAATCTTTCGACATGATGCCTTTGGTTATTGTTTTTGCTGAGATTTATTTATAACAGCACCCTGCAAATACAGACGGCAACTGAGTGCCTGCGTCGGTTTATTATGACGTTCAACCCACTATGCCGCGCCCGAGCCCCGCATTCATTTCCTTCCCCCATCGCTCATATCGTTCGCGCAATCCCTCATCAGGTGACGGCCGGAACCAGCGGCCGAATTCCTGTTCCGGCCAGTCGGCGGGGCATCCTCCCACGAGCCACGCCAACCCACGCGCCGTGGCTTCGTGCTCCACCGGCCGGTACACCGGAAGAGCGGAGAGATTCGCCAGTTTTTCGCACAGCACGTCATTCGTGGACAGCCCGCCGCTGACGAAGATCTGTTCGAACTGTGTGAACGATTTTTTCATTTCCTCCAGGTTGCGCTGGATGAGAAACAGGATCGATTCGGCCACGGCGACGACTTTGGCGGGCGGCGAGCCATCCCCAATCCAGCGCGATTCGAAATCCGGCACCCAGAACGGCGAGCCGAGACCGGAGACGCCATTCAGAAACAGCGGCGGCGAGGTTTCCGTTTTCCACCAGCCGGCCAGTTCCTTTTCGGTGTCTTTCACGCCCAGCTTCTGCGCCGCCCACTCCAGCGCGCTGCCGGCGCCGTTGACGGTGCCTTCGATGACGTACACGGACTCTGCGGCGTCCCGCCAGGCGACCGAGCACAACAGTCGAGGCCGCGGCGCCGGTAACTCACCCAACGCATGCAGCACAAAGGCGCCGGTGCCGAGATTCACGTAGGCGGTATTGGCATGCGGCCGGCCAAGGGCGAACAGCGCCGCCGACTGGTCGCCGTTCAGCACCGTGAGCGGAATTTCCCGGCCATGGACCGTGAGCGTGCCGTAATCGTGGCGTGTCGGGACGCAGGCCGGCAGCGCAGCGCGTGGTATTCCGAATAACTTTATAAGCTCGTCGTCCCAGTCACCGCGATCGAGGTTCCACAGCAGCGTGCGCCCGGCATTCGAGGGATCGATCAGCAGTGGCCGCTCACGCAACAGCCGGAACAGCAGAAAGCTCGCCAGTGGTCCCATCGCCAGGCGCCCGGCGTCGCGCGCCGACGCCGCCGCCGGCAGGTGATCGAGACACCAGCGCAGTTTGGACGCGCCGTAGTGCGCGGACAGCACCAGTCCGGTGCGCTCACGGATTTTTTCCGCCTCGGGAGCGAATTGTTGCAGCCAGCCGTGCGCGCGCCGGTCCTGCCAACTCAGCACCGGCGACAGCGGCGCGCCGGTTTCACGATCCCAGCAAATGATGCTGGAACGCTGGGTGGCGAGACCGGCGGCGGCGACATTGGCGGCCCGACCACCCAGCGAGACGATGGCCTCTTCCGCTGCCCGTTCGAGCGACCGGACCAGTGCATCCCCGTCCTGTTCCACGCGGTCCGGAGGGATGCGCTGTTCGGCTGTCTCGACCACGGCCTTTGCCTGCAACTGACCCATGCGGTCGAACACCAACGCGCGGCTGGCGTGGCCGCCCTGATCGAGCGAGAGATACAGTGCCTGGTGGGGGTCATCCATGTTGGCCGCTTCCATCTGCCAGTACCTTAGCAGGCCACTGGGGTTTTTTGCCTCTCTTGAAAAACGAGTGGCTGCCCAGCAGCGCCTGACGGGCGGCAATGAACTTACCCCTCCCCCTTGAGGGGGAGGGTTGGGGAGGGGGTGGTGCTGAAGAGGACGTTGTAAAGACAACGACCACTCCGGCGGTTGTGATTCGCTTTACGCTCACCCTCCCCCTCGCCCCCTCCCGTCAAGGGAGGGGGAAAACTCTTTTCAGCGCCCGGCCGGGTAGACTGTGCCCGCGCGAATTTCAATAGAGTCGGTTTTTTGTTCCTGGATCATGTATTTCAGCCCTCACTCTGCGACAAGAATTCATATTTTCTCAGGGCTCTAAATCAGAACTTCCTTTAGGATCCGGGCAAATGCCGGACCCAGTCGGTATTGCCCGCACCGCAGACGATGAACCACGGATTGCGCAGGGTCGGCTTGTTATAGGTGAGCGGTCGGCCCTGGGCATCGAGCACGCGTCCGCCGGCCTCTTCCACCACGCACTGGGCGGCAGCGGTATCCCACTCCATGGTGGGGCCGAGTCGCGGATAAAGATCCGCCGTGCCTTCCGCCACCAGACAGGCCTTCAGGCTCGACCCCATCGTGACCGTGTCGTGTGCACCGAGGCTGGCGAGAAACGCCGCTGTTTCCGGTCCGGCGTGCGAGCGGCTCGCCATCACGATCGGCTTGCCGCCGGCGAAGGCGCGCGCGCGAATCGGGTCCGGCCGGCATTCGGATTTCTGCTTGAAGGCGCCACCGCCGCGGCAGGCGGAATAACACACACCCACCATCGGCACGTACACCACGCCCAGCACCGGCCGGTCACCATCGATGAGCGCGATGTTGACGGTGAACTCGCCATTGCGCGAAATGAATTCCTTGGTGCCATCGAGCGGGTCGACCAGCCAGAATTGCGACCAACCGCGGCGTGTCTCCGGCGCGGCCGGGGCTGACTCTTCTGACAGCACCGGAATATCCGGCGTGAGATTCTCCAGCTCATGCACGATGAACTCATTGGACAGGCGATCGGCCTCGGTCAGCGGGCTGCGGTCTTCCTTGTCGGTGACCGTAAATCCCTGCTCGTAGACATCCAGAATCTTGCGCCCGGCGCCAAAGGCGATATGCCGCACCGCGTCCATCAGTTCGCAGGGATTCATGTGAACCTCCTTGAAATAACCGGTTCAGTATAACGCCGTGGCCCGTCAGGGCGATGGGCCGAGTTTCAGCGGCGCATCGGCCTGGAGGCCGTATTCGTTCATCGAGTTCGCGTAAAGCCGCACGTTGTAGGCCGGTGCACGCTGGATGCACTCGGGCGTCACACATCCGGGCGGAATCAGCCGCTTTAGCTTGACGATGGCCTCGTAGGGCAAACGCACGGCACCGGGCAGATGAAAACGCAGATACTGGGTGTCGTCGCTGCTCATGTCGACGATGACAATATTGGGATCGGTCAGGCGCGCGGACAGCCAGTCGCCATCCACCAGCACCGGCGCGGCGGCGGCCGGCAGCGACAGGAACATCCAAAGCAGAAAAATCACTGTGGTTTTACGGGAACCGGGGATCACGAGGCACCTCCAATAGATTGGGTATAGTATCGCTACCCGGATTCACCCGCCACGACCCAACCCATGATCGACTGGTCCACTCTCGACACGCTGTTGCTGGACATGGACGGCACGCTGCTCGACCTGCATTACGACAACCATTTCTGGCTGGAACACGTGCCGCGACGCTACGCTGAGCAGAAGGGTCTCTCGACCGAAGACGCGCGCGCCGAGCTGTACGCCCGTTACAAAAAGATGGAAGGCACGCTCGACTGGTATTGCGTGGATTACTGGAGCCGCGAACTCGGGCTCGATATCCCGCAGCTCAAGGAAGAAGTGAACCACCTGATCCAGGTCCATCCCTACGTGCTCGATTTCCTGCACGCCGTGCGCGCCCTGAAGAAACGCGTGCTGCTGGTCACCAACGCGCACGGCAAGGCGATCGAGATCAAATTCCGGCGCACTGCGCTCGGCAACCATTTCGATCACGTGGTCTGCTCGCACGACCTGCGCGTGCCCAAGGAACATGCCGGCTTCTGGCGCAAGCTGGAGGCGCTCCATCCATTCGACAAGACGCGCACGCTGCTGGTCGACGATTCACTGCCGGTGCTGCGCGCCGCGCGCGATTATGGCGTCGGCCATCTGCTGGCCGTGCGCAAGCCCGATACCCGGATGCCGGAAAAGGACGTCGGCGATTTCCGCGCCATCTCCAGCTTCCGGGAAATCATGCCCACCTGACGTCGACGGGCTTTCTTTCCTGTCCTGGTGTTCTTTGGCCCCACTCTCTCTGGAGTTATGCCGGCAATGTTTCGCTAACGTTTCTCCGGCAGGTTAGCCGGTGTGTTGTTCTTCATGGCCGCCTTCTTCGCCCGTTCCTGGTATTTCGCCATGTGCTTCTTGGCCGCGGGCCAGTAGGCCACGGCCATGCCAACCGACACCGCCAGCGCCAGCAGCCCGACCAGCTTGAGACGCTTGTCACCGAGGGCGATGGTGCCGAGCGTGCCGAGCCCGGCCAGCGCGATGAGGGCAACGCCGGCGGCCGGATCGGTAATGGCCGCCCCGACCACCAGCAGGATGACCGAAAACCACAGTAATGCGCGCGCGGATTGTTGTTTGACCATCGGTTAAATTACTCCTGTCTGATTAACATCGTGCCTGCCTACGCCGGCACCTGTTGTTCGCCCTGTGCCGAGATATTGGTGCCCTTTTCCTTGTGTACGGCCTCCCAGTAATACAGAAAAAGGACAATCTGGATAATCACGGTAACGACGGATATCAAACAGTCCAAGATAATTTCTACCGGAGCCAGATTGGCGGATATCTCAAGCGCTTCGATAACCCCGAACGGGAAATAGAAAAGGAAGGAAACAAGAACCAAACCCAGAAAGAATAGCAGGGCCATGCCAAAAATCTCCCACCGGCGGCCGGCGGTCAGTGCCGTGCTGCGAGCGCGCGACTCGGAGATGCCCTTATCCTCCAGAATGACAGCGGGATCGAGAAGCGCATAGCGCAGAGCCAACATGATTCCGGGGACAACCAGTAGGAGGAATCCCAGACCAATAAAAATGCTGGCGATGAACCGGGCAGCAAAAAGCGCGAACCATTTTCTCACGCCAACCGTCATGGCCTCCCTGTAGGTAACGGTCTTGCCGGATTTTATCCGGGCCAGTGCGTAGATTAGCGCGCCGATGTATAGCGGCGCGAAGATTACTTCAATCCATATGCTGGCATACAGGGTGGCCATGAAATTGGCTTCCCCGGCAGACAGCGTGATGAGTTTGATAATCACGTTTCCCGGAAGCGCGACGGTAAGCACGATGGCCGTGAACAGCCAGATGTGGTCCCACAATAATGAAAACGCTTCGCCGAATTTATTGATCATATGGCCCCCTCGTTTTTATAGATAATGATCAGATCACATTGATCACGAATATTAGCCAATATCTGTGACCTGACCCCGTCACGTCATGCGTGCACCCCGTCATGCGTCGTAACCCCCTCATGCGTCAAGTTGGAAGCTCGCCAGTTTCCAGCATTGTACGAAATTGATCCAAGCTCAGAACCACGACTTCCTGTTCAGACGCCTTCTGGCGCTTCGTTGGTCCAGCGTTCGGTCCTGCAACGAGATATCGCAACTGCTTCGTCACGGACTTAACAACATTAAGATGCGCTTCTTGTGCCTCCTGTTCCAACACCGCGCGTTCGCTCGTAGAAAAGCCAGTGAAGCATATCTCCGCAAGATTCTTCTTATGTCGCTTCGTCTTCGGAGGGAAGTGTGCATACAGCCATGCCCAGGCTTCTCTGTCAGTCATCTGAGCAATTTCTTCGGTCGAGAGACCACTCTTCGCCTTTAATATCCGAGTTATCCTCTCTCCCGCCATTACCGTGCTCCGACTAAGACCAGTTATGTTTGGCACCATGTGGCCACTATCTGGCCAATCGTACCAAGCAGAATAGCAAGCCAGGAGTACACCCAGACTTGGTAGCCATTCAACCAGAGAAATCTTTTTTTAGTATGTTTTAGTTCCCAAATTCCGGTTACGTGAGGGAACTTGCAAGCAAACGCGATCATGCCTCCCGAACCCACGATAACGGGTGCATAAGAGACGGTAAATACTATCTTGTCGATTGGCATTTCTTGGTTCTGGCCTAACTAGGATTAGACGTCTCAAAACGCCGTTTTTTAAAGTGGCGTTTTCGGCCCTGATAAAACGGGACACTGTTCTGAATCAATCCACTGGCCAGATACTACGGGCCGAGTACACCCCCGGCAACCTAGAGTGGCTGAAGCTGCAATTTCCAGCTTACAGATTGAGCTTTATCCACGCCGGGTCGTGATCGGAGCCGTCGCCGCCGTGCACGGTGCGTCGGTCGATCCAGGCGCCGGTCTGTTTGCCGGCGAGTGCGGGGGACAGCCAGAGGTGATCGAACAGTTCGTAGTTGGCCGGCTGGCCGGCTGGCTTGAAGCGGTGGGTCCAGGCCGCCGAGGCCGGCATGGGATCGTCGGTCTTCGGCGGGCGGGTTTCGGCCGGGTTGGTCAGGGCATTCACCAGCTTCAGTTCGGCGCTGGCGGCAAACGCCGCAATGAATTCCGATTCGGGCGGATCGTTCATGTCGCCGGTGAGAATATAGGCGCTGTCCGGGCGTGTGCGTGCCTTGACGATGGTGGCAATGGTTTCCGCCTGCCGGCGGCGGCGTTCGTTGTTGGCCTGTGCGCCCACCACCGGAT
>CAKKRZ010000051.1 GCA_919902925.1 Acidiferrobacterales bacterium | reverse complement strand
TTCAACGATCTCAAGCAGCTGGTGGTCAAGGGGCTCGACGATCTCATCCGCGAGCGCAACACCCTGCACCAGCAGTTGAGCAAGGCCGCCGAATTCATGAAGCTGGTGGAGGCCGACCGCGTACGCCTGCGCGATGAACTGGGCCGCGCGCGTTCCCACGGCCTGGTCGATGACGTCACCGGCCTGCCGCGCCAGGAAATATTTACGCGCGCGCTCGAGGCTGAAGTCGCGCGCGTCAAGCGCTACGGTTTCTCGCTCGCCTTTGCCATGATCCACGTCGACGACATGGCCGGTGTTCGCCAGAGTCACGGCAAGGAGGCCGGCGACGCGGTGCTGCGCTGCTACGCCAACGAGATCCTGTCGAACTTCCGTTCCTACGATCTGGTGGCGCGCTATCAGGACGATCGTTTCTCGGTGCTGTTCCCGAACACCCAGAAGGAAGGCGCGCAGCGCGCGTTGGAGAAAGCGCAGAAACGGGCCGGTGAAACCTTCCTGAGTCACGACGGCCGCAGCTTCCCGCTGCCGCGTTTCTCCAGCGTGCTGACGCTCTACAGCCCGGGCGAAAAGGCAGCGAGCCTCATGAAGCGCGCCGGCGATGCGCTCGATCAGGCGCGCGTGCAGGGGCCGCAACGCATGGTGGTCTCGCTGCCGACTGGCGGTTAGCTTCTCTGGAGTGCGCTACATCCGCGCGTTATGCCGCTTGACCACCATCGCTGAACGAGGAACCTGAGTGTCCGATAAAGAAGCCACAGCCCGAATCAAGATCAACAAGCTGCTTGAAGCGGCTGGCTGGCGCTTCTTTGCGGACGGAAACAAGCCCGCCAACATCCGCCTCGAACCCAGCGTCACCATCAAATCATCCGATCTGGATGCCCTCGGCGACAACTTTGAGAAGACCAGCAAGGGCTTCATCGACTTCCTGCTGCTCGACGCCAAGGGCTTCCCGCTCATCGTCCTTGAGGCCAAATCGGAGAACAAGAACCCGCTCGTCGGCAAGGAGCAGGCCCGCGCCCGCCGGTCCGTGTGTTAGGATTTCCGAGGAATAAAGAAGGAACAGGGGGAAGTCCGTGGAGGCAAGCATTTGGTCCCACAACCGCGACTCCAAGGATGGAGGAGGTAGAGCCCTGCCGGGGGAGCAAGGACCGAGAACAAAAGGCTGGCGCGCGTTGATTGCGATGTTCA
Source organism: Acidiferrobacterales bacterium (assembly GCA_919902925.1). Classification (GTDB taxonomy): domain Bacteria; phylum Pseudomonadota; class Gammaproteobacteria; order Acidiferrobacterales; family Sulfurifustaceae; genus CAKKRZ01. The sequence goes on along the minus strand of CAKKRZ010000051.1, from coordinate 227 downwards.
GGCCGCAAACATCCCGGCTGCGCGCGGGATCGCCATCCGTGAAAAATCAGCGGTTCGGCCATTTTCAATCGAGTCTGCCCCTATTGGTTGCTTGGGGCTCTCGTAAATGAAAGTTTCGCCGCAAACCTTCTTTAATTTTTGCGCTATGCATGTGCCGCTGCTGCGGGCGCTGCAGGAGCGAGTTGGCGAACTTTCCGAAGCGGACGCTCGGCGGTTGATTCGAGACA
>CAKKRZ010000050.1 GCA_919902925.1 Acidiferrobacterales bacterium | reverse complement strand
CGTACACCTCGGCCTCGAACTTGGTGTGCGGGTTGATGGAGCCGGGCTTGGCCAGCACCTGGCCGCGCTCGACTTCCTCGCGCTTGGTGCCGCGCAGCAGGACACCGACGTTGTCGCCGGCCTCGCCCTGGTCGAGCAGCTTGCGGAACATTTCCACGCCGGTGACGGTGGTCTTGACGGTCGGCTTGATGCCGACGATCTCGATTTCATCGCCGACCTTGACGATACCGCGCTCGATACGGCCGGTGACCACGGTGCCGCGGCCGGAAATGGAGAACACGTCTTCGACCGGCATCAGGAACGGGCCGTCGATGGCGCGTTTCGGCTGCGGGATGTAGGTGTCGATGGCCTCGGCCAGCCGGAGGATCGACGGCTCGCCGATTTCGCTCTGGTCGCCTTCCAGGGCCTTGAGGGCCGAACCGGTGATGATCGGGGTCTTGTCGCCCGGGAAGTCGTACTTGGTGAGCAGGTCACGCACTTCCATCTCGACCAGTTCCAGCAGCTCCTTGTCGTCCACCATGTCGGCCTTGTTCAGGTAGACGATGATGTACGGCACGCCGACCTGGCGGGCCAGCAGGATGTGTTCGCGGGTCTGTGGCATCGGGCCGTCGGCCGCGGACACCACCAGCACGGCGCCGTCCATCTGGGCGGCACCGGTAATCATGTTCTTGACGTAGTCGGCATGGCCCGGGCAGTCGACATGCGCGTAGTGGCGGTTGGCGGTTTCATACTCGACGTGGCTGGTCGCGATGGTGATGCCGCGCGCCTTTTCTTCCGGGGCGTTGTCGATCTGGTCGTAGGCCTTGAACTCGCCGCCGAACTTGGCGGACAGCACCTTGGTCAGGGCCGCGGTCAGCGTGGTCTTGCCGTGGTCGACGTGGCCGATGGTGCCCACGTTCAGGTGGGGCTTGGTGCGTTCGAATTTTCCCTTGGACATCGTCTGCCTCGTCTAGCTCAGAGAATAAATAAAAGTGATCAGCCGGCCTTCTTCAGCACGGATTCGGCGACATTTGCCGGCACCGGTGCGTACTTCTTGAATTCCATGGTGTAGGTCGCGCGCCCCTGGCTCGCGGAACGCAGCGATGTGGAGTAACCAAACATGTTGGCCAGCGGAACCTCGGCACGCACCAGCTTCACGCCACCATGGCCGTCTTCCTGGCTCATGATGATGCCGCGGCGCGAGTTCAGGTCGCCCATCACGTTGCCCAGATAATCCGGCGGCGACGTCACTTCCACGTCCATGATCGGTTCCAGCAGGATCGGATCGGCCTTCACGCCGGCTTCCTTCCAGCACATGATGGCCGCCATCTTGAAAGCGTTTTCGTTCGAGTCGACATCGTGGTAGGAGCCGAAGTGCAGGGTCGCCTTCACGTCCACCACCGGATAACCGAACTTGATGCCACGCGCCATGGCCTCATCGACGCCCTTCTTCACCGCCGGAATAAATTCGCGCGGGATCACGCCGCCTTTGATAGCGTCCACGAATTCGAAGCCCTTGCCTTCTTCGGTCTGCGGCTCGAACTTGATGTACACATGGCCATACTGGCCACGTCCACCAGACTGCTTGACGAAGCGGTATTCCTGATCGATCGGCTTGCGGATGGTTTCGCGATACGCCACCTGCGGCTTGCCGACATTCGCCTCGACGCTGAATTCGCGCTTCATGCGGTCGACAATGATTTCGAGATGCAGCTCGCCCATACCGGAGATAATGGTCTGGCCGGATTCTTCGTCGGTGTGCACGCGGAACGACGGATCTTCCTGAGCAAGGCGGTTGAGTGCCATGCCCATTTTTTCCTGGTCGGCTTTGGTCTTGGGTTCGACGGCCTGCGAGATCACCGGCTCCGGGAACACCATGCGCTCCAGGGTGATGATCTTGTTTGGATCGCACAGGGTCTCACCGGTGGTGACTTCCTTGAGGCCGACGCACGCGGCGATGTCACCGGCGCGCACTTCCTTGATTTCCTGGCGCTCATTGGCGTGCATTTGCAGGAGGCGACCGATGCGCTCTTTCTTGCCCTTGACCGGGTTGTACACGGTATCGCCCGAGGCCAGCACACCCGAGTAGACACGAATAAAAGTAAGCGCACCGACAAACGGATCGGTGGCAATCTTGAACGCCAGCGCCGAGAACGGCTCTTCGTCGGTGGCATGGCGCTCACCTTCGCTGCCGGCGGCGTCGTCAAGATGGCCCTTGATGGCCGGACGTTCATTCGGCGCGGGCAACAAGTCGATCACGGCATCGAGCGCCGCCTGCACGCCCTTGTTCTTGAAGGCGCTGCCGCACAGCACCGGCACGATTTCCATTTTCAGGTTGCGTTCACGCAGCCCCTGCTTGATTTCGACGGTGGTCAGCGCTTCGCCGGCCAGATATTTCTCCATGAGGGTCTCGTTGGCCTCGGCGGCCGCCTCGACCATCTTGTCGCGGTATTCCTGGCACTGCGTCAGCATCTCGGCCGGGATTTCCTTCTCCTCGAACTTCATGCCCTGGGTGGAATCGTCCCAGTAGATGGCCTTCATCTTGATCAGGTCGACCACGCCCAGGAATTTCTCCTCGGCGCCGATCGGCAACTGCAGGGGCACGGCATTCGCGCCGAGACGTTCTTTAAGCTGGCTGACAACGTTCAGGAAGTTGGCGCCGGCGCGGTCCATCTTGTTGACGAATGCAATGCGCGGCACGCCGTAACGATTGGCCTGGCGCCACACGGTCTCGGACTGCGGCTGCACGCCGCCCACGGCACACAGCACGAACATCGCGCCATCGAGCACGCGCAGCGAGCGTTCCACTTCAATAGTGAAGTCGACGTGGCCCGGGGTATCAATAATGTTAAAGCG
>CAKKRZ010000049.1 GCA_919902925.1 Acidiferrobacterales bacterium | reverse complement strand
GCCCCCAGCCGGCCGGCGTGGCGATTGCCGGCGAGGGTGATGGTCGGCACACCCATCCACAGGGCGTGACAGGTGGTGGTGTGGCCGGACCAAGGCAGGGTATCGAGACCGATATCGACCTGCCCGTGGGCGCGCAGGTAGTCCAGCAGCGATGATTCGGGATGCATGTCGATTCGACCAGGCGCGATGCCGTGGGCCGCGAAGGCGTTGCGAATTTTTTCGCGCACCGACGGATCGGACAGTCCGAAGGTTTGCAGACGAAGGCGGGCGTCGGGGAGTCGTTGCAGCAAGCTGGACCATCGTTCGACCACGGCGGCGTTAATTTTGGCGAGCGTGTGGAAACTGCCGAAGGTGATGTAGCCGTTGGCAATTGCCGGAGGCGGCGCAACCGCCGGGGCGTCCGCGGGCGGCTGGTAGCAGGCGAACCCGGTCGGCAGCCTGAGAAGTTTTTCCGTATACAGGGTTTCGCTGCCCGGCGGGTCGAGGATATCGTCGGTGATGCAGAAATCCATGGACTCGAGACCGGTGGTATTGGGATAGCCGAGGTAGGTCGCCTGTATCGGCGCGGCCCGTTCGGCAAAGACCCGCAAGCGGTTGGAGCGCAGATGCCCAGCCAGGTCGACGAGAATGTCGATCTCATCGTCGCGGATGAGCGCTGTCAGCGAGCGGTCGTCGAGGGCATGAACCGCGCGCCAGTGTTCGACCTGTCCTTGCAGGCGCCGTGTCACGTCATCGGCGCCGGCGAGGTCGGCGTAGGCCGCGATCTCGAAGTGTTCCCGGTCGTGATGGCGCAGCACCGGTTCGATAAAGAATGCCACGGAGTGGGAGGAGAAATCGGGCGAGAGATAGCCAATGCGCAAGCGCCGGTGTTCACGCCGCGGTGCCGCGGTGGCCGAGCGGCGAATCCGGCCTCCCCAGCGGCGATGAGCGGCGGCGATCGTCTCCGGTGTCTGCGCCGGATCGTAATTCAGGGCCAGCAGCAGATTATCCTGCGCGGTGTCATGGTTTGGGCTGTCCGCCGGAACGGCGGCCAGAACCGCAATGGCTTCGCCGATCTCGCCGAGGCGGATCAGGGCATTGCCGAGATTATTGGCGGCCGGCCAGAAGGGCGGTTGCCGCTGAAACGCCCGGCGTGCATGGTTGGCCGCCTCGTGCAGCTGTGCTCGGTACACGAGGCTGGCAGCCAGGTTGCTGTGTGCTTCCGGATAGTCGGGCGTAATTCCCAACGCCGCGCGGTATCGGGCAATGGCCTCGTCGTGTCGTTCCAGCGCGGCCAGTGCCTGACCGAGGTTGTTCATCGCCTCCGGATAGGCCGGTCGCAGACGCAATGCTTCCTCGGCGGCCCGCATGGCGAGATCGTATTCACGCCGCTGGCTGTGCAGGCTGCCCAGATTCAGCCAGGCCTCGGCGAACTCAGGGCGCAGTGCCAGCGCCTGTCGATAAGACGCCAAGGCCTCATCGAGTTGGCCAAGATGGGTAAGGGCCGCGCCGAGGTTGTAATGGATACCGGGTTGATCCGCGCTCAGGCGCAGCGATTCCCGGAAGCTGGCGATGGCGCTCTCCAGCTGTCCGTGATCGAGTTGCGAGGCGCCGAGGTTTCCCCACCATCCAGCCTGTTGCGGTTGCAAGGCAACCGCGCGTTGCAACGCCTCGATCGATCGATTGAATTGCCCCAACGCGGCGCGAAGGTCGCCCAGCCTGGCCCAGCAGTCCGCATCCTGCGGATGATGGTTGCAGAGTGTGTCGTAGAGATCGGCGGCTTCGGACAGGCGCCCGGCGCGCAACGCCGTTTCGGCCTGTTCCCGGGTCGTCATCGACGCCGTCGTGATCTGCGGCTACCGCCGGCCGGAGCAAACGGCCGGCACCTGGATCAGTCCCCAGCCGTAGACCGGGTCTTGCCCGGGATCGCCCAGGTCTTTGGCCGCTGTCTGCAGGTTCTTGATCAAGGCCGGCCATGGCGTGGTGGGCGCTGCCTGTCTGGCCATCGCGAGGACGGCCGTCACGAACGGTGTGGCGTAGGAGGTGCCGGTATAAGTCTTGCCGTCTTTTCCGGTGGCCGCGGACCAGACCTCTACGCCGGGGGCGGCAAAGCTGATGTGCTGGCCGCGGTTGGCCTTGCCGTAGATTCCGCTGTTCGCATCCACGGCGGTGACGGCAACCACGCCACTTTGCGCTGCCGGGTAGGTCGGTGTATCCGAGCCATCATTCCCGACCGCCACCACGACCACGATGCCGCGTTTGATGAGGCGATCGATGGCCGCTTCCAGCAGCAGGTTGCGGTGGCCGCCGAAATTGAGATTGATGATCTGGACATTCTGCCCGGCCAGCCAGTTGAGCGCCTTCACCACGGACTCGGCAGTGGTGTCGGCGTCGCGATCGTCCTGCCGGCGGAAGACGCTGGCCGCGTAGAGCTTCGCGCCGGGTACAAGCCCGCTGAAACCATTTGGCAAAGGTTTGCCGACCAGCAGGGCGGCGGAGGCAGTGCCGTGATCGGCTGCCGCCGGGGTCACGCCGGGGGTCAGAAAGGACTGAGTCACGATGGACTGCCCCTGCAGGACCGGGTGGCTGGTATCGACGGCGGTATCGATCAGGCCGATGCGCACGCCGCGACCGCAGGACGGCACCGGCTTCGTCATGCCGATCAGTCGTTGTCCGTAATTGGCAGAATTGTCGCCGTGCAATCCAAGACGATGGTTGGCATCGACCCAGATGTTCGGCTGCACTTGCCGCAGTGACTGGATGGCATTGCCGACGCTGACTTCTTTCGGTACGCGCAGGACCGTCACCACGAGCCCGAGATCCTTGAGCACCGTACGGCGTTTCACGCCCAGGCCTAACCCTTGGGCATGCTGTTGCAGCGCCTGCGCCTCGGCCATGTTCGCGCTGACCACGACGATTTCGCCCGGCTCGGTGCGCTTGTCGTGTCTCGGCAGCGGGGGCGGCAGGTCCGCGGGTGGCGGTGGTAGTTGCGATCCGAGCAGCGCTGGTGCGCCGGGCGCGGGTGCCGCCGCCCCCGGGTCGGGTGTGCCGCCGCCGTCGGTTCCGTCTTCAGTCCCTCTCTCGGTACCGGGTCCGGGCTTGATGACCGGAGAGATCAGTCTGATGCCGGGCAAGAGTATCGACAGTTCGCTGCAGATGGTAACGGACACGTTGGTGTTGCTGAGCCAACCGGCGTGGCCGCTTTTTTCGATGCCGACGGAGTACTGTTTGCCGGCCAGCACCTGACTGGTATTGGGCACGGTGGCGGCGATCGAGTTGTTCGACCAGGAGGAGACCATCAGGTCTGCGTGCGAAGGACCGCTGAGCGCCACGGCGCGTCCGCTCTGGGCACCAAAGTTATTGCCCATGATCGTCAGCGTGGCGCCTTTCCTGACGCAACTCGGCGAGACGGACGAAATGCTCGGCGGCAGGATAAATACCGGTGTCTGGAGCTTGATGCCGCCAACAGGGTCCAGCGACAACGCGGGCAGGGGCAGCAGCCCGGCGATCAGCAGTGCAGGTATGAAAATGAAAAGCCGTCGGTTGATAAGCATTTGTCGTTTACCGGGTCTCTGTCCGTTTCAGAGAGCCGCCAGGTCAGCGGGGCCTGATCGTGCAGAGGATGTTGAAGTTGGCTGGTTTCGAACGGTCCGTCTGCGGATGCACGAACTGGATGGCGATCCAGCCGGTGTAGCGGGGGAGCGACGGGCTGCCCAGCGTCCAGGTGGTGCTGAGCGGTTTGCTGCCCGCACTGCCGAACAATAGTGTCTGGACCGGTGAAGGCGCGCCATCGCTGCGGATGTATTGGAACTGCACCTTGCCCGGTTGTGTGGCCCGGATTTCGCCGCTGAACTTGATGGTGCCCGGGCAGATGCCCTGGTAGCTGGCGGGCGCGGCGGTCAGGTGGGCGCTGAAATTTCCCGCCTGCGCCGACAACGCCGGCGCGAACCAGAGCGCGGTGGCCAGTGCTACCCATGTCCAGCGTTGCACCGACGGTTGTAGCGGCATATTCAGCAGTCCTCAGGAGAGCAGTTCCATACCCACGTCCAGCACCACCGGGCTGGCCGTTTTCAGGCGTTGCACGGCGTCCTGGATTTCGAACGGCTGGGTCGTATCCAGCCCTTCCAGACGTACATAGTAGACACCACTGTCGCCGGGTCCGTCCACGACGGCGCCGTTGATCACGCGCAGCGCCTGACGGATCTGGGTTTCGGTCGCCGTCGGCTTGAAGCGGATGCGCACCAGCGCCTCCTGACCGGGCAGACTGCCAATCGGGGCGGCCGCGACCTGCATGTTCCCCGGGCCGGAAAGGCGGAAGATGACCGCGCCCTGAATGACGATAACCGCGAGTGAAGCGGCTAGAGCCGCCTGCCACCACTGCACACGCTGCCGGCGTGGTTGGGATCGCACTTCACGCAGCAGCTTCGCGCGCACCAACTCGCCAGGCGATTCCAGCGGTTGCAGGCCTTTGACCTGCTGACGCAATCGCTGAAGCCATGCCAGTTCCTGCCGGCACTGGCCGCAATCGCGCAGGTGGTCTTCGACCCTCTGCCTTTCATCCCCGGTCAGCGTGTCATTCGCGTACCAGGGCAACAGCTCCTCGGGATGTTCCGGTTCGATCATGTTCTTGCCGTCCGGTTATGTTGTTGACTGAAACGTTAGTCGGACGACGATGTGAAGTGGTTCACTTTTCCGGTCCCAGCGCCGACAGGCAGCGCTTAAGTACCTGTTTCGCGTGAAAAACTCGCGTCTTCACGGTACCGGTGGGAATGTGCATGATCTCGGATATCTCCGGATAGGAGAGATCGTCGTAGAAGGCCAGCTGGATCACGAGGCGCTGGGTATCGGGCAGGCGGTCGACGCAGCGGCGTACCAGTTCCGCGTCCTGGACCCCGGCCATGGCATCGGACATGCCCGGAGCGTCATCGGGGGTGTGATCGAGATCGAGTTCGTCGTGATCCGTATGGCTGCGCCGGCGCAGGCGATCGATAACCTTGTGATGGGCGATCCCCAGCACCCAGGTGAGCGGCCGCGAGCGGCCTTCGAAGCGGGCGGCATGGCGCCATACCTCGTGCATGACTTCGTTCAGGATTTCAGTGGCGTCGGCCGCGTTGCTCAGGCGTTTGAGTGCGAACGCGTAAACCCGCGCGTGGTACGCGTCGTAGAAGGATTCCAGCGCGAGTGTTTCGCCCCGGGCGATCCTGGCCAGCAGAGCGCCAGCCTCATCCGTTTCCTGACCGGCGTTCTGATGCATGCGCCCCAGCTACGCGGGACGCTTCAAGGCGTCCGCATTTCCCGCATCGGGCTCTGGCCGATCACGGTGCCGTCCTCGCTGATGGCGAGGACGCGCCACAGATAGGCCCGACCCGGGATGAGACGCTGACGCGCATTGAGCGACAGGGTGGTGGTGGTCTGGTTGCCCGGCACGAGCATGCCGGTGACCGGCGCCTGGCGCAGGGCCGCCGCCACGTCCGAAGGTTTGGGGGTGCGATCGCCGCCACCAAGATCGGGAAGTTCGGTCGCCGGGTTGCGGTCGGTGCGATAGACCTCAAGCTGATAGGCGCGCGCGCCTTTATGATTCTCCCAGGCGAACAAAGTATCGGGTGCAAACAACGCAAACGGAACCGGCGAGGTTACCCCAACCGGGTCCGGCGGTAGTTCTTTGCCGACCCGTCCTTCGGCCACGAAGTAACGAATGACTGGCGTGGTGAATGGCACGATCGGATCGATGACGCGCAACCGCACCAGATGCAAGCCAATCGTGCCCGAAGGCAGCGGCGGGCTCTTCAGTATCTTGGCATCGCCCAGCGTTAGGTATTCGCGTACCTGCAACAATGGCCGATAAATCGGCGTACCCGAAGTCGTCGCTGGCTCGGCAATTTCCCAGACGGCCTGCAATAGGCCGGTACCGTTATAGCCCAGCTCGGCCTGCGCGTGAATGGCGTTGTTCCGTGGCAGGATGCGCACCGATGAGCCGTTGTCGAAGGACAGAATTTCTCCGGAGATGCCGAGGCTAGCGGCGGCGGAGGAGGTGATGTTCAGGGTCACACAGGCAGTGTCAGTGCCGCCAACGGAGAAGCTAAAGCCACGATAGTAAAAAAACTGCGAAAGACCGAGGTCGCGAGCGCGCTTGATGATATCGCTGGGGACCAGAACTGTTTCAGTGAATCTGGCCGGATTGGCAGAGGACAAAAAGCCAGTTTGTGTCAGGGTGATATTGTTTGTGCCGAGAGTAGTACCCTGAGGACCGGAAAACGTAGGGCAGATGTCACGGAAGGTCCCGCTTGTTGATGTAGCAGTCTGGGTGGCGGGGATTGTTGGAAATGCACTTATAGCCGTCGTCACGCTGCTGCTTTGTCCGATCGGTACGTTAGCTGTGGACGGCGCGGTAGTGCCGGCTACGGAGCCGACCGTCACTGTGGCAGCCAGCGCTGCCAGAACGGTGGTGGTTAGAAGACGTTTGCGAGAAATATTTTTCATGTTTTCACCTGATTAGTTCTTATCGATCACGGTATAGCGAACCACCGGCAGGGCGGCGCCCATCGACGGGCGGTCGAGACGAAGGCGGACGATAAAGACGCCGAGAACGTCTGTTGGCAGGGCCGGGCTCTTCAGGGTAACGGCTTCGACGCCCGTCAGGCCCAGATTCACGGAAACCAGGGTGCGCCAGATGGGCTTGTCCGGATTCGGCTGCGGGCCGGCAATCTCCCAAGCCCCCCTGAGCACACCGGTACCGGAGAAGCCGATTTCGGCGCGGGCCGAGAACTCTTCGCCACGCTTGGCGACGTACAGGGCCCGGTCGTCTCCAAAATTCAGCGCCAGCGACGAGACCCCGAAACTGGCCGTGCCCGAGGTGACGATGTTAAGCGAAATCTGACCGGTGGCCGGGACACCGTCGGTAAAGGTGCGCCGGTAAAGGATGCGATCGTTACCTTCCTTCGAAGCCCGCACCACGATATCGGCCGGGACCAGCACCGCTTCTTGGATCGTGGCCGTGGTTGGTCCGCTCACGGAGCGTGACAGCGGTTGGGAAACCGTACCGAGCACTGTGCCACCGGTGGTGCGGAAGACACCTTGAGAAGAGGAGAGCGTGACCGAACCCGCCGTGTTGGTGGTCACCGACCAGTTCACAGGGATCGACGTTGACCGGGCGATGGCGACATTCTCGCTAGCCGGCGTGGCCGACACGCCTGTCACGGCGGCGTTCAGCAGCCCGGGCAGCAGGGCCAGGCATCCCGCGATGATTGGTTGCAGATGTTTTCGGTTGGTCATGGCTGGGATCCTCAGAGCACCGGCAACCAGGAAACGGAAACCTTCAGGAACACCTGATAGTTGTTGATCGTGCTGGCCGTGCTGATCCGGTCCTCGACATCGTGGACCTGTCCTTCCAGGCTGACCGTCACGCCGGGCCGTGCGCCCTGCGCCTGGCTGAGGTTCCAGTTCAGGCTGCCGGTGACGTCGTGCGTGGTGGCGTGCTGGCTGTTGTCCGTGGTTTTCACCTTGTTCAGGTTCAGGCCCAGGTTGCCATTCAGTTTCGGCGTGAACACGTAGCCGAGGTTGAGGCCGGCGGTGGTGGTGTCGGTATCCTTGGCGGTGATGCCGGTCGGCGCACCGCTTTCTTTGATCTGGTTGTATTGCACTGTCGGCCCGAGCGTGAGTTTCTCGCCAACGCGGAAGTTGGCGTTCGCCTGGGTCATGCGGTTTTGCGTGTCGACGGCGGTATTGATGAAGTTGGTGTTCTCGCCGCGGGTGTGGCTGAGCGACCAGCTCCAGGTAGGATAGGTAAAGGTGGCCGTGAGCGAGGTGTTGCGGGTCTCGTTGAGCGGCCCGACCGACAGCGTGGAGCCGGCCTTGTCGACGTCCTGATCGAGCAGGATCATGGTGGCGTTGAAGGTCGGCTGGCCGTACCAGGGTGGCGGCGGAGTTTTTCCGTCCGGGCCCGGGACCTGGCTGCTCTGCGGCGTGAAGGATAGCGACATCACTGTCTGCAGCGACGCCGTTTGCGGCAGCAGGGCGATGTCGTTGACGTTGTCGGTTTCCCGGCCCAGCGACAACTGTGCGTCGAAACCGGCGTGGTTCACGCCGGTAAAGGCGCGCACCAACTCGCGATCGGCGACGCCGAGCGGATTGGCCGGACTCTTGAAGAACGTACCGAGGCGCTTGTTCTCGACGCCCATGTTCCAGGCCAGCGGCTTGTTGTTGACCATCTTGTTGGTCCAGGGCGTCCAGGTCACCAAGGCGGCATAGGCCTTATCCTTTTCCGCCGCCTGGTTCACGTCGATGGTGCCATTGAGATCGGTATCGCGGCCTCTCGAACCGTCGAAGTCGTAACGGGTGACGGCATATTCGCCGCGCAGACGCATGCGCCGATCCAGCAGGTTGCCGTCGGCGACGATGCTGGCGGCACGACCGGCCGCAACGGTGCTGTCGCCGGCCGTGCCGGTACCGGTGGCGCCGGCCACGGCCGGCCCTTCGCCCGACAGCGCGGTAACCGACACGGCCAGCGCATCGCGCCGCGAGCTGATCGGACGGCTGGTGATGACCAGTCCATCGGTCCGGTTTTCCGAGTCGCCGACGCCGAATCCTTCCTGGGCACCGACCACGTCCTGCG
>CAKKRZ010000048.1 GCA_919902925.1 Acidiferrobacterales bacterium | reverse complement strand
GGAAGGCGAGGACTCCATCGTCGCCCATGCGGCCGTGCCGGGATACGGCTGGGGCGTGGTCACGCAACAACCGGCGCGCGCCTCGCTCGGCCTCGCGGCGCGGGACCGGCAACTCCGGCAGTTGATGACGGGATACGCTCTCATCCTGTTGCTTGGCTCCACGGCGATATTCCTGACACTACGGATTGCCATCGCGCGCCGGCGGGCGAAGGACGATCGCCGGATGAAGGCCGAACTCGAACGACAGGTGGCCGAACGCACCACCGAGCTCAACGCCGCCAACAAGGAGCTCGAGGCCTTCAGCTACTCGGTATCGCACGACCTGCGTGCGCCGCTGCGCACCATCGACGGCTTCAGCCAGGCGGTGCTCGAAGACTACGCGGGCCGGCTGGACGACCAGGGCCGGGACTATCTCAACCGGGTGCGCACCGCCACCCAGCACATGGGACAGCTCATCGACGACCTGATCAAGCTGGCGCGCGTGGCGCGCGCGGAAATAAAGCGCGAGGCCGTCGATCTCAGCGCGCTCGCCGGCGAGGTGCTGGCGGAGTTGCAAAAGCGCGAACCCGGGCGCCGGGTGGAGTGCCATATTGAGCCGGGCCTGGCCGCCGAGGGCGATGCCCGGCTGCTGCGCGTGGTGCTGGACAACCTGCTCGGCAACGCCTGGAAGTTCACCGGCCGGCAGCCACGGGCGCGCATCGAGTTCGGCGCGCTACGCGACGCCGATGGCGCGCCGGGTTTCTTCGTGCGCGACAACGGCGCCGGCTTCGACATGACCTATGCCGACAAGCTGTTCGGCGCGTTCCAGCGCCTGCACACGTTGAGCGAGTTTCCCGGCACCGGCGTCGGGCTGGCCACGGTACAGCGCATCGTCCACCGCCACGGCGGCCGGGTCCGGGCCGAGGGCGCGTTGGGGAAAGGCGCGACGTTTTATTTCACCCTGTGACCGGGCCCGATCCCGGCCGGGCTATCCAAGCGCCGTGATTGGCACGATGGACTTTGTTTACATATGAAGGAGAAGAGCGTGAGCGAAAAAACGATACTGCTGGTGGAAGACAACCCCGACGACGAGGCACTGACCCTGCGGGCTCTGAAGAAGAATAACATCCTGAACGAGGTGACGGTGGTGCGCGATGGCGCGGAGGCACTCGATTACCTGTTTTGCCAGGGCGCCTACGCCGGGCGCGATGCCAGCCGGCAGCCCGCCGTGACCCTGCTGGACCTGAAGCTGCCGAAGGTTGAAGGCCTGGAAGTGCTCAAGCGCCTGCGCGCCGACGAGCGCACCCGGCTGCTGCCGGTGGTGATTCTGACTTCCTCGAAGGAGGAGCAGGACCTGGTCAACGGCTACCGCCTGGGCGCGAACAGCTACATCCGCAAACCGGTGGACTTCACGAAATTCATGGAAGCCGTGCGCCAGCTCGGGCTTTACTGGCTGGTGTTGAACGAGCCGCCGCCGAAAAAGCGATAACCCAATGACCACCCCGCTGCGCATCCTGATCGTCGAGGATTCGGAGGCCGACGCCGAGCTGCTGCTGCGCGAGCTGCGGCGCGGCGGCTACGCGCCCGAGTTCGAACGGGTGGAGACGCCCGAGGGACTGGACGCCGCGCTGGCCCGGCAATCCTGGGATCTGGTCGTCTCCGACTATGCCATGCCGCGCTTCAACGGCCTGCAAGCCCTGAAGCTCACCCAGGAAAAGGGGCTCGACATCCCGTTCATCATCGTCTCCGGATCGATCGGCGAGGATGTCGCGGTCGCGGCCATGAAGGCCGGCGCCCACGACTATCTGATGAAAGACAACACCGCGCGCCTGCTACCCGCCATCGCGCGCGAGTTGCGCGAGGCGCGCATGCGCCAGGAACGCCGCCAGTCGGAAGAGACCATTCATCGCCTCGCCTACATCGACCCGATCACCGGCCTGCCGAACCGGGTCCGGTTCCGCGAACAGGTTCGCCAAGCCATCGAAGAGGCGAAGAAGCAGCGCCATCCGCTGGCACTGTTGCACCTGAACCTCGAACACTTCCGGGAGGTCAACGACACGCTCGGCCACAACCGCGGCGACAGCCTGCTGCAACAGGTCGGCATGCGCCTGCGCAGCGCGCTGTTCACGCCCGACGTGGTCGCCCGGCTCGGCGCCGACGAGTTCGGCATCCTGCTGCCGCGGCTGGCGGCCATCGACAACGTGCGACACATCATCAAGAAGATCCAGGACTGCCTGGAAGCGCCGTTCACGATCGACGGCATTCCGATCGCCGTCGAGGCCAGCCTCGGCGTGGCGACCATGCCGGAACACGCCGACGACGCGGACACGCTGCTGCAACGGGCGGATATTGCCATGCACCAGGCCAAGCAGATGGCGAGCGGCTACGCCGTCTACGCGCCGGAATACGATCGCCACAGCCCCGAGCGACTCGGGCTCATGGCGGAGTTGCGCGACGCCATCGAGCACGACCAGCTCCTGCTCC
>CAKKRZ010000047.1:10393-13907 GCA_919902925.1 Acidiferrobacterales bacterium | reverse complement strand
GCGGCGATGACCACGCCGACCAGCATGCCGACGATGCCCCAGACCACGGTCATGATGGAAAACTGCCGCACGACCCCGAACTGGTAGGTGGAAGCTTCGCTCATGTTCTGCCCTGTCCTGTGACTTGAAGTTCTTGTTTTCTGGCGGCGGCCGGGGTCGGTCTCGACAGCGGCCTACGGTAACGAAACCGGCGCCCTGCCCGCTTGACCCAGGTCAAGGCTCAACCGGCGAACATCGGCCCGATGCCGAGATCCCAGAGGATCACGGTCGTGACCAGCAGCGCCACCAGCATCACCAGCCCGACCGCCAGCACCGCGCTGGCGAACAGGAAACCGCGTTCCTTGGAGATGCCCATCATCACCGGCACACCGGTGTAGAGCAGATAGACCGTGTAGGCGAGCGCCGGCAGGCCGATCAGCATGTTGAGCCACAGCAGGGGATAGAGCAACATGACACCGATCAGAAACAGCGGGGTCGCCGTATAGGACGCGAGCACGATGCACTGGCTGAGCGGCTGTTTGGAACCGTAGGTCTTGCCCATCCAGTGGATCAGCGCACCGACCGTGACCACCGCCACCAGCATGGTGAAATAAAACAGGATGGCAATTTGCAGCGCGCTCTGCTGGGTGAGCTTGTGCACTTCACGCCCGCCGGGAACGTCCCAGCCAACCTGGGTGGTGCCGAAGTAGCCGGCGAGCGCCGGGATCGCGGCCAGCAACAGCACGTGCGAGCAATAGCAGCGGGTAACGGTGCAGCGCTCCTTGCGTATGGTCTTCCATTCGTCTTCCGGATGGGCGAACAGACCCCAGACGTGATTGAGCAGCATGCGACGACTCCCTGAAACGGATGAGACACGAAGTGTCCTCAAATCCGCGCGGCCCGTCAAACCTCACCAAAGAAATATAGATGTCCGCCGGCCATTTCCCGGCGGGCCGGTAAAGATGGTCCGGGCCAACCTATAATGAGCCACCATGTCCGCCCACCCGCTTTCGGCCGCCTCCCCCGCCTCGCGAATTGACGCAGATCAATGTTTTCATTGCGGTGAGCCGATCCCCAGCGGCACGAATTACCGGGTGACCGTCGACGGCCAGCCGCGCGCCCTGTGCTGCCGCGGCTGCCAGGCGGTGGCGCAGGCCATTATCGACGGGGGCCTGACCGGCTATTACCGCCACCGCAGCGCGCGGGCGCAGACGGCGCGCGAACTGGTGCCCGATTTTTTGCGCGAGGCGCGCATCTACGACCACCCCGAGATACAGAAGAGCTTCGTGCACGCGGACGGCGAATACCGGCGCGATGCGGCGCTCATCATCGAGGGCATCACCTGCGCCGCCTGCGTGTGGCTGAACGAACAGCACCTGCGCCGCCTGCGCGGCGTGCTGGAGGTGAACATCAACTACAGCACCCACCGGGCACGCGTGACCTGGGATGAACGCCAGATTCATCTTTCCGACATCCTCACGGCCGTCAGCCGCATCGGCTACCTCGCCCACCCCTACGATCCCGGCCGGCACCAGGCCATGCTGGAGGAGACGCGCCGCCGACGGCTGCGCGAGCTCGGCGTGGCCGGCGTGTTCGGCATGCAAGTGATGGTCATCGCCGAAGCGCTGTACTTCGAAGACTGGTGGGGGCTCGATGCGGAGCTGCGCCGCTTCTTCTACTGGGTCAGTCTGTCGCTGACGCTGCCGGTGCTGGTTTATTCGGCCCGGTCGTTCCTCGCCGGGGCCTGGCGCGATCTGCGCCAGACACGCGCCGGCATGGATGTGCCGATCGCGCTCGGCATCCTGACCGCGTTCGCGGCCAGCGTCTGGACCACCGTCACCGGCATTGGCACGGTTTACTACGACTCGGTGACGATGTTCGTGTTCCTGCTGCTCGCCGGCCGCTACTTTGAGCTGATGGCACGCAAGCGCGCCGCCGAGGCCGCCGAAAGCGTGGCACAGGCCAGCCCGGCCAGTGCCACGCGCCTGAGTGAGGAGCCCTCACCCTCACTCCCTCGTCTGAGGGGAGAAGCCGCAAACGGGCCATCCATGGCCCACGGCCCTCGCCTCGATCCCATCGGCGAGGGAGGCGAGCCGACAAAATCTCCTCATATGATCGAAACACTCGTGCCGGTCGCGGAGCTGAAACCCGGCGATCTGGTGCGCGTGCGTCCGGGCGAATCCATCCCGGCCGACGGCGTGATCGTCGAAGGCCGCAGCAGCGTCGAC
Source organism: Acidiferrobacterales bacterium (assembly GCA_919902925.1). GTDB lineage: Bacteria > Pseudomonadota > Gammaproteobacteria > Acidiferrobacterales > Sulfurifustaceae > CAKKRZ01. Next base: position 11,700 of record CAKKRZ010000047.1, on the reverse strand, counting down.
GAATCGCTGCTCACCGGCGAGAGCCTGCCACTCACGCGCGCGCCGGGCGATGCGGTGATTGGCGGATCGATCAATCGCGAGAGCCCGTTCCTGATGCGCGTTGAGAAGACCGGCCCGGACACGGTGCTGTCGGCCATCCTGCGCCTGCTCGATCGCGCGCTGGCCGGCAAGCCGCGGCTCGCCGAGGTTGCCGATCGCGTGGCCGGCTACTTTGTCATTGGCCTGCTGTTGCTGGCCGCGGCCGTGGCGCTCATCTGGTGGCAACTCGACCCCGCCCGCGTCCTGCCGATCACGGTCGCCGTACTGGTGGTCACCTGCCCGTGCGCGCTCGGGCTCGCGACACCGACAGCCCTCACCGCCGCCACCGGCACGCTGACGCGCCTCGGCTTGCTCGCCACCCGCGGTCACGCCCTGGAACGTCTGGCACGCGCCACTCATTTTGTGTTCGACAAGACCGGCACGCTGACCGAAGGCCGGCCGGCGCTGGCCGGCACACACGTCCTCGGCAGCCTGCCGCGGGACCGGTGCCAGCGCATCGCCGCAGCCCTGGAGCATCACTCCGAACACCCACTGGCCCGTGCCCTGTGCGTCGACGCGCCTGACAGTGTACCGATCGCAAGCGATGTGCTGAACACGCCGGGTGCGGGATTGCGCGGACGGGTCGATGGACAGATGTACACGATCGGCACGCCGGCATTCGTGGCGACCCAGACCAACCTGCACATGGACCTGGCCCAACTGACTAATCTGCAGGCTTCGGGGGGATCGGTCGTGGTGCTGGCGAACGATCGGGAGCTGCTTGCCGCCTACACCTTCGAGGACCGGATTCGGCCATCGGCCTACCGCGTGATTGGCGAACTTGAGCGCGCGGGCAAAACCGTGTGGCTGTTCACCGGCGATCACGGTGCCGCGGCCCGTCACGTGGCCGGGTTACTGGGCATCCAACACATCGCCCACACTCTGTCACCCTCGGACAAACTGGCCCGGGTCGAAGCGTTGCAGGCCGAAGGCGCGGTCGTGGCCATGATCGGCGATGGCGTGAACGACGCGCCGGTGCTGGCGCGGGCTGATGTGTCCGTGGCGGTCGGCAATGCCGCCCATGTCTCGGCGGCATCCGCCGACATGGTGCTGCTGTCGCCGGACCTGGGCCACCTGCTCGACGGCGTGCATGTCGCCCAGCGAACACTCGGCATCATCCGCCAGAACCTCGGCTGGGCCGTGGTCTACAACCTGGCCGCCGTGCCGCTGGCCGCCGCCGGTCTGGTCACGCCGTGGCTGGCCGCGCTTGGCATGTCGCTGTCATCATT
>CAKKRZ010000047.1:0-10293 GCA_919902925.1 Acidiferrobacterales bacterium | reverse complement strand
CCGCCGGTCTGGTCACGCCGTGGCTGGCCGCGCTTGGCATGTCGCTGTCATCATTAATAGTGGTGGTGAACGCCTTGCGCCTAACCAAACGCCCGCCTACAACCGCCTGACATCATGGAAGTCCTGTATCTCCTGATCCCACTCGCCGTACTGATCGCCATCGGCATCGTGGCGGTGTTCCTGTGGGCGGTGAAGAGCGGCCAGTTCGACGACCTCGAAGGTCCGGCCCATCGCATCCTGATGGACGATGAAGACGATCGCCCGGGCGAGCGGGAGCCCGGTAATAAGGACAACGCCGATAAACCCTAACGATCCGACTGCAGGCGCTGGCGGACCGTGGTCAACGGGATCACCGCACCACGGCCGATGCCCTCGCAACGCCGGGCCTCGCGTTGCCAGGCGCTGCGGCTCATGAGTTCCGGCCAGTACGGGTAGGTGCGACACTGCGTCGGCCGCGCCGTGTAAATGCGACAGCGGCCATCCTTGAGAAACTCACAGGCGCCGCTGCGGCGGTTCATGCGCAGGCTTTCGGTCTCGTCGTCGAACCTAAACAGGTAACGGCGCCGGAACCAGGCGCGGGTGATACCAAGATGGTGCTGGATACGATCCTGCTCCTCGCGGTTGATCTCGATCATCCAGTCCGCGCCGGGACCGGTGCAGCAATCCCCGCAACCGGTGCACTCAAACCGGTAGGGTCCGGCCAGTTTCATCCTTTAGTGATCCTCGCCAGGCGGCTCGGCTGAAGCCGGCGCCTGTTCCGCCGTCGCACCTCGTCCGGTGGATGCCCACTGATACGACATCACGCCCATCCAGGCAAAGTACAGGAAGAGCAGGAAGACCAGCAATGGCAGCAGCACGGCCGACACGACCAACAGCCGGGAATTGGCTGGCGGTGCATCGCCGTGGCGGTTGCTGCCAGCCGTGCCGGGGATAAACCAGAAAGCCAGGTTGAGCAACGGGATCAGGGACAGCAGGGCCAACCAGCCGCTGGCATTGAAGTCGTGTGCGCGCCGGACCGCCGGCAGGGTGTAGAAAACCAGGGCCGACACCGTGGCCAACAATATCAAGATCCCCATGAACAGCCGCCACCCCGGGGGCAGAACGCCGGTCAGCAGGCTGAACCCGATAAAGACCAGGCCAAACGCCAGCAAAACGGCGGACCGGTAGGCGATATAACGCGCCCGGCCGATCCGGCCACGAAGGGAGAATACGGCGCGCAGGCCGTTACCGGGAAAAGTCATGTTGGAATGTACTCCGTGGAGTGTGTGAGCGACCGCATGGCGGGCGCCAGCCTAACCCAAACTGACCGCGGCCGGAAACCCCGACACGGACGAGACCTACACTTTGACTCACGCCAACGTCAAGGAGGCCTGCCGGTATTGTCCGGAAATAGCGGAAACGGCGGAGGCACTACTGGCCGCAGTATCCACCGACTTCTTTTGGCCGGCGCAGCAGACGGAAGGAATTCAACTGGCGATGTAATATCTGGAACCGGCGGTTACCAGCAGGCAGGCGTCGACAACCTCAAGACGGACCCACTTCGGTAGCTGGTCCGTCCGGCGAGTTTCACGGCCCGATTTTCGCCCAGACGCGTTCTTTGAACAGGCGCGCCTTTTCCATGTCGTCGATTTCACTGGCCACGGATTCCAGCAGGTCGTACAGGGCGCTGGTCTTGGCGATGGCGCCGAATTTCGCCTTGTGCTCGCTGCACACCAGGCTGGCGATGGGCCCCACGAACTCCACCAGCTCGTCCTCGATGACCCGGTAGATCTGACCCAACCTGTGAATGTCGATCGCCGGTTGCAGCTTCACGGCGGGTGCCGGGGCGCTGGTGTTCAGGCGGCGCAGCAGGATGGGGCTGGGGGGCAGGTTTTCAGCGCCGTCCATCGGGGTTTGACCCTGGGAGAACCGGAATTTCCCCGCCTTGACGGCACGGATGAAGGGAATCGCCGCCTCGCCCGACTTGGTGCCGAAGACCAGCGACACGATCTCGCCGCCCTTGAGCACGATGCGACCGAAATGGTTGTCCGGCGTGGCAATAAACAATGTGCCCGTGCTTTTCTGCTGGTACAGACCCTCGAGCGTGCCCATGAGCTCGGCGTAGGAGTTGTAGGCGGTTAGGGATTGTTCCTGAATCATCAGTGCACCTCGTGAAGGCCGGTTGTCTCCGTGTCAGGGAGCTGAAAAATGCGCTGCGAGCCGTCAGGCCCTGGCGCGGAGCTTCTGCAGCGACATACGAATGCTGACGCCCATGCGTTCGATGGCGGCGGCCAACGCGCCGATCTCGTCGCGGCGGTTGACCTCCTGAATCTTGATGTCCAGTTGCCCGCGGCTGATTTCGTCGGCGATCAGAGTCAGGTTGCGGATCGGCTTGGACAAGCGCTGCGCCAACAGATAGGCGACGTACGACACGATCACCAATGTAATGGCCAGCAGGATCATGGCATTGCGGTTGGCTTCGCTCAGCGCGCGGAATGCTTCATCGTGGTCTTGCTGCGCCACCAGGGTCCAACCCTGCTTGGTCTTCTGCGCATGGGCGATGACCTTGCGCCCGTCTTCATCGAAGATGACCACGCGCGCCGGATCATTGGAGCGCCCCAGAAAGGCCGGGTGCTTGCTGAGGTCGGCCATGGTGGCGGTGTATTCCTGCTTCTGATGCGCCACCACTTTGCCGTCCTGGTCCAGCAGGAAGGCGTAACCGGTGGTGCCGATGCCGGCCTTGGTGATGGTCTCCGAGATATCGGTGAGCGACGTGCCCATGGCAATGACGCCGGCCAGGTTCCTGTTGGGGCCGTGGATCGGCGCCGACAGGATCAGCGACGGCTTGCCAGTGGTCTTGCTGATCACCACCTGCTTGCCGAGCGGCGCGCCATCCATCACTTGCTTGAAGTAGATGCGATCGCTGTAGTCGATCGGCTCCTTGCCATCGCTGCGCCCGACGTTCATGCCGTCCGGCCGGATGGTGAAGACCAGGTAACTCCAGGCGTACTCGTTCAGCACCGTCCGCAGCACCGGGTTGTGGATCCTGGCGTTCATCGACGCCATTTCCGGCAACGCGCCGTTCTGGAGCAACGCCTTGTGGTTGGCGCTCACCCAGTCGTTGACGACCGCCGTCAGCTTGTCGGAGATACCGCCAAGCCGCTGCTGGACGTTTTGGGTGAGGTGTTTTTCCGCGGTCTGGTAGTTGATGTACCAGATCGCCACCAGCGGGATCATGGCCACGAGCAACATCGTGGTCAGGATCTTGTAGAAAATACTGAATCTGAATTTTCCGGCACCAAGCATTCCCTTGCCCTCCCTGTGTTGCGATCCACCGGTTCCTGCGCAGCCCGGCCGATCGTGCGTCCATGTCAAACGGTGCGGCGGCGATGCCGGGCATCACACCCCCGCGGTATGACACACCGCACAGGGGGCAGGAGGCCGCGGAACCATTCCACGAGAGGAGAGATTGCAGGAGAGATCCACCCCGGACTCACCACGCACCACTGACTAAAGATATATAGCACTACTATCAGGGCTCTGCGCCAGCAGGACACGGCGGCGATAGGCCTCGCCCGGGGTGGTCCGGCTGGGCCCTGCCCCGGCGACATTCGTCAATCGGCTACGGTGGTGCACACCCACACTGCCGTAAAACGCTGCACCGCCGACGAAAATGATGTCCGTTACGATGTGTCCGTCCAACGGCCGAAGGCCGATCGATACCTGACGGAAACCGGCAATCAGCCGACAGGCGGCGGGCCCGGGAGGCCGTTCGTCTAACGACCGCCACGCCATCATGCCGCGACCCGATCGTGGCCCTGATCAAATCAGATACGATAGTGTCGAGCTGTACACACGCGTCAGGGAAGACGAACGAATGAATCTGGAACCAATACCCTATCGGGGACGGTTGTCGAACGCCCGCCCCTCCATCCCCTTGCCGTTGCTACACCTGCCCTCGCGCCACTCGACGGTTGCATCCCGCCGTGCCCTGTCAGAACGCGGGATGGCATGGCGATGTCTCAACCGCCTCGGTGACAACCGTTTTTTCCCGCCGCGCCCGATCGGCGCGACACGAGTATTTCAATCAGGAGAACGACGTGAAAGGACTCACACTGCTTATTCCAGGTCAGGGAAACCAGCACGCGGCCATGTTCGACCGGGTGAAGCACGAGCCGGCGGCGCGGCTCGTGCTGGATCAGGCCGCGGAGATCACCGGGCTTGATCTGCCGCTGGAGCTGCAACGACGCCCGGCGGCCGCGTGGTTCGAAAGCAGTTTCGCCCAGCCGCTGATATGCGCATCGGTACTCGCGACCTGGCACGCCTTGCGCGATGAACTGCCCCGGGCCGATCTGGTGCTCGGCTACAGCGTCGGCGAGCTGGCCGCCTATGGCGTCGCCGGCGCCCTCGACCCAGGGGCCGTGCTCGACTTGGCCCAACAACGTGCCCGGTTGATGAACAAGGCGTGCGAGGTCGAATCCGGATTGCTCGCAATCCTCGGACTGGATCAGGCGCTCGTGGAGCAGTTGTGCGCCGAGCACGGCGCGGAACTCTCGGCCATTAACGGGCCACAACACGTTGTCGCCGGCGGCACGATCCCGGCCCTGGAACAGCTGCGCGCCGCCGCGCGCCGCGCGGGCGCGAAGCGGGTACGGTTGCTGGACGTGCGTATCGCCTCGCACACCTCCCTGCTGGCAAGCGCCGTCCCGCGATTTGCGCGCGCGTTGCGCGCCGCGGGCATGGTCGATCCGTCGGTGCCACTGTTGGCGGGCGTGGATGCGTCCGTGGTCCGGCAGCACGAGGCGGGCATCGCCGCGCTGTCCACCGCCCTGTGCCGCCCGCTGGCCTGGCGGCTGTGCATGCAAACGGCTTGTCAGAGCGGCCAGCGGGTGTTTCTGGAGATCGGGCCGGGACGCGCCCTGAGCCGGCTGCTGCGCGACACCTATCCGCGCACCGCGGTGCGCGCGGTGGAGGACTTTCCCAGCCTGCGGGCGGCGGCGGACTGGGTGCATCGTGAACTGGAGTCGGTGACAGAGGGCGGCGAGCACCGCACTGAAAATCAACTATTGCCCCTGAAGTACTGAGCCAGTAGCCTCACGACGCGGTATTCTCCCGGAACCACCAGGTCTACACGCGATTCCGCGACAAGCCGCAGGTGCTTGATCGCCAGGCGAAACAGCTGAGCCTGCGCGACTCAGCGCTCGTGGAATAATCGAGCCTGCCCCTCCAGCGGAAGCCTTTGATTAGTGGACCACGGTCGGTCACGAGCACCAGGCAGCGCAGGCCGCCGAGATCGCGCGCCAGCGCGCGCCACGGCCCCTCGACCCAGACGATTGTGTAGCCGTGCTGGCGATACACGCGCGCGGCATATTCGTCGAGGACGGCAAGCGCACCACCGTAGCGGGGGAGAAAGACGCGCCTTGCCGGGCCAGGCTCCTCGAGCAGCACGTTGTTATGTCCAAGCAGAGAGACCTCGCCGCCTTGCGATTCGATCAGCAGCGGCAGCCGAGTCACGGGGAATCCATCGGCGGTAAGCGCGGCGGCGATACCGTCGTATTCATTATCACGATCCGAGGCGCGAGGGGCCTGGCCGAGGAGCCGGCGCGCAAGGCCCGGACTCGCGACCAGTACCGCCGGCTTCGTGTCGTGTGCGGGAGCGAGCGCGGTCAGGAATAGATCCAGATGAAAGAGCGGCTGGCGCTTTCCTTGCCATACGGCGCGACTGTCCCGCGCACCCGGCATGGCCACCCAGCGCCAGCGCTGGCCGGGCGCCAGCAATCGCTCAATCACGCGGCGCTCGGGCCTATGGTCGTGGTCGCCGATCAACAGATCCTCACCGGCAAACACCCATCCACCGGCTGTCACGAGGTTGCCGCCCGCCACCGCCCCATCGATCGTTTGCACCCGTCGCCCGAGTTGCTGACCAATCTCCAGCGCAACGGAATTGTCGAGACGGCGCCCCAGTGCACGCGGCGCGAGCCAGGTGTCAGTCACACCGCCGCGCTGCACGAGCAGCATATCCCGCGGCCAGCGTGTGTAGTGGCCGTGCGCGCTCGGCAGAAAGCGCAGCTCGCGCGCGCCGTGGCGGCGCATCAGCGCCGTGACGGCGCGCTCGCGTGCGGGATAGGCATGGACGAGGTAGCGCACCTTGGGACCGAGCGCCCGTACGATACCGGCGAGCGCCTCGCGCAACACCGCACCCGGTTCGCTGCCCGCGAAATCTTCCTCGGGCACGGTAATCAACACCTCGCGGATCTCGCCCTCCGCGGGCGAAAGGAGCGTCAGCGCCCCAGCCGACGCCGGTATCGCAAATGCCAAACCCAACACGAGGCCGAACGCGCCACGCATCGCCTCAACGGTAGATGAGGTACTGGCCAGCGGGCGCGAGAGGCGAGGCACGCTTGCCGGCAGGGCCGGCCCGCATACCGGCAGGACCCGCACGCATGCCGACCGGGCTGACCCAACGCACGAACTGCTGGCCACGCTCCGTTACCTGCCCGGCGCGATTCAGGATCTCGACTTGGCCGTTTTTGAGCAGCCGGATCTGGCGGCTATCGGGAAGGCGGATAAGCGAATTGCCCCGAGCGTCAGTGCTGCGTCGCGCTGTCGCCGGCACGAACAGCGATTTCTCGCCCGGGGCAAGCGCTGGTGTTTTCCCCGGTCCACTGTCCAAAGCGCGCACGGCGGCGAGCGCGGTGCCGCCGAGCAGCAGCGGGATCAAGGTGAGAGCAAGTATCGTGCGTTTGTTCATTATATTCCTCCTGAGTTTCGAATGGCGGTGTCGTTGTCCCTTATCTCGATAAAAATCAACTACGGAATAACCATTGTCGAATAATTACTGGGATTATTCCCTTCGCTGGTTTCCGTTACGACACCGTCGAAGTCGGCAGTGGCCTGGAACGAGTATGTCCCGCTCGCCCATCTGAGAGAACTCCAGAAAGCCTGGGGCAGGCGCCATGTTGCACCCGGCGCCAGCGCCGGGATATTCATGTACATATAGTCTCCATACTGTGGCCGGCTGTCCCAGTAATAGTCCCGCGCGTACCGGGGCGGAATCGGGATGAATGTGGCACACATACGAGACTGATTGTCTTGACCACTGGTCCTCACACACCGAAGTCTGAGCCGGGTGGGGGGTGCGGCCGCGAGACCGTCATTCCTGACGATCAACGTGCCATCCATGGGGTTGTTCAACACCGGCACCAGATCAGGTTGGTTCCATTGCGGCACAGTCAGCGTGGAGCTGGCGGTGTTGTTAGCTGTGACCCGTTCAGGTTTATCTAAACCTAGTTGCTGGACTACTGCTCTGAACTCGTAGCTGCCACTCTCCCATCTTAGCGTCGACCAGAACGGCAAGGTATGCACGTACTTGCCGCCAGGCTGCAATCGAGGAATATATATGGGGATACTAACCACATCATCACCCCAAACGAAAGGGGGAGACAGACCAGCGGGTGGCGGGGCGCAACCGGCATTCGCATCTGTCCTGCTGGTATATCCTACTCTGCGACAAGTGAGATAGAGCAACGGCCGGGGCGGCGTGGGCCCGAGACCTATGTTGGCAACCGCAACTGTGCCGTTCATAGGATTCGGCAACGATACCGTCAGATCGAATGGGAAAACAGTGAAGCCACTCTTGTCATCGGTCACACCGGGTTTGACCGGCTGGGTTGTCACGACACCCGGCTGGCTTGGCAGCGAAGGCTTCAGTTTCGTGTCCGCAGCGATGGCGAGACCGGCGGCGGTCATGCCGAGGGCGGAAAAGAATATTATGTGCAGACGCATGACGGTCCTCCTTTGCGTTGTGTGGGTCCTGGCAAAGATCGGTCAGTTCGTCGCGAATGCCGCGCGGCAGATGGTGTTCGTATCCACCGTTAGCACGACGGTGGTGTCGCCGATTTGTTTCTTGGTCAGTGTATCTCTCGCATCCGCCGTGCGCTTCCAATAGCCCAGGGTTACGGAAACCTGGCTGTTCGAATATGTGGTTAATTCAGACGGACATAATACAAACCAGGCCCCGGCGGATTGACTGCTACTACCGGCAGGAAGCACAGGTAATGGCATGACGAGGCTTAAGCCGGGCTCATAAGGATTAAAACCGATACGTTGGTCTATAACGACCCCCGGACCCGAGAAACCAACACCTAGCCAGCCGTGCGGAGCGCCCCTGTTCGCAACACCCACCGCGTCGGGGGGAAGAATAAGGTTGGTGTTAAGGGCCAGACTCACAGCAATCAGCCGGCTGCCAATTGGATATCCCCTCCGGGCCAAGTCGGAGTCAGAAGTTACCGCATGGACACGGTCTGTCACCACGTTCGCCGATGCCGAGCTTCCATTCGAAGGTAGTGGATTCGGTGCAATACAATAATTAGGACCCAAGGGAATACCGCCCGGCGCTCGTTCAGGACAATCAGGATCGAGCGGCGTCGGGGGCACGAGAGCGCCCGGCGCGGTGCATACCCGCCTGGGCAGGCCGGCCGGCGGGAGCGGACCACTAATCGGCACGATCGTCAGTAATAAGCAAACTTGCCCGTCCTTGACTACATTCACGTAATTATTTCTGATGCTGACGATCTTCGTTTTGGAATCGGTCTTGCCCTGCCCTAACCCCTGCGCCCAATCGATAACACCGGGAGACCAGTTGGGCTTCGCTTCGTAAATAATCTTGATCCGGAAGGGCTTGGCGGGACTGGCGCCGATATTGGCCACCGTCACGTTCAGCGAGAGAGTCTCGATTACCGTTCCTGCGTTGCTGGGGGGCGTGAGCGTGGCGCTGTTGATCTGTATCGGCATCCGGGTATTCTGCCCCCACAGGCCGGGGACCGGTATCCGCGGCGCCGACGGGGGCGCGGCCTTGGGTGTCGCCTCCGGCTTCGGCGCGGTCTTGACGGGCGGGACCGGTTGCACCGGTGTCAGGCCTGCGCCAAGGACGAGCACGGGGACGAAAAACAGTAATAGCGCCAGGCGGGTTGGGTTTTTCATTGCTTTGCTCCTGTTTCCACCGTATCGGGAAGAATCCCGGCCGTGGCCAGAATTCTGGCAGGGCTACTCAGTGGTGAATCTGAGTCGCGCTCCACCTCTTTCCGGTTCATCGATCCATGGACTTTACTCCGGGTCGCTTCCCTCGCTCATGTCAGGAAAAAACCATAACCCGGGGTTGGATACACGACGGATACATGGCGCCCCCGGCGGGAAAGGGAGTCGGGGTTTGCGCCCGCAACTCCGGAAACCGGGGGTGTCCCCCGGTACCGGTGAGCGCGATAGCACTGGACCATCACGCCGAATGCCATCACGAGAAGGCGCACGCTTCCAGGAAACTTTTTTGCCGGCGATTGCATAGCTGGCGTATCCCTCCTGTCGGGAGAAGCACGACACAGCAGCAACGCTTCAGACCAAAGCCAAGGCTCTCCGCACGCGCAACATTCATGCGGCTGGCGGCTGGTTACCGAACATTACCCTTGGCCTGTAAGACTTTCGTGCCGCCGCCGACATCGGCAGCTGGTGATCCAGTGCGCAGAGCGGCGAAATGCCCTGCCCCTGGCCCTGTCGGGATAATGCGAAATTCCGTACCTGCGCGTCCCGTGCCTTCTACCGCGTATAACTTGCACATCCATCCACTGGCGCTATTTAGATGCTGTAAGTTCTGAGCCTGGACGACAATCGCCATTATTACTCTTTGAACTGCCCTGCCTGCCGCATCTACAGGTATAGATGCCTGGCCTGAACCAAGTCCTGCGAAGGTATTGGGCCCGTAGCCAATAGAACAACTAAGATCGACGCGCTTAACTTTCGAGTCAAGATTGGTCAGGTTGACCGGCACTACAAACTGGAAATGTACCCCTTCAGGTGGATATGGGACAGGGTCGTCGGCCGCCGGAAGGTTCGAGTTGGCCGCCATCATCACGGCGAAGGCAAGCAGGTTTACTGCCGGTTTGAAACGATAGAACGACTGTCTCTGGTTACGCATTTGAGCTGTCTCCATGGTTGAATGGAACTACGGTGTCCGGTATCCGGCGCCCGTGAATACCGGTACGTTGATGGTTTTCGGCTGGAACCGATAGCCATCGCCACTGAACATCGGCGCCTGAATGGTCACTGGCTGGAACCGATAGCCAGTACCAATAAACTCCTGAACATTGATGACACGCGGCTGAGCTCGATAGCCCTCGCCGCTGAAGGGCGGGACCTGGATCGTTCTCGCCTGGAACCGGTAGCCCTCACCGGTGAAAGCCGATACCTGGATGGTTTTTGGTTGGAACCGGTAGCCCTCGCCAGTGAACGCTGTCACCTGAATCGTTTTCGGCTGGAATCTGT
>CAKKRZ010000046.1:1292-3105 GCA_919902925.1 Acidiferrobacterales bacterium | reverse complement strand
GCAGTAACAGCCGGTTTTGATTTTTTGAAGCGCATCTCGATCTCCTTGGCGATCTTCGCGACGTCGAGGTGATTCGCAAACAGCGGCAGATCCACCTTCGGATTCTGCTGCCAGATGTCGAAGCCCTTGATCATTTCGATCGGCGGTAGGCGCAGGGCCTTGGCGCCCTTCCTGGTGCGGCTGGCCGCCAGCATCGCCTCAACACTGTGACCGTGCAGCACCGCGCGCGCCTCGGGAAAGCGCCTGTAGAGCGCGGCGTGAATCGTGGTCTCGGCCGAGGGCTTGTCCGTGGCCACGCGTTTTTCGACGACCGCACCGTCCTTCACCCGCACCAGCAGGAAATCGTTTTCGTCGAGCCGGCCCTTGGGCTTGCCGCTGGCCGTGATCCAGAAATGCCCGTCGTCCTCACGCGCGGAAAGATTGCCGGCGGTGCCGGCCATCCAGCCGCGTGCGTGAAAGTCGCGTGCGATCTCGACCAGCGCCGCGCGCGGAGGAAGATCGTCAAGGGTGCTCGCCACGTAAATCAGTGCTGGTGCTGATGCCCGCCGGTGTGGCCGTCCCGGTAGCCGCGCAGTCGCTGGTAGGTGTCGATCTGTGCCGGCATCAGCACCGCCACCATCTCCAGGTGAGCACGCAGATGCACGAAACGCAGCTGCGCCTGAAGGGCGGCGATTTCGCGGGTCAGGCGTTCGACCTGGTCGCTGTCGGCCTTGCGCCCGGCGAACAGGGTGTCCAATGACGCCTCCCGATCCACGATCTGCCGTCCAAGCAGCACGGCCGCGTTGTGCATGCGGTCGTAGATGGCCTGGGTTTGCTGTCGTTGCGCCGATGTCAGCACCAGCGGTGAAGACAATTCAAGAACATGACTCGGGCCGGGATAGCGGTTGAGTTCAGCGGCTTTGGCGTAGCCCATACCGCGGCCTTGTCGATAGTCATCAACTTCCTTGGCGGACAGGGCCTTGATGTCGCGTTGTTGCTGACCCGCGTAGGGCGAGCGTTCGGGCGTCGTGGCTGACCCAACCGGCGGGCAGACCAGCGCCAACAGGCCGAACAGACACATGGCCGTCAGGACGTGAGCCGCTTCGCGCAAAGCCACCGGGCGGCCGGTGTAGTGCGGGGTCCAGCCGGCGGTGTCGATGAAGTAGCGCACCGCCTTGCAGCGCGCGCAACCTTTCATCTCGAACCAGTGCTCGGCATTGGCCGGCACGTTGATGTAATCGCCGGCGGTGACTTCCAGCATGAACTGCGAACCGTCCTTGTCGACAAATCCGAAATAACCGGTTCCGGCGAGGATGTAACGCACCTCGTCATCGCTGTGGGTGTGGATCTTGTCGAACTTGGCGAGCATGTCGGGCAGACCCGGGATGTCTTCGTGGATCACCACCAGGTCTCGCGTCTGGTAACCCTTGTCGCGTTTCAGTTCCTCGAAGCGGTTGTCGACAAACTTGAGCAGCTCGGCTTTCTCATTGTCGCTGAGCGCCTGCTTGTCCATGAGTTCGCGGGCACGCGGGCTGGTCGGGGCTGGCCATTGCTTCAGAGTGATGCCAATCGCGGCCAGGCGTTTTTCAATGGCAGTGGAATCGGTGATGGCCTTGCCGTCCTGTGAAATGATTTTTGCCATGGCGGGTATCCTTAAAGGATGGTCAGGATGGCAGAGACGGCCTGTGAATGACGCCGGATTCGATCAGCCGATTGTCGGCACGTCACGTCCGTTGCGTCGCGGGGAAGGCCGGCGCTCGGCTGGGGGACGTGCTTCGATTTTCTCGCGAGCCGGGTGGACGGGCGATGGTGCTGCGGGTGCGGGTGCGGGTGC
>CAKKRZ010000046.1:0-1192 GCA_919902925.1 Acidiferrobacterales bacterium | reverse complement strand
TGCGGGTGCGGGTGCGGGTGCTGCTGGTGCGGGTGCGGGCGATGCAGCCTGAGTCGCTGAAGCTGGCTGCTCCTGACGCGGTGGACGTGATGGCGGGCGGTCGTGCCGGGGAGCGGCGGCCCGGGGCGGGCGCTCGCCGTGCGGTCGACGCCCACGCCCACCATCGCGGCCGCCGGGGCGGCGATCGTCGCGTTCGCGCCGGACACGGCGGACGGTCTCGATGGGCGGCAGTAGTTCGGGGGTGATGGCGGCAACCGGAATCTTGTGGCCGATGAATTCCTCGATCTCCGGCAGGCTGAAGACGTATTTTTCGCAGGCGAACGAGATGGCGTCGCCCGAGGCGCCGGCGCGCGCGGTGCGGCCGATGCGATGCACGTAGTCCTCGGCGTTCTGCGGCAGGTCGTAGTTGAACACGTGCGAGACCTCGGGGATGTGCAGGCCGCGGGCGGCGACGTCGGTCGCCACCAGCACCGGCAGGTCGCCCTGGGTGAAGTCTGCGAGCAATTTCATCCGCTGGGTCTGCGGCACGTCGCCCGACAACACCGCCGCCTCGAGGCCGTTGGCCTTGAGCGTGGCGGCGACGTGCTCGGCCATGTCCTTGGTGTTGATGAATACCAGGCTGCGTAACGCGCCGTGGTGGCGCAGCAGGCTGACCAGCAGCGGCAGTTTCTCTTCCATTGCGGTGTGATAGAGCAGCTGCGTCACCTTGTCGGCGGTGCGCTTGTCGGGCTCGATGCGCACCGTTTCCGGTTCGTTCATGTGCTCGTGCGCCAGCTCCATGACCCGGCAGGAGAGCGTCGCCGAGAACAGCATGTTCAGGCGCCTGGCCGGTTCCGGCATCTTGCGCAACAGGAAGCGGATGTCCTTGATGAAGCCGAGGTCAAACATGCGGTCGGCCTCGTCCAGCACCATCACCTGCACGTGGCTGAGGGTAAAGACCTGCTGCTTGAGGTAATCGATGATGCGTCCCGGCGTGCCGATCAACACGTCCACGCCCTCTTCCAGGGAGCGGCGCTGGCTGTCGTAGCCGGTGCCGCCGAAGACCAATACCAGCCGGTAACCGGTATGGCGGGCCAGAAGCTCGGCGTCCTTGTGGATCTGCACGGCCAGTTCGCGCGTCGGCGCCAGGATCACGGCGCGCGGGGCGCTGCGCGGACGGGAGGACACCTCGCCGGCGGCGCGCGCGGCTTCG
>CAKKRZ010000045.1:7856-21981 GCA_919902925.1 Acidiferrobacterales bacterium | reverse complement strand
GGGACAGTCGCCCACGTCCTGTGGGCGACCCCTGCGGGGCGTATTCCCAAAGCCTGGCGGTGCTCAGGCGCGACAGAGGGGGCTGAACGTCAACACCGAAAGTCAAAAACAAGTCTGCGCAATTCGCTCCGGCATGGGCAGCGGTGGCTTTCGATCAATCCGGTGATATATTTTTTGACGACGCTCAGGGACCGATTGTCATGACCACTTTGCAGGTCAAGCTCACCATGCCCAACCAGGTTGCCAATGAGGCGAAGCGCGCCGGTCTTTGGATTTTTCTTATACGAGTTGTTAGAGCGCCTTACTTTGTAATTTCCTGACATAGCTGCTGACCCTGAAATTCCTCACGTGCCATGTTCGCGCTATTTGGCTTCATTTCCCAGTCTTCGTTTGATGAATCATACGTGGTAAATTTCTCGCCATTCTGCTCGACTGCCCAGATGACATTGCCTGCACTGTTGAGATAGATGCGCACGTTAGTAATTACACGGTCCACATATACGAATCGGAGCGTGCCAGTAGAGTCGTAGTACCGTTCCACGGTGAACGGTTCTCGGTGCGAGCCGATTTGCTCAAGTTGATATAACCGGACGCGGTTCGCAGTATCCAAAACCAGGGTTTCTGACTTTATGGGGTAAGTTGCGCACGAGGGAGACTCGACATCATATTTTCTCACCTTGGTAATGTATTTCTTCTCCTTGATCCCGATCCTGATTTCGTCATAGATTTGTCGAGCTGACTTGACATCTGGGTGATTTTTCCAGTCTGCCAGCTTTACGGTGTACTGAGCACGGCTTGGGGCAATATCTGTGTACCAACCAAGATTCTGCCCGACGATTAGTCCGAGAACCGCAGCACCAACATACACAAACGGCGCAAGTAACCAGCGGGCTAACCGGTAACGCCGCAGTATTTGCAGCCGCCAAAACAAAATCGCTACGATGGTCGGTAGGACGAGAAGCACGGTGATGGTCTCTAGTAGAGAAAGGTGCATATGGAAATGCGCTCTAACGCTCGGGTTCAGGCGCGGAGGCGCATTAGCGCCGACGTCCTGTGGAACCGGTAGTTAAGGTTACTTCCAGTCATGGACAAGTAAACCGTCAGGAATGGGATCTCCCCACGACCGCCACCCAGTTGTTTCTAAACGCGCAAACCACGCAGCACGGCGAGACTGGGGAAGTTTTGCGCCACAGAACGGGCAAAACTGAATTACCAAGACCTCGGGTGACGGCTGACAAACTAACCCGTATTCATCAAACACGGCCGACCAATAAACGCGCTGATCTGTACTGCCCAAGAGCGGGCTTTCGGCATTTGGCCAAACTGAGTTCACTTGTTCTGTCATTTCTTGGCAACAGTGCTCCTTTACGAGTCGCTCTCCATCTTTCAGTACAAGTGCAAACATACGTAGCCCTAACGTGCTGGCGAATTGCGCCCACCACAAACCTTACAGGAAACACTGCGACGTTTCACGGCGCCGGCTTGAGCGATTTGCTGGGGGGATTACTGGCATTGAATTTTTTTTCCTCTGCCTGAACCTGCTTGGTTTTCACTATTAGGCCTGTAATATCCGACTCTGTTAATTGTTGAAGCTCGTTAAGTGCGGCGCCACTTGCTTCTTTACTGCCCGCGCCCTCGCCGTATAAACGATAACCACCGTCCTTTACATAGAAGAAAAAGACAAACGGCATAGCAGGATTACCCGGCGCTGAAACGAGCACAACCATGGCGTTCCCTTCGGCTTTATCGTTGTTGCAGCTGTAAACGAGCCACGGCGTTTTACCATACGTCTTATTCAGTGGGCCAACGTCACATTTTTGCGATGGTCGTTCTGAGGCGAATGCAGGGCTAAACATAGCCGCCACTGCCAGAAGAAGTGCAAACGACGGCACGCGACGTTTCATGGTCTCCCCCAACGTGCGGATGAGTGGTGCGGACCACTGTAATTACAGAAAACAGTGCGCCGCATCGCTACATCCACCTCGACCGGCGAGTTAGGGACGCTTTGGCAGCTGTTCATAAAAAGCCAATGATTTGAAATTCGCCGAGTAATCGACTTCATGGTCCATGAAGCTCACGTTTTGCTTTTGTTTTGTGTTCAATTTATAGACGTCTTTCATGCTTCTGATGATATTGCCGCTCTCGGAGAAATAGAGTCGCTTCTCGATCGTCGCGGGTTCTTCTGCCTGGAATGTATTCATTTTCCAGAACACAAAGAGGAGCTTCCCATTTTTGTCGTAGTAGTGCTCGCTCACAACGAACCAATCACCGGAGAATGAATATTGTTCGTGGTGAACATATGCACCCTTACTCCTCTGGAGGATCGTGAACTTATCCGATAGGGCTTTCTTGTCGGTCTTTAGTTCTCTGCGTGACCATTCCCGCCTTTCGTAATTTTCGCCTGATGCGTAGCGATAAATTACGAAACGATCCTTTACCTCGCTTTTGATGATTGGTTGCCACTCGGCAAATACCGTTTTGATTTCCGCTATTCTCGATGCATCGTCTGGGTAGCACAGAGTGGGAAATAGAAATGCCACTACAATTAAAGAAAGGCGCATGACAATCCCTAACGTAAGGTGTGCCGCGCCGGCCCCAGTCACACCAGGAAACACGGTGCGCTGTCCCCGGCGTCGGCACGAATGATGTTATGGCGGTTTACTCCTTCCGCTGTAAAATCCTGATTTCATTTATTGCTTCTATTCTCTTTTTCTTTCTGTCCCAAATAAAGAAGGCGACCAGAGTTTTGCCATAGTCAACTTTTGATCGTTCATGGCTGTGTTTCTTTTTCATTACGATGTGAACCTCAGCGTGTGATCTGCCGTTTTCGTCAATGGAGCCAAAATAGGCCTGCTCGTCTACCCACAAGTAGCCGTCGTTTAGCAAAGTTTGAAATGTGTTGAGAACGCGTTTGTCAGAAAGAATGACTCGTACGTACCCCATTGTTTCTTCTTTTGACTCGGATTCCGTCGTCGCTGAGGATGGGTCGGCAATACCCATAAAACTCAACAGCGTAATGAGCGAAAAAACGATTTTCCTCATGGTGCCTCCTTGCTGCGGCATATCGGAAATACGGCCGAAACTATCTGGGTCAGATCACAGATTTCGCTAATATGCTGAAGCTCACGCTCATGCCGCGCTGCTTTTATGCGCGGACCTGAGGGCGTACTCGGGGCGCAGCTTTTGATAAAGAAACTCCGGTGCGAAATCGGCGCCGTTTGGCCAGACAATGGTTTCAAGTTCCTTATCCAGCGCAAACTCAGCGAACCGGGCTTTGTCCTTCAAGGGTTCGAATACCTCTCCCCAGAGCTCGCTTTCGAGGTCGATTTCACCCTCAACGCCATCCGCAAACTTCAACCAGATGCGGTAGTCGCGCCGGTACTTGGCTTCTCGCAGTTTTGGCAACATATGGTGTCACTCCAGCGGTTCGATTCGTTTCAACGCCTTTCTCTCTCGGGCCAGACCCCAGTCTTCGGTCAGCTCTGCTCTGTGATATTCGCGCCACTCCTGCACGAGACCCAGAACCCGCGGTGGTAAACGGCCTTCTACGACCTCGCCAGTATCAATTGCGATGACTGCCTCAAGATCGCCATACCGTGCATGAAAGTGCGGAGGTGCGTGATCGTTGTAATACATCGCGATAATGATCCCCAGGAATCGACTGATCTCGGGCAAGGTCTCTCTCCTTATCCTTCTTGTGCCCAACAATATATTAGACGGCTGGCTGAAAATTTCGGAAAAGGCTGCTGTCCGCACTCATAGTGCGCCGATCGGTTTTGACGTTCAACCCCCCTGCGCCGCACCTGAGCACCGGCCGCTCTCGCGCATCCATGCGCCCGCGGCATTCGGGCTCCTGCCCAGCAAAAGGCTTTGGGAGAAAGCCCGAAGGGTCGCCCACAGGACGTGGGCGACTGTCCCCCGCGACAGGAGTCGCGTGGGACAGCGTGGGTCCCAAAGCCGCGGAGCGGAGGGTGAGCGCTGCCAGTGGCAGCGCGAACGGGCGCACAGGGAGGTGCGCCCTGGGCTTTTCGCGGAGCAGGAATGCGCAGCGAAAAGGCGCGGCATCGGGGGCGCGCTTTCTTTTGGCTACTTTTCTTTACGCGAAATAAAGAAAAGTAGCCTGCCGCGGGTCAGCCACCCGCAAGTAATGTTTTCAGCGCGCCCGAAGGGCGCACCAGAATTTTTCCCCTCACCTCAATCCTCTCCCGGAGGGAGAGGAGACTAGGCGGGCGCGCCAGCGCCACGCGCCGCCGCCACGGCCGGCGCAAACAACCGCTGCGCGCTTTCGCTCCCCGGTTCGACCCCGAAGGCGAGCATCTTCTCGCCGATCTCCTCGATCTGACGGCGGATGACGGCGATGCCCTGATCGTTGAGCGGGCGCTGATCCTGGTCCAGCAGCCGGCCGCCGACCTGCTCCGCCAACGCGATCGCCGCGTCGGCCATCTTGTCGAACACCGCGGCCGGGTGCGGCACCAGCGGCACGCTCATGAACATCGTCACCCCGGGCGTGGTCAGGCGGTCCCAAGCGGCGGGGTCGAACACGCCGGGCTCGACCAGGCTGGCAAGCGTAAACAGTTCGCGCCCGCCGGCGGCGGCCACCGATTTCATCTGGAACACTCGCTGCGGGCTGAATTCGAACCCGAGCCGGGTGGCGGCGCGCTCAATCAACTGTCCGCGCAAACCGTCGGCGTCGACGGCACCGACGTTGACGGCGGCGATCACATCGAAGGCCTCGCAAAACTGGTGCAACTGGTGGGCGCGCCTGAGCGCCTCATCGAACTCAAGCGAAAAACGCGTCTGCCGGCTGAGCGCATCGGCCAGCTTGAGTCCGGCCTGCGCGAGCGCGTTGAGATCGGACTCGCTGGCCGCGCCGTGCGTATCCACCAGCATCATGGTCAGGGCCAGATCGCGGTAGAGCGTGCGCGAAGGATCGGCCGCGAGTTCCGTCCACCCCTGGCCGTCGGCAACGCGGCCCAGCAGGCGATGGGGCTTGTCGAGCCGGTATTCCTCCTGCTTGTAGGGACCCAGGGCCACATCGCGCGCCACCGGCGCACCGCCGCTGAGGTACATCACGAACTCGATGTGCTCGTCGATGTGGGCGGTTACGCGGGCCTGCGCCGAGCGCAAACGTTTGATCCCGTGATCGAGATCGAGCGGCATGGACGCGACGTCTTCCAGCAGCATGATCTCCTCTTGCGCCCGGCGCGCCGGTTCCGGTTTGGAGAGTGTCACGGAAGCGTCCGCCCGCAGGGTGCGGGCAGGAGTCGAAGGAAGCGCCGCCCCGTCGGCGGCGGATGGGTAGGTAGCCGATTCATCCGCGATCGTGGGCGCAACGCGCTCGCGGGGATTCTCGATACCGCCGTCCGGGCGCCGGCGCAGGGCGCCCTGCTGGCGGTTTCTGTCGAAGGCCGTGAAGGCAACGACGACAACAATCACAATGCCGATCAACAGCAATGCGATCTGCAGGGTCATGGTCGTCTTCTCTTCACGATTCGCATTCGTCCGCGCACCAGTAGCGGCCTCTGCGGCTCACGCCCCCGCCTCCGAGAGGCCACGATACACCACTCCAACATACCGTCGGCGGGCTGAGGCGATTCGCCGGTCGCATCCCCGCCGCGCTGCGCGCGGGGCCCCTGCTCTGCGGCTCACGCCTCTACAACCATTCGCAGCGCCTCTTCCACGTCGACGGCGACGAGGCGGGAGACTCCGGGTTCGGACATGGTGACGCCGATCAGCACTTCGGCCATCTCCATGCTGATCTTGTTGTGCGTGACAAACACCAGCTGGGTGCGCTCGGAGAGAGCCTTGAGCGTCTGGCTGTAGCGATGAACGTTGGCGTCGTCGAGCGGCGCGTCGACCTCGTCCAAGAGACAGAACGGCGCCGGGTTGAGCTGGAAAATGGAGAAGATGAGCGCCACCGCCGCCAGGGCCTTCTCGCCGCCCGAGAGCAGGTGGATGGTGCTGTTGCGTTTGCCGGGCGGACGCGCCATCACGGACACGCCGGCCTCAAGCAGGTCGTTGTCGGTCAGTTCCAGATAGGCGCTACCGCCGCCGAACAGTTTCGGAAAAAATTCCTGGAAATTGACGTTGACCTTGTCAAAGGTGTCCTTGAACAGGGTGCGCGTTTCACGATCCATCTTGCGGATCGCCTCTGCCAGCGTGGTCAGTGCCTCGGTGAGATCGGCGTGCTGCTTGTCCAGGTACTCCTTGCGGCTGGCCTGTTCTTCGTACTCCTCGATCGCCACCAGGTTGATCGGCCCGAGTCGCTCGATGCGCTCAAGCGTCTTTTGCAGTCGGGCGGTCCACTCTTCTTCCGTGGCGGCGGCGGGCAGGCCCGGCAGCAGATCGGCCAGCGCAAAGCCGCCTTCTCGCACCTGCTCGATCTGCGTGTCGCGACGCGTCAGCAGTTCCTGGCGGGTCATGCGTTCCGCCTCCATGGCGCCGCGGACTTCCTGGGCCTCGCGCTCCTGGGTATGGCGTTGCTGATCGAAATCGCGGATGGCCTGCTCGGCGTCGGTCACGGCCGTGCGCGCCGCCGTCAGCCGGCCCTCAACCTCCAGCCGTTGTTGCAGGCAGCGGTCGAGCTGCCGGCGCAGCTCTTCTTCCGGGGTTGACTTGACCGACAGCAGGGCGG
Organism: Acidiferrobacterales bacterium; assembly: GCA_919902925.1. GTDB lineage: Bacteria > Pseudomonadota > Gammaproteobacteria > Acidiferrobacterales > Sulfurifustaceae > CAKKRZ01. Next base: position 15,347 of record CAKKRZ010000045.1, on the reverse strand, counting down.
CCAGCTCATCGCGGCGGGCGCGAAACTGGGCCAGCTGGCTGGACAGGCGTTCGAGCGAGGCACGGGTGGAATCGAGCGCGGTCTGCATGGACTGGTGTTCGACGTCGAGTTGGTGACGCCGCTCGCGCGCCTGCGCTTCGGCCAGACGCGCCTGTTCGAGGGCGGTCTGGCAACGATCGCGCTCGGCCAGACGTTTGCTGTGCTCCGTCTCACGGGCCGGGGCGCTGGTTTCGATGGCCTTCAATACGCGATCCGCCTCGGCGATGGCGGTGCGATCGCGTTGCCGCCAGGCATCGATTTCGGCCAGCTCGCGGACGATCTGTTCGTGACGCGCGGACAGTTGCAGGCGCCGTGCCTCCTGGTGGCCGATCTGCTCGTGCAGGCGGATGCGGTCGCGACTGCGTTCCTGGAGTTGGCGGCCACGGTCGTCGCGTTCGCGTTCCAGCGATTCCAGTTCGCGGCGCGCCGATTCCAGACGCGCTTGCAACTGACTCTCGGATTCACGCATGGTGCCGAGTTCGCGTTCCAGCAACTCTATTTCGCGCTCGCGCGCCAGCCAGCCGGCGCGCTTGCCGCGTTCGTGACCGAGCGACAGCCAGTTGCGTCCGACCCAGGCCCCATCGCGGGTAATCAGCGATTCCCCCGGGGCGAGGCTGGCGCGGCGCGACATGGCATCGGCCAGCGAATCCGCCAGGTAGATGCCGGCCAGCAGCGGCGCCAGATCGATCTCCGAATGAACCCGATCGAGCAGCGCTGGATGTTTCGACGCCGCCGGCTGGCCGCCACCGGGCGCCTCGATGAAGGCCAGATGGGCCGGCTGCAGGCGTTCGGCCGCCTCGGCATGGGTGCTCAGGGCCGGCACGCACACCGCGACCAGGTCCGGACCCAGCACGCGTTCGACCGCGCGCTCCCAGCCCGAATCAACCGTGAGACGCGAGGCCAGGCGCGGTGCCTGATCGAGGCGGTGTTCGCGCAGCCAGTCACCGAGCGCGGCATCGTCCTCTTCGGCCGCGGACAACTGCATCTCGCGCAACGAGGTCTGGCGGGCCTCGGCCACGTGGCGCCGTTGACGCAACTCGTCCAGTTCGGCGGTCAGCCGCTCGCGCGATTCGCGCGTGGCGCGCAGGCGCGCATCGATGTCGGCCATGCGCTTCTCGTTTTCATCGCAGAAGAAATCAAGCTGCTGCGCCTCTTCGCGCAGGTGATCGGCCGGGCGGCCGGCCAGCTCGGGATCGATGCCGGTCATCTCCTCGACCAGGCGGGCGCGCCGCGACTCGAGATCGGAAATCTGCTGTTCCAGCTGGATGCGGCGGCGGTTTTCCATCTCCTGCGCCTGACGACGCTGCGCGTCTTCGGCGGTGAAGGCCTGCCAGGTTTCCTGCCAGCCGTGCATTTTATTTTCGGCCGCGCGCAGGCGCTGGCTGGATTCGTCGAGATCGCCGGCGGCGCGGGTCAGTTGCGGCGCCTGTTTCTCCAGCGCGGCGGTCAATTCCTGGCGACGCTGGTCGTCGGCCTGGCGATGGGCGGACGCCTCCTTCCAGGTGAGCTCCAGCTGTTCCTGTTCGCGCAGGTGGTTGCTGCGGGTCTCGCGCGCGTGTTCGATGGCCTGTTCGAGTCGCGAGATCTCGCCGCCGACGGTGTAGAACTCGGAATGCACGCCGTTGTAGCGCTCATTGGCCTCGGTCTGGGCGGACCGCGCCCGCTCCGTCTGCGCCTCGGTGGCGCGCACGGTGGCCAGCGCCGCCTCATAGGCGTTCTGGTGCTGGGCGATCAGGCGATCCTGGACGCTCACGCGTTCGTCCAGATCCCGGTAGCGCAAGGTGCCGAGCTGGGCGCGCGTCAGGCGTTCTTCCTGCTTGAGCTCCTTGAAGCGAGCCGCCGCCTTGGATTGTTTTTCCAGCCGGCCGATCTGGGTCTCGATCTCGCGCCGGATATCGTTGACGCGATCGAGGTTCTCGCGTGTGTGGCGGATGCGCGTTTCGGTCTCGCGCCGGCGTTCCTTGTAACGCGAGATGCCGGCCGCCTCTTCGATGAAACCGCGCAGGTCCTCGGGCTTGGCCTCGATGATGCGCGTGACCATGCCCTGCTCGATGATCGAGTAGGCACGCGGGCCCAGCCCGGTGCCCAGGAACAAATCGGTGATGTCCTTGCGCCGGCAGCGGGTGCGGTTCAGGAAATAGTCGGATTGTCCGTCGCGACCGGCCTCGCGGCGGATGGAAATCTCGCTGTACTTGGCGTATTCGCCGCCGGCACGACCCTCGCTGTTGTCGAACAGCAGTTCGACCGTGGCCTGGCCGACCGGCTTGCGGCTGCTGGAACCGTTAAACACCACGTCGGCCAGCGAGTCGCCGCGCAGCCGGCTGGCCGAGGTTTCACCCATGACCCAGCGGATGGCATCGATGATGTTGGACTTGCCGCAACCGTTCGGCCCGACGATACCGGTCAGGTTGCCGTTGATCGGGATGGACGTTTGATCGACAAACGATTTAAAACCGGACAGCTTGATGGCCTTGAGCCGCATCGTCGGGGCGCCTGTCTCGACAGGAAAGAAATTACGTTACAATTCGCGCGTCGCGTTCGTCCAGCCCCGGTTCATGCCCAGTCAACCCAGCAAGAAACTCGAGACCTTTCCCAACCCGCATCCGGGGCGGGATTATATCATCGAGATCGAATCGCCGGAGTTCACCTGTCTGTGCCCGAAGACCGGCCAGCCGGACTTCGCCACCCTGCGCCTGGAGTACGTCCCGGACCGGCTGTGCGTCGAACTCAAGTCGCTCAAGCTCTACATCTGGACCTATCGCGATGAGGGGCATTTCCACGAGGACGTCACCAACCGCATCCTGAACGATCTGGTGGCCCTGCTGCAGCCGCGCTACCTGCGACTGACCATGGTCTTTAACGTGCGTGGCGGGGTGTACACCACCGTCGAGGTCGATCACCGCCAGCCAGGCTGGCAACCGCCCCCGCCGCCGCCCGATTACCTGCCGCGCGAAAAGGCCGTCGAAACAGCCGCGGCAGACCAGGCAGCCGCGCCGGCCAAACCGGCCGGCGCCAGGAAAATGCCGGCGGCCAGGGTCTCGTCTCCGCCGGAACCCGCCGCCGGCTCGCGCTTTCGCATGCTGCGGCGGTCAAAACGTTCTGCGGACACGGGCGCGGAAACCGCGCCGGTCGAGACCACGGCGCCGTCTGCGCCGCGGGCACCGCCCGTTCCCGTGCGCCCCGATCCGATCTATCTCGGCATCGATGTCGGCAGCAGCGGTTGCCGGATCGTGGCCATCGACGCGGCCGGCGAGATCCTGGCCCAGGGCGAGGCGCCGATCCCGGTGGCGCTGCGCAAGGACAACCAGATCACCCAGGACCCGAATCGCTGGTGGAAAGCGGTCAGCGATTCCCTGCACGCCATCCTGAAACAGGTTGACCCGCGGGCCGTGCGCGCGCTCGCCGTCGACGGTACCTCGGGCACGCTGCTGCTGGCCGACAGCAAGGGCACACCGGTTACGCCGGCCATTCTTTATAACGACCAGCGCGCGGTGGAACAGGCGGCACAAATCGCCAGCGTTGCTTCGCCACAGGCCGGCTGCCAGGGAGCCAGCAGCAGCCTCGCCAAGCTGCTGTGGCTGCGTGACAAGGGATTGATGGCGAAGGCCAGCTTCGCCCTGCACCAGGCCGACTGGATCAGCGGACGCCTGAGCGGCGTCTACGGCCGCAGCGACTACAACAACACACTCAAGATGGGTTTCGACACCATCGCCAATGAATGGCCGGCGTGGCTGGGCAATCTCGGCGTCGATCCCGCCTGGCTGCCGGCGGTGCACGTACCGGGCGATCCCATCGGCGCGGTCAGCGCGGAGATGGTCAAGACCTTCGGTTTTCATCCGGATACGCAGGTCGTGGCCGGCACCACCGACGGCGTGGCCGCCTTCATCGCCGCCGGTGCCGACCGGCCGGGCCACGGGGTCACCTCGCTGGGCACGACCCTGGTGCTGAAACTGCTCTCGGAAACACCGGTGTTCTCTCCTGAACACGGCGTGTACAGCCACCGCCTCGGAAAATTCTGGCTGGCCGGTGGGGCATCCAATAGCGGCGGCGTGGTCTTGCAACAATATTTCAAGATCGAGCAGATGCGCGAGATGACGCCGCTGCTCGATCCCGAACACTTCACCGGTCTTGAATACTACCCCCTGGCCGACATCGGCGAGCGCTTCCCGATCAACGACCCGGAAATGTCCCCGAACCTGGAACCGCTGCCCGGCGACTCGGTCACTTTTTTCCAGGGCATGCTCGAAGGCATCGCGCGCATCGAGTCCATGGGCTACGACCTGCTGCACCAGCTCGGCGCGCCAAAGGTCAGCGAGGTACGCACCACCGGCGGTGGCGCCAACAATCCCGCCTGGTCCCGCATCCGCGAACGCACGCTCAAGGTCAAGATGAAACCGGCGCGCTCAAACCTGGCCGCTTACGGCACGGCGCTGCTGGCCAGCGGCGTCGGCGTCAAGGCGTTTCAGTAATCCCGCCCCGCCGCCGTCCGCCGCTCCGGCACATCCTTATATCCGTGGGATCTGAAGCAATGATGATGTTTGGCTACGCCGGCCAACCACATAACCAACGCAAGACTGGTGGGTAGACGATACAGGAACGGATTTTCTTCCATCCGGCGCCCGGCCGGCAACCGCAGACTCAGCCGGCCGTAGGACCGCCGGCGAGCGGGGCGAGCTCAGTCAGCGCGAGGCGATAAACTTCGCGCTTGAAGGCGACAATCTCCTCCAGTGCCTGCCAATAGGTGATCCAGCGCCAGGCGTCGAATTCCGGTCGACCGGACAGGTCGAGCTGCACATCGGCATCCTGGCCGGTGAACCGCAGCAGGAACCAGATCTGCTTCTGCCCGCGCAACCCGCCATCTCGCCGGTGCCCGGTACTAAACCGGCCGCGGCGTGGTGGCCGCCGGCGCAGTTCGGGCGGCAGATCGTAATGCAGCCAGTCACGCGTCCGTCCCAGCATCTCGACGCGGTCGGTGCCCAGCCCGACCTCTTCGTGCAATTCGCGGAACAGCGCCTCCTCCGGGGTTTCGTGCGAGTGAATGCCGCCCTGCGGAAACTGCCAACCGTCGTGCCCGCGCCGACGCCCCCAGAAAACCTCGCCGGCGCGGTTACAGAGAATGATGCCCACGTTGGGCCGGTATCCTGAATCGTCTATCATCGGGGCGCTCAAACAGCAGACAACGCGTAGTCTCAATGATTCTTCCACGAAGCCTGGCCCGCCGCAACGCGCCGTGTTATGCCGTCGGCCTGCTCGTCCTGCTGGCCGCCGGCTGCGCGCCTCTGCCGTCGCATCCGCCGAATGTCGTGCTCGAGGATGCGCACAACAGCGGTTATCGTCTTGCCTTCAGCAATGCTTCCGACACTCTCGCCTCCGCCGGAACCGAAGGGCGCGTGCGGCTGTGGCGGCTGCCGTTGGCGAAGGAGATCGTCTCATGGAAGGCGCACGACGGTTCCATACACGGCCTGCTGTTTCTCGATCGCGACCGGCTGCTGCTATCCGCCGGCCACGACGCCACGCTGGCGGTGTGGGATCGCGAGGGGCGGTTGCAGCGACGGCGCCCAACACCGAGTCCGATCACCGATCTCGCCGGCAGCGAGGCCGCCGGTCTGGTGGTGACCGGACACGCCGACGGTGTCGTCCGGGTCTGGAGCCTGCCACGGCTCGAACCCGTCTCCGAACACCGCCTGCACCGTGGCGCGGTCCTGGCCGTGGATTTTCATGCGGCCACGCGGCGCTATGCCTCGAGCGGCCGGGATGGACAGGTAAAGATCTGGAAGCACGATGAACCGCCGACGGCACTCCCGCCTCCGCCCGGCAACGCCCACCATCTCGCCTTCGCGCCCGACGGCGGAACACTCACCGGCAGCGGATGGTTCCGCCTTTACCGCTGGCCGCTGGCGGCGCCGCGCACGCTCACGGTGCTGCCGACCGAACACCGCGGCTTGATCAAATCCATCCAGTACACCCGCGACGGGCGACAGATTGCCACCATCTCGCGGGAAACCGACAGCGCCGTCGACCTGCTGGACGCCGGCACCGGTGCGGTGACACGCCGTTTCCGGCCGCATGAGCTGTGCGGCACCCATCTGCGCCTGTCCCCGGATGAACGTTACCTCGCCACCACCAGCGACGACGCCAGCGTACGCATCTGGGATTTCCAGCGTCTGATTCCGCCGCAATGACGCTGGCCATCTTCGATCTCGACCACACCCTGCTGGCCGGCGATTCCGACCACGCCTGGGGCCAGTTCCTGATCGACCGGGAAGTGGTGGACGCCGAATCCTACCGACGCGCGAACGAACGCTACTATGCGCAGTACCGCGCCGGCACGCTCGACATCTTCGAGTTTCTCGAATTCGCCCTGAAGCCGCTCGCCCGGCACGAGCGCGATCAGCTCGATGCCTGGCATCGTGAATTCGTCGCCACGCGCATCCGGCCCATGATCACGCCGGCCGCGCGCGCGCTGGTCGAGCAGCATCGCCGCCAGGGACACACCCTGATGATCGTCACCGCCACCAACCGCTTCGTGACCGCACCGATCGCGCGCGAGTTCGGCATCGATCACCTGCTCGCCACCGAGCCCGAGGAAGTCGACGGCCGTTTCACCGGGCGCGTGGCCGGCACCCCCTGCTACCGGGAAGGCAAGGTCGCCCGCCTGCGCCAGTGGCTGGAACACAGTCGCGAAACGCTGGCCGGCAGCTGGTTCTACAGCGATTCGCATAACGACCTGCCCTTGCTTGAACTCGTCGACCACCCGGTGGCCGTCAACCCCGACGAGGTTCTGCGGCGCGAGGCGGCGGCGCGCCGCTGGCCGGTGTTGGCGCTCGCCTGAACCATGATCCGCGGGCCTGTCTGGCTGGCCGGCCTGTTGTTGCTGGCGCCGCTGTGCCTGCTGGCCGCGCTGCTGGCGGGCACGGTCGAGACCGGTCCCGCCGACTTGCTCGCTGCCCTGCGCGGCGATAACAGCACCACCGCCCTGGTCATCCGCGAACTGCGCCTGCCACGAGCGCTGACGGCATTTGCCGTCGGCGGGCTGCTGGCGCTGGCCGGCAGCCTATTGCAAGTGCTGTTGCGTAACCCGCTGGCCGACCCGTATATCCTCGGCGTCTCCGGGGGCGCCTCTGTCTCCGCCCTGACCGCAATGCTGCTGGGGCTGGGGTCGGCGCTGATCATGGTGTCGGCCTTCGGCGGGGCGCTCATCACCATCGTGCTGGTGTTTGTGCTGGCCCGAATGCGCGCGCCCGCCGGCAGCGAGCGGCTGCTGCTGACCGGTGTCATTCTGGCCTCCGGTTTCGGCGCCGTGGTCAGCCTGCTGCTGACCCTGGCGCCGGCCAGCGCCCTGCCCGGCATGATCTTCTGGCTGCTCGGCGATCTCGCCTACGCGCGCCAGCCACTGGCCGGGCTGATCGTATTGGCGCTCGGCCTGATCGTGGCCATGAGCGATGCACGCAG
>CAKKRZ010000045.1:6347-7756 GCA_919902925.1 Acidiferrobacterales bacterium | reverse complement strand
TGCTGACGCTGGCGGATACGCTGGCACGGTGGATACTCTCGCCCATGTCCTTGCCCGTCGGCGTGGTGACGGCGCTCATTGGTGTACCGGTGTTTCTGTTCTTGCTATCCCGCGGTGACCGTTCATGACCTGGCTCGACTGCCGCGCACTCGACATCGTGGTCGCCGGACGCACCCTGTGCCGCGGACTCGATGCGGCGTTCCGGGCCGGTGAGGTCTGGGGCGTGCTCGGCCCCAACGGTGCCGGCAAGACCACGCTGCTGCACACCCTGGCCGGTCTGCGCGCACCGGATAGCGGCCGGGTGCGCCTAAAGGAACAACCGCTGCCTGCCATCGACGCGCGCGCGCGCGCGAGGTCCATCGGCGTGCTGTTGCAGGATCACGATGCCGCCCTGCCGGTGCGCGTGCTCGACACGGTCCTGAGCGGGCGTCACCCGCATCTGCCGCGCCTGGCCTGGGAAGGTCCGGAGGACCGGCGCCTGGCGACCGAAGCGCTGGCCGTCGTTGACATGACGGGCACGGAAGCTCGCCTGTTGTCGACGCTCTCCGGCGGCGAACGCCGGCGCGTCGAGATCGCCGCCCTGATTACGCAGCAGACGCCGATCTGTTGTCTGGATGAACCCACCGCCCACCTCGATATGCCCCATCAGATCGGACTCCTGTCCTGGTTCAGCGAGCAGGCGCGCCGGAATGGCGGCCTCGTCATCACCGTGCTGCACGACCCCAATCTGGTCGCCCGTTTCTGCACCCATGTCCTGCTGCTCTCCGGCCACGGCGACTCCCGCCAGGGTCCGGTCGCCGAAGTTCTGACTGCCGGCGCGCTCTCTGAGCTCTTTGGTTATCCGGTCCGCCGCCTCCAGGATGGCGAAAACTCTTGTTTTATGCCGGTTTAGGCTGCCTGCTACGTTGTGCGCGCCATTCCCTCTTGGCTTTTGCGACAAAACACAACACAATGCGCGCCGGGAGGAGCCGGAAGGCCGTCTCCTGTATGAGATTCTTTCCCAAACCCAAATACGACCATTTGCAAAGGACCCACACCATGAAGAAGTATTCGATCCTCGTCGCCGCCCTGCTCGCGGTTGCCACCGTCTCGGCCTGTCAGAAGAAAGAAGCCCCGAAACCGGCTGCTGACGCTGCCCCGGCTGCCGACACCATGAAGAAAGAAGAGCCGAAGAAGGAAGAAATGAAGAAGGAAGAGAAGAAGAAGTAATCGCTTCTCTCCAGCAGTATCAAGGCCGGTCTTGCGCAAGCGGGACCGGCCTTTTTGTTTACAAGCCATCTCAATAATGCCAACACCACCAACCGTCGATGAACGCAGACAGCTCCAAAGCCGCCATCGCGCCCTCCCTGGCGCGCGGCCCTCGCCTCGGTCCCATCGGCGAATCCGCAAACGCGCCATCCCAGGCGCGC
>CAKKRZ010000045.1:0-6247 GCA_919902925.1 Acidiferrobacterales bacterium | reverse complement strand
GGCGCGCCCCCTCGCCTCGACTCCAGGATGGAGTCGAGGGCCACTGTGCAGGGATGCGCAGGTTGTGGCTTCGATCCCATCGGCGAATCCGCGTTTATCCGCGCCTGCCATCCGCGTTCATCTGCGGTTTCAAGTTCTTAAAAGTGTTTTTGAGATAGCTTTTAGCCACGTGCTTGACGGGCGCCGATCGACAACCGTACACTCGCCCGCGAGTTGAAAGACTTGTGCCCCAGGTGTTCGTGACGGTCCACCGTCACGGATGAAACGGGAAGCCGGTGAGTTTCAGTTCTGAAACAATTCCGGCGCTGCCCCCGCAACGGTAATCGCGTTGCGGCGAATCAGGGCGATGCACCCCGCATCCCCAGCCACTGCGGCCTTTGCCGCGGGAAGGCGATCCGCCGCTACACGCGTAAGCCCGGAGACCGGCCTGTCGCACGCATTACGGTGCTGCGGCGGGCAGCGCGGGCGCGCACAACGCACCCCCCATTCCCGACCGCAGTGAAGACAATCAATCCGCACGGGTGAGTGCGGTCCGGGAGAAAACGTGTGACCCAAGCCTACAGACATGCTCTGGCGTTAACCGCCATTATTTCCATTTTTATTTCCTCAAAAAGCGTGGCAGAACCGGCAGATCAGCCACCGATCGTCGTCACGGCTACACGCACCTCGCAGACAGTGGATGCCTCGCTTGCCGCTGTGACCGTTATCACACGTGAAGACATTGATCGCCAACAGGTGAAAACCTTGCCCGAACTCCTGCGGGGTATCCCCGGTCTTGATCTCACCACGCAAGGAGGCAACGGCAAGCTTACTTCCGTGTTCATGCGTGGCACCAACTCCGGCCATGTACTAGTGCTGGTGGATGGAACCAGGATCGGCGCGGCCACGAACGGGGGAATTTCCTGGGAGTTCCTGCCGCTCGCCGAGATCGAGCGCATCGAGATCGTGCGCGGGCCCCGTTCCACCCTCTACGGTTCCGATGCCATCGGGGGTGTGATTCAGATTTTTACCCGTCAGGGCGCCGGTCCGGCGCAGCCGCGCGCCTCCGTTACCGCCGGCTCCTACCATACGTGGGAGGCCGCCGCAGGCGTATCCGGCGCGAGCGGCGACACACGCTACAACCTTTCCGCCAGCCGCTTTGCGACGGGCGGATTCAATGCGCGTCAGCCGGTGGTCGAGTTCGGGACTCCGTTGAATGAACCGGATCGCGACGGCTACCAGAACAGCGCGCTGAACTTCCGGCTGGACCGGAAACTTTCCGGCAGCACCGAAGTCGGTCTGCACGGATTGCGCGCGACCGGCCATGTCGATTTTGATTCGGCTGGCAACAACCGGGACCAGTTCGTGCAGGAGGTCGCGGGGGTCCGGTTCGGGTTCCAGCCGATATCGTCATGGAACAGCCGCTTCGTCCTTGGCCACGGACTCGACGATCGGCGCAGTTCTCGGACCGATGGAACCGCCACCCCGACACGTTTCTCAACGACCAAGCAGACATTCTCCTGGCAGAATGACTTCTCCCTGAGTGCACAACAATTGCTGACCCTGGGTTACGATCAACTGGAAGACCGGGTGGCCAGCACCACCGCCTACACTCGCGACCGGCGCGAAACACGTGGCTTGTTTGGTCACTACCAGGCGCGATTCGGGTCTCATGACCTGAACGTCGGCTACCGGAACGAAGACAATGATCAGTTTGGCGAGCACCATACCGGCGCGCTGGGCTGGGGATACGCGCTCCGTGACAGTCTGCGTGTGGTCGCCTCCCACGGGACCGCCTTCCGGGTGCCATCGTTCAACGATCTGTATTACCCCGGTTTCAGCAACCCCAATCTCCGTCCTGAAGAATCGCGCAGTTCCGAGATCGGTCTGAGAGGCAACCGCCGGCCATTCTTCTGGGCCGTACATGCCTACCGCACGGACGTCACCAACCTGATCGCGCTGGACAGCAGCTTCATCCCGCAAAACATCAACAAGGCGCGCATCGAAGGTGCGGAGATCGAACTCGGCACTGCGCTTCGTGACTGGCGGCTGGCGGGCAGCCTCGGTTACACCGACCCGCGCAATGTCGACACCGATAAACTGCTGCCACGTCGCAGCCGCCAAAGCGCGCGCCTGCAAGCTGACCGACGATATGGAAAACATGAATATGGGCTTGAAATCCTTGCGCAGGGTCCGCGATTCGACGATACCGCCAACACCACAAGACTCGGCGGCTACGGGCTGCTGAATGCACGGATGCGCTACCAGCTGGAGCGCCACTGGCATTTGCAGGCACGCCTGGAGAACATTCTCGACAAAACCTATCAGACCGTGGCGAGTTACAACACGCCCGGGCGCAGCGTTTACCTGACCCTGTCCTGGCAGCCACAACCCTGATGAACCGCGCGCGCGCCAACCGTCATACAAGATGGAACGCCCCGCTCGGGCGCTGGCTGGTGCTGTCCGTGGCCCTGCATATGACGATACTCATCGTCTGGCATTCATCACCACTGCTCAAAGGACAGCGCGAGACTGTGCTCTCGGTCATGCTCGCTCCAAGCATGTCCGTGCCACCGCCGGCAACGCGCCTGGCGGAAGCGGCCACATCCAGCGCTGTATCACGGGCCGTTCCTCCGCGGCCGGCAATAGCACAGGAGGTGGCGGCGAGCAGGGACAAAACGGAGATTAACCCCGTGCTGCACCAGCCCACCCGTGCCGCCGCGGCAACTGAAGGTCCTGGCCAAACCTTGGCACCGTCCGCAGCGCAAATTCGCTCCAGACTGTTGTCGGATCTGGCGCGTCACTTCGAATATCCGCTTCTAGCACGCCTGCGTGGCTGGGAAGGTACGGTGCTGATAGGCCTGGACATCGAAGCAGATGGACTCCTGCGTCATGTCTATCTGGCCCGCAGCTCAGGGTATGATGTGCTCGACCAGTCGGCGATCAAGGCAGTGCAGCGCGTTGCGCGGCTGCAGGAAACGTCGAATTGGCTGAACGGCAAACATCTGCACATGCAATTACCGGTCATCTACCGGCTGGTGGAACGCTGACATGGGACACCGTTTATCGAAGATCACCACCCGCACCGGCGATGACGGCAGCACCGGGCTGGGTGACGGTTCGCGCGTCGCCAAGGACGATATCCGCGTCGAGGCCATTGGCACCGTCGATGAGCTGAACAGCCTGCTCGGCGTGCTGGCGTCCGAATCGCCACCCGAAGCTTTGCGCGAGATACTCACCCGCATTCAGCACGACCTGTTCGATCTGGGTGGCGAACTTTCCGTTCCCAACCGGCGGGTGATGAACGAGGCCAGCATTCTCCGGCTCGACCGGGAACTGGAAAATATCAACCGGGAGCTGCCGCCGCTCAAGGAATTCATACTGCCCGGCGGTACACGCGCCGCGGCCCTCGGCCATCTGGCCCGCACCGTCTGCCGGCGGGCGGAACGCTGCCTGGTGACGTTGCAACGTGAAACCGGGGTCAATCCCGACTCGCTGCGCTATCTCAACCGCTTGTCCGATCTGCTGTTCGTCATGGCTCGTGAGCTGAATCGCCTGGCCGGAGTGCCTGACTCACTCTGGCAACCGCGAGAGCGCTAGCCCTCCAGCGCGGCACACAGGCGTTCCATTCCGTCCAGCAGACGCGGACCGGGGCGGTGCAGAAAATCGCCCGGAATAAACACGAGCCGGCCGTGCTTCACGGCGCTCAGTTGCGGGTACCGCTGCCAGCGCCGACGCCATTCCTCCCATTGAAGCGGATCGCCGCTGGCAATGATCACCTCCGGATCGGCGGCCAGCACGGACTCCAGTTCCACACGCGGCGCCAGGGCGGGCAGATCGCCCATCACGTTTCTCCCGCCGCAACGCCGCAGGACGTCGCTGACCACGTGCCGGTCGCTGAATGTATAGAGCGAGCGGTCGAGCACCTGCAGAAAGACGCGCCGTGGTGTCCTGCCTTGCGCGTGACGTTCCAGGGCATGCAGGCGCGCATTAAATTTCCGGGCCGCCGCTCCGGCCGCGCGCTCACGGCCGGTGATGTTGCCGAAGCGCTGCAACCAGGCGGGGATGTCTTCCAGTCGGCGGATCTCGCTCACCCACACGTGAATCCCAACCGAGCGAAGTCGTTCAACCTGCCAGGCCGGCGTGCCGCTCTCCCAGATCAACACCCGGTCCGGTCGCATCTCCAGGATGGCCTCGATATTCAGCCCCCCGGGCCCGCCCACGATGGGCAGCGCGCGTGCCGCCGGTGGGTAATCGGCAAACGGAGCCACGCCCACCAGCAAGTCACCGGCGCCGGCGTAGTAAACGAGTTCGGTGAGATGCGGAGAGGTCGCAATAAGTCGCTTCGCCGGAACCGGCGCTGGCGGTTCGCCCAGGGTGTCGGCGGGCCATCCCAGCATGACCGCCAGCACCATGGCGGACGCGGCCACCCGCCGCGTGAGCTCAGAGCCCACTGACGCTACCTTGATATCGCGACAAGCAAAAAAACCCGTCATGCCAGCGAAGGCTGGCATGTGGCGCAACAGATCGATCAGGGTAGCAGAGGAAGAAGACACGTCGCCGCCGGGTGCAGGCGGGCCATCAGCCGCCCATGAAACGTTCGGCGTAACGACCCCACAAATCAGCGCCCGACATGAGCAGGCCGATGGCGAGCCACAACACCAATACGCGCCAGACCAGGGCGGTCACGCGCTGCACGTGGCCCGCATCCGGGATCACGATCAAGCCTTCGCCGGAATTCTCGTCGTAGGCATGCTCTTCGCTAACGTCTTCGCAGCTGCGCATGTGCAGGGCACCCAGACCCGAGGCCAGCAGCGGTCCGCTATTGATGTCCGACCACACACCGATACGGCGCCGCCAGCAATGCAGGGCATCCTCGAAACTGCCCATCAGGGCATAGGAAAGCGCCGTCACGCGGGCCGGCACCCAGCCGAGGATGTCGTCAAAACGGGCAGCCGCCCAGCCAAATTCGGCGAAACGTTCGTAGCGATGGCCCCACAGCATGTCGAGGATGCAGGACAGGCGCTGCATGATGGCACCGGCCGGACCAAACAGCAGGAACCAGAAGATGGGCGAGATTACCAGTGAGTTGCCCTGTTTGAGCACGGTTTCTACCGTCGCACGAGCGATACCGGCCTCGGAGCGCTCGGGCGCGTCCTTGCCGCTCAGTTCGCGGAAGTGATCGTTCGCTTCATCGACGTTACCGGCCTCCAGCGAACCTGAGATGCTCCCGCTCACCTTGCCGAGCCGGTAGACATCGAGACAGAGATACAGCACGAACACGTCAAACAGAAAACGCAACCAGCCGCCAACCTCGCCGAGGATGTAACGCAGCAGAAAAACACCGGCGACGATCGGCACCATGGCCACCAGCACCGCGCCGACCCCATGGCTGCGCTTGCCGCCGTTGAAGCGTTCCTCGATCGACTCCGCCCAGTCGCGGTACCAGGCGAAGGGCTTGATGCCGTGACGATCGGGCACCAACCGGTCGAGCACGACGGCCAGGATAACGGCGAGCAGCAGTTCAGCCATGTTCGTTAACGCGAGCGGTGGAAGTTTTCAGGAATCATCCCGTAATTTAACGACCGTCACGGCGCCGAGGCAAGCAAAACATCAATCCGGGCGCGGCAACGCCCCGCGGTAACGCGGCCAGTCGAAATGCGGCCCAGGGTCGGTCTTCCGTCCGGGTGCAATATCGCTGTGGCCATAAACCCGGTAGCGCGTGATGGCCGGATAGGCTGCCATCAGTGCACGGGTCAGTGCCGCCAGGGTGTCGTACTGAGCGTTTTCAAAGGGATGGTCGTCATCGCCTTCCAATTCGATGCCGATCGAAAAATCGTTGACCCGCGCCCTGCCCTCGCAGAAAGAATGGCCCGCATGCCAGGCCCGGCGATACACGGGGGCAAACTGCACAAGCTCGCCGTCCCGGCGGACAAAAAAGTGGGCGGATACCCTGAGATCGGCGATTTCGCGGTAAAACGGGTGCGCTTCGACCGGCAGGCGGTTGCCGAAGAGCTGCTCCACCCCCGGCCCGCCAAACTCGCCCGGTGGCAGACTGATCGCGTGAATCACCAGTACCTCAGGATTCATCCCCTCGGGCCGGTCATCGACGTTGGGCGACGGAAGCTGGCGGGCACCGATCAACAAACCGCTGTTGCGATCAAGCATCATGGCAGGGGGTCGGAGAAGAGCGGCGGCGTTGGATGGGGCTGGTCCGAATGAATGGTGCCGGTGACCGGAGTCGAACCGATGACCTGCTGATTACGAA
>CAKKRZ010000044.1 GCA_919902925.1 Acidiferrobacterales bacterium | reverse complement strand
GCGCGCAAGGAGCAGGCGCCCTGTAACGTTTGCCACACTACCTGGCCGATGCTCACCGCCGCCGGCCGGCAATATAAGGAGAACGGCTACGCCTTCACACGCGGAGGCGGAGGTGGGACTGAAAAGACCTCCGAACCCTTCGGGTGGGACAAAATCTTCCCGATCACGGCGCTGATCAACGCCCGCCCGTACGACAAGAAGGACAGCGGCGATGCCAAGATGCGCGCGATCCACGAGATCGAACTGATGGTCGCCGGACAGATGTACACGAATGTCTCCGGTTGGTTTGAATTGGAGGCCGAGGACGAAGAGGACTTCGCGGTGGGCCTCAAGTTCGCCGCCTTGGGCTACCATCACAGCGCGGCCGTGAACGTGCAGGCCGCGTGGGCGCCGCTCACCTGGGCCGATCCCTACGACACCTATTCCACCACGCGCCGCATGACCGGTCCGAACCAGGCGCAGGTCATCAACCAGACCTTCGGCGGTGCAGACCGGCCGAAGACCAGCGGGGGACGGCTGCGCGACAGTCGCCAGGTCATAAGCCTTTCCGGGCGGCCGCTTGACCGGCTGTTCTACAGCGTGGGCATCACTGGCGTGACCAGCGACGCTGAAGGTGTGAGTCCAGCCACGACCTTCGCCCGTCTCGCCTTCGACGTTTCCCCCAACACCATGGTTGGTCTGTTGGCGATCAACGGCACCTGTGAGGCCACCGTCAGTACGACTGCGCACACGAACTGCACGGTCGATCGCAAATACAGCCGCGTCGGGGTTGATCTCCAGTCCGATATCGGCCCGGCGCGCCTGATGGCGGTGCATCTCCAGGCCGAGGACGACAATGCCGGCGCCACCGCGACCGTGAAGAACAAGGCCTGGTACGTGCAGGGGACGTATGCGTTCCAGCAGGGCGGCCGGCCGACGTGGGTGCCGCTCGTGCGCCTGGACTACTATGAACAGA
Source organism: Acidiferrobacterales bacterium (assembly GCA_919902925.1). Taxonomy (GTDB): domain Bacteria; phylum Pseudomonadota; class Gammaproteobacteria; order Acidiferrobacterales; family Sulfurifustaceae; genus CAKKRZ01. The sequence continues at coordinate 20,384 of CAKKRZ010000044.1, read as the reverse complement.
GCAACGGCGTCAGCGTGTTCAGGGAAGGCGTGTTCGGAGCGACGTATTACTTCACTCAAAACATCAAGGGTTCGGTCGAGTACATGAAACAGCTTGAAGTTCCGACCGGCCAGGTGGAGGACAAGCGTTTCACCCTGCAGCTCATCGCGACCTTCTGACTTTTTGAGGGAGCTGACAAGAATAAGCCGGGCGGGGGAATTCCCGCCCGGCTTTTTGATGTACAGGGATGTACGAATGCCGGTACCGCGCACGGATGCGCGTCTGGTACCGGCGGATGTACAGGGATGTAGCCGTTCACGGCCATCCCTGGCCTTCACGGCACTTGTACATCCTGTACATCGCGAATGCCGGTACCGCGCACGGAAGTGCGTCTGGTTCCGACCCTCTGGACTATCGGGGTAAGTGAGGAATGGCGCTTGCTGAATCTATTTCCGGCACCGAAACCGCAAGCGGTGCATCCCTGCACCGCGGCCCTCGCCTCGATCCCATCGGCGACGATGCGGGGGTGGCGAGTTGAGCTGGGTTTGACCTGAATCAGGCCAGTTATCGAGGCTTCGGTTATGCTGGTTTAGTGAGCCCGGCAGACCAAACTCCAGAAACGACCGCTTGGTATCGCCTCGGCGAGGCCGAGGTACTGTCGCGCCTCGGCAGCGACGCGACCCGCGGTCTGGGTACCGGTGAGGCGGCGGCCCGTCTGGCGCGGATCGGGCCGAACCTCATCGCCGAAGGTCGGCGGCGCGGGCCGCTCGTACGCTTTCTTCTGCAGTTTCATAATGTCCTGGTCTATATCCTGCTGGCGGCCGCGGGCGTTACCGCCACACTTGGCCACTGGGTGGACACCGGCGTAATCGTCGGCGTGGTAGTCATCAACGCCATCGTCGGCTTTATCCAGGAAGGCAAGGCCGAGCGGGCGCTGGCCGCGATCCGCCGCATGCTGTCGCTCAAGGCTACGGTGTTGCGCGACGGTCACGCCCTTACGATCGATGCCGTGGAGTTGGTGCCCGGCGATGTGGTGCTGATCCAGTCCGGCGACCGCGTGCCCGCCGATCTGCGGCTGTTCAGGATCAAGAACCTGCGCGTCGAGGAGGCCGCGCTCACCGGCGAGTCGGTGCCGGTCGAGAAGCAAAGCGATCCGGTCGCGTCCGACGCGCCGCTCGGCGACCGCCGCAATATGGCCTACTCTGGCACGTTCGTGACCTACGGCCAGGCGAGCGGCGTCGTGGTCGCGACCGGCGACGCCACCGAACTTGGGCGCATTTCCACGATGCTCACCGGGGTCGAGCGCATCGAGACGCCATTGCTGCGACATATGGCGACGTTCAGTAAATGGCTCAGCGTTGCCATTGTTGCACTCGCCGCCGGTACCTTCGCGCTCGGTGTGTGGGTGCGCGGATTACCGGCGGTGGATATGTTCATGGCCGCGGTCGGACTGGCCGTGGCGGCGATCCCGGAGGGGCTGCCGGCGATCATCACTATTACGCTCGCCATTGGCGTGCAACGCATGGCGCGACGCAACGCCATCGTTCGGGTACTGCCGGCGGTCGAAGCGCTCGGCAGCGTCACGGCGATCTGCGCCGACAAAACCGGCACGCTCACGCGCAACGAGATGACGGTGCAGTCGGTAGTGACCGCCGGAGGCAGCTACGAGGTCAGCGGCGTGGGTTATGCGCCGGTCGGCAAGTTGTTGCTCTCCGGCCAGCCGGTAACGCTGGAGGCGGAGCCGGATCTTGCCGAGTTGTTGCGCGCGGGACTGTTGTGCAATGACGCCTCCCTGCGTGACGATCACGGTCACTGGACCATCGACGGTGACCCGACGGAAGGCGCGCTGGTGGTGGCGGCGGCCAAAGCCGGTTTGCAGGCGCGGTTGGAGGGCGAGATGCGCCCGCGCATCGACGTGATCCCGTTCGAGTCCGAGCACCGCTTCATGGCGACCCTGCACCACGACCATGCCGGACACGGTTTCGTCTATCTCAAGGGCGCGCCCGAGCGGGTGCTGGAGATGTGCATGCACGAGCGCCGCGCCGGCGAGGATTGGCCGATCGAACGCGCCGCCTGGCACGCGCGCATCGAGGCGCTGGCCGCCCAGGGCCAGCGCGTGCTGGCCTGCGCGTTCCGCGCGGCCGGCGGCGGCCGGCGCGACCTGCACATGGACGACGTCGAGGACGGTCTCACGCTGCTCGGACTCTTCGGCATGGTCGACCCGCCGCGCGCGGAGGCGATCCGCTCCGTCGCCGCCTGCCACGCCGCCGGCATCCGGGTAAAGATGATCACCGGCGACCACGCCGCCACCGCAGTCGCCATCGCCGCCCGGCTCGGGATCGGCGACGGCCGCGCGGCGGTCACCGGCACGGCCCTCGAACAGATGGACGACGCCCAGCTGCGCGCGATTGCGCCGGATGTCGACGTGTACGCGCGCGTCAGCCCCGAGCACAAGCTCAAGCTGGTCGAGGCGCTGCAGGCGCGCGGCGAGGTCGTGGCCATGACCGGCGACGGCGTGAACGACGCGCCCGCGCTCAAACGCGCCGATGTCGGCATCGCCATGGGCATCACCGGCACCGAAGTCGCCAAGGAGGCGGCCGAGATCGTGCTGGTGGACGATAACTTCGCCTCGATCGTCAACGCGGTGGAGGAAGGCCGCACGGTTTACGACAATCTGCGCAAGACCCTGCTGTTCATGATGCCGACCAACGGCGCCGAGGCCGGCACCATCCTCGTGGCGATCGCGCTCGGCATGGTGCTGCCGATCCTGCCGGTGCAGATTCTGTGGGTGAACATGGTGACGGCGGTGACGCTGTCGCTCGCGCTTGCCTTCGATCCCACCGAGCCCGAGATCATGCGCCGCCCGCCGCGCGATCCGCGCGCGCCGATCTTCTCGGCCTATTTTCTCTGGCGCACGCTGCTCGTCACCGCGGTGGTCGTGGCCGGTACCCTGGGCATGTTCCTCTGGGAACAGTCGCGCGGCGCGAGCCTCGAGGTGGCGCGCACCGCCGCCATTAACACCCTCGTCACCTTCGAGGCCTTCTACCTGCTCAACACGCGCTTTTTGCTGGCGCCGGCGTGGCCGTGGCGCGCGCTCCTCGGTAACCCGTACGTGCCATTAACCATTGCGCTCGTGATCGGTTTGCAGACACTCTTTACCTATGTGCCATTCATGCAGGCGCTGTTCCATACCGCGCCGCTCGATCTCGCGGCGCTGGCACGCATCGCCTTGATCGGTGCGTCGGTATACGTCATCGTCGAGATCGAGAAGTGGCTGGTGCGCGTCGCCGGCCTGCGCGTCGTTTGACCACACCCGCCAGAACGTACCCCCATGCCGGCCGGTCCGGGGTGCTGGCCGGCGGCGATCGAGGTGGAAAAGGCCCTGATTAGAAGGGGTTGGCTGTATCGCTGGCTCAGGGTCGGCACCGTTGTTGTGTTCCGGGTGCCGGCGGCTAGACTTTAGGCCTGCTCCACCGAGAGAAGGACTGTTGGTATTCCCCAAGGACAGGGGGAGGGAGACACCCATGACATCCAAGGCCTCAGGCCGGAATTCCAATCCGGTGCGGGTTTTTGCCGGCCACCTTTGCGGGCACGAGATCCCGGGCTTCGCGGACCGGGTACTGGCAATTTCGCGACTGTCCGGTGGCGACAGCGCGAGCATACCCACCCTGTTACGCACCATTCTGGCCGACCCGGCGATGACGGCCGGGGTGCTGCACGCGGCCGGTCGCGCGTATTTTAATCCGTCCGGCCATTCCATCTCCACCGTCAATCAGGCCATTACCCAACTTGGTTTCGCCACGGTTCAGCGCCTGGCGGTCTCGGCCGGATTTCTCGATCAGTTCCTGCGCGGGCCGCGTCGCGAGCGCTTGCGCGGTGAGTTGGCACTGTGCCTGCACATCGCCTGTCAGGCGCATCGTCTGGCCGCGCACTTCACGGACCACGACCCCGATGAAATCTATACATCGGCGCTGCTCGCGCGCATCGGGGTGCTGGCCTTCTGGGCATCCCGGGAGGAACGCGCGACGCAGCTGGCCACGCTCGAACAGCGCCCCGGCATGACCGCCGAGCACGCCGAACGTGAGGTGCTGGGGTTTACGCTCAACGATCTGACCGCGCAGCTCAACCGCGACTGGCGCGTAAGTCCGCTGCTCGAAATGCTGCTGGACGGAACCGCCGTGGCTCACACCCGGGCGCGGTATCTGTACCACGGGTACCGGCTGGCGCAGGCGCTGATGGCCGGGACGACCCAACCGGCCACGGCGATTGCCGAGGCCGCCCAGTCACTGGCCATTTCCAGGGAAGAGCTGGCGTTGCTCGCACGCCAGGCCGCCGAAGAGTCGTGTGAACTTTGCCGGATGTCGCGTGACGAGATTCTTTCCCGGGCAATTCCCTCTGAAGCAGTGTTGGCATCCCTGGGTGTTTGAACCTCTCGCGGTTTTTCCGTTCTGACGGGTGTATGCGGGTTGATCGGCCAACGGTGAGCGAGTACATTTAACAGTCAGCATGAATTCCCTTCGACACACATCGCCGACCGTTGCCTTGTTCGCGGCCCTGTTGCTGGCCTTCTCATCCCTGCTGCCGTTCTGGACGGGGAGCCAGGCCAAGGCGGCCGCGCCCGCCGATGTTCAGCAAGCCGCGATGCACCATCATTCGTCCTCCGATTCGGGGTTTACGGAACCGTCATCCTCCGACACTTGCCCGCAACATGAGGTCTGTTCCGGCCAATGCTGTGCCGGTTGCGCGCAGTGCGTGGTGACATTGTCCGACCTTCCGGGAAACCCGGTCTTGTCGGCGCCCGAATTCCGTACGTCCGCACTTCTCCCGGCACTCGACGTTTCAGCGTCGTCTCTCGATCGGCCCCCGCGGGGCTGATCCACTCTATGGCTGTTGCTGGCGGCTCCGCGTTATGTACGCGGGCGTTTTGCCGGCTATCTTCGGGTCTGCCGACCGTCTGGCGGTAGTCCCCGGATTGCAACCCTGCAAAGAGAGACTGTCATGAAACGTATTCATCAAACATCCCTGATCCTGCCGGATTCGTCACGCCGGCGGTTCGTCCAGGGCCTGGCCGCGGGCGGTGTGCTGCTCGGTGCGTCGTCCTGGATGAATCCGGTCGAGGCGCGTGAGCGCGCGACGACCCGGCTGGGCACGCCGCCGCTGCTGACCGGCACCGAGTTCGATCTCACCATCGCCGAAACGCCGGTCAACTTCACCGGCAAGCCACGCCTGGCCACCACCATCAACGGTTCGCTTCCCGGACCGACGCTGCGATTCCGCGAAGGCGATACCGTGACCATCCGCGTCAGCAATCGGCTGGCCGTGGACACCTCGATTCACTGGCACGGGATCATTCTGCCGTATCAGATGGACGGCGTGCCGGGAATCAGTTTTCCCGGTATCCGGCCCGGCGAAACGTTCACCTACCGGTTCAAGGTGACGCAGTCCGGTACCTACTGGTACCACAGCCACTCCGGTATGCAGGAACAGATGGGCATGTATGGCGCGATCATCGTCGATCCCGCGCGCGCCGGAACGATCCGTGCCGATCGTGACTACGTCGTGCAGCTGTCCGACTGGTCGGACGAGAATCCGCATCGCGTTCTCGCCAAGCTCAAAGTCCAGAGCGACTACTACAATTTCAATCAGCCGACGGCGGTCGATTTTTTCCGCGACGTGGCCAACCAGGGCTGGTCGGCGGCGCTGGCGAAGCGGCGCATGTGGAACCAGATGCGCATGAGCCCGACCGACCTGGCCGATGTCTCCGCCCAGACCTACACCTATCTCATCAACGGCACGACCCCGGCCGGCAACTGGACCGGCCTGTTCCGCCCGGGTGAGAAGGTGCGTCTGCGCTTCATCAACAGCGGTGCCATGACCTTCTTCGATATTCGCATCCCGGGGTTGAAGATGACCGTGGTACAGGCCGATGGTCAGAACGTCGAGCCGGTGACGGTCGACGAGATCCGCATGGGTGTGGCCGAAACCTACGATGTGATCGTCACGCCCAAGGACGAGGCCTACACGATCTTCGCGCAGTCGATGGACCGCACCGGCTATGTCCGTGGCACGCTCGCGCCGCGCGCCGGTATGAGCGCGCCGGTGCCGGCGGTGGACAAGCCCGTGCCGCTCACCATGGGCGACATGATGGGCGCCATGAACCACGGCGACGTACATGGACGTACGAGTGCCGCGGGAGGCAGGACGCCGGGAGCGGCTGCGCACGGGTCGCCGGGTGCCGTGGATCACAGCGCGCATGCCGGTCACCGCATGCCGGCTGCGAGCGCGCCACCGCGCGTGCGTCATGCGCGCACCGAGTACGGGGCGAGCGTGGATATGCGTGTCGACGCGCCGCGGGTCAACCTCGACGATCCCGGTATTGGTTTGCGCAACAACGGCCGGCGCGTGCTGACCTACGCCGACTTGCGCACCGTTGGCGGTGCCATGGATGCGCGTGGTCCGGGTCGCGAGATTGAACTGCACCTGACCGGCAACATGGAGCGTTATACCTGGTCTATGGACGGGCTGGAGTTCAGCCAATCCACGCCGGTCCATTTTCGTCACCACGAACGCCTGCGCGTGATTCTGCACAACGACACCATGATGACGCACCCTATGCACCTGCACGGCCTGTGGAGCGAGTTGGAGAGTCCCGATGGAAAGTTTCAGGTGCGCAAGCACACCATCAATGTTCAACCGGCGCAGCGTGTGAGTTTTCTCGTCACGGCCGATGCCCTCGGTCGCTGGGCCTGGCATTGCCATCTGTTATTGCACATGGACGCGGGCATGTTCCGCGAGGTGGTGGTGGCATGAGCCGGCTCGAACGTACGACAGGGACCAGGATCATGATGACCAAATCCGTTCGCTGGATAACAGCCGCGCTGCTGGCCGGCGGCCTCGCGCCCGCGTGGGCGCAGGAGACGCCGGTGGTCGACCACGACAAGATGGGCCACGGCGCCACGCCCGCCGCGCCACCGGCGGCCGGGAGTACCCGGGGCGGGACGGCGGACCACGGTTCCATGCAAGGCGGCACGCCTCCGCCCGACGCACGCGATCCGCACGCGTATTCGGGAGGCTACCGTTTGAGTTCCGCCCAGCATATGCACGCGGGTGATGGGCAGAGCTTCGGATCGCTGCGGGTCGATCGCTTCGAGCACGTGCGCACGCGCGCCGGCGAAACCAGTACGGCCTATGAGTTGCAGGCGAGATACGGTCGCGACTACAACCGCTTCGTGCTCAAGGCCGAGGGCGAGGTCGCCGGCGGCGAGGCCCGCGAGTCGCGCACCGATCTGCTCTGGAGTCGCGCCGTCGCGGCCTACTGGGATCTTCAGGCCGGCATGCGGGTTGACGGTGGTGAAGGCCCCAGCCGCCGCTGGCTGGCGTTCGGCGTTCAGGGACTGGCGCCGTACTGGTTCGAGGTGGATGCGACACTCTATATCGGCGACGAAGGCCGCAGCGCGTTCCGCGTGGAAGCGGAGTATGAATTGCTGCTCACCCAGAAGCTCATCCTGCAGCCGCGCCTGGAAGCGAATGTCTACGGCAAACAGGATGCCGCCAACGAGCGTGGCCAGGGTCTGTCCGAAGTCGCGCTGGGGGTGCGTCTGCGCTATGAAATCCGCCGCGAGTTCGCCCCTTATATCGGTATCGAGCGCGTCACGCGGTATGGGGATACCGCCGATCTGTTGCAGGCGGCCGGCAAGCCCACGGGTGAAACTCGCTTCGTGGCGGGACTGCGCTTCTGGTTCTGACCGGCATGGATTATCGGCCTCGGCCATGGACGGCAGAAAGTGGACGCATGTCCGTGGCCGGTTGTTGTTGCCCGGGATGTCACTGGATGGCCAGTAACCATCTGACTGGTTGCTGGCACCGAAGATGAGCAGTTACTCACAGGAGAAAATTGCGTGATCGAAATCATTCCGAACTGGCACCCGATGCTGGTGCACTTTACCGTGGGGCTGCTGTCGCTCTCGGTGTTCCTGCACGTACTGGCGCGCCTGCCGTTGTCGTCGTCGCTGCGCGGGGAATGGCGGATCGTGGCGGAGTGGTTGTTGTGGCTGGGTGGCGTATTCGCCCTGGCCACCGCCGTCACGGGCTGGCTCGCCTATAACAGCGTCGAGCACGACGATGTTTCGCATGCCGCCATGACCACGCATCGCAACTGGGCGTTGCCGACGGCGGGGGTGTTCGTGGTGCTGGCGCTATGGTCGGCGTGGCGGCGTATCACCCGGCGAGGGCCACCAGCGCCGCTGATCAACGTCATCTTTCTCGCCACGCTGGTCGCGGGTGGCGTCCTGCTGGGCAGCACGGCCTGGCACGGTGCCGAACTGGTGTACCGGCACGGACTGGGCGTGATGTCGCTGCCGAACAACAAACCCGTTCCGGCGGCGACCCCGGGCACGGCGCCGGACCGTCCGCCGGCGAAGAAACAAACCGCGCACGATCACAGCGCGCACCCGCATTAATCCGGATTCCGCGAGAACCTTGGGGGTTTGACCATTATCAATGCATTCGACCAACTTCGACGGTACAAAGGGAACGCAATCGTGGGTTGAGAACGTGAGCCCTGCCACGCCCGTCAGCCTGATCAGGGAGGACCACGATGAAACTGAAACGACTTGATGTCCCCCGATCCTTGGCGATGGCGTTGGTCATCGTCACCGCGCTCGTGGGGCCGGCACGGGCCGGCGATCCCGGTTTGCGGCACGAGGGCGCGTCCTACCGCGTGCACCTCGGGGTGACGCCGGCCTGGCGTCTGGAGCAGATGCCCGAGCTCGTCGACCGGGACAAGCACCTGCACGGCGGGCTGGCGCGCGAAATGAACACGCAGCACGTCACCGCCGCGATCTTCGATCGCCGTGGAAACCGCGTGTCCGACGCGACCGTGATCGCCGAACTTTCGCATCGCCGCTGGACGCACCCGGCACGCGTCGTGCGCCCGCTCGAGCGCATGACTGTCGCCGGCGTCATCACCTACGGCAACTTCTTCAAGATGGCGGAGCGCGGCGAATACCGGATCGTGCTGCACATCTACACCACCGCGGGCGACCAGCCGGAGGTCGCGCGCTTCGTCTACCGGAGACCCGATTAACCGTTACACCCACCCAAGGAGCACCACCATGAAACAGTCGAACATCGCCCTCATCACCGCCGTGACCGCGCTTCTGCTGGCGGCGCCACTGCATGCCGATGAGGCTCATCACAAGGACGATCAGAAGAAACCGGCCGCCACGCCGGCCCAGACGCAGCCCGCCGCTACACCGGCGGACCGGGAGAAACGCATGCAAGGGATGCAAATGAACATGATCAGGATGCACGAGCAGATGCACAAGATCATGCAGGCCAAGGACCCGAAGGAACGCCAGCGGCTGATGCAGGAACACCTGAAGATGATGCAGGACAACATGAAGATGATGAGTGGCAACATGGGCGGAATGATGGGCGGCGACATGCATCGCATGATGCCGGGCGGAGGAAGCAATCCGTCCGGAACCCAGACCCCGCACGCGAAGTAGCAGGCGACCGTGGCGGCCGGCCACCTGGCCGGCCGCCCAACTTGACGGAGGTGCATCATGAAAGGCTCTCAATGGAAAGTACGGGCATTTTCTCTGGCCACGACCCTGGGTATCGCGTATGTGTTTTGCGCCATCTTCGATGCGCTGTTCCCGCCGTTCGGCCTGATTCGCTGGTTGTCCCAGGCCAGCCCCTGGCCCCTTTACGGAAGCCCGGCGGGCTTCCTCACCGGGTTCGTGACCTTTACCGCCGCCGGATTTGTGCTCGGCGCGATCCACGGCCTCGCCTGGGGCTTCTGGAACAAGCGGCTCAAGTGAGGTGACACGATCGATATCGAGAGCCTCAAAAGTCCAAAACCGGTTTCCGGGCCGCGCATCGGCGTGGTGCTGAGCTCCGGCGGCGCGCGCGGCGTGTACGCGCACACCGGTTTCCTGCAGGCGCTGGCGGAGCTGGGCGTACCGGTCGCGGCTGCCGCCGGTTGCAGCGCCGGTGCGGTGGTCGGCGGTATTGCCGCGAGCGGCGCCGATCTCGAAGCCTGGTCGGCGACGCTGGCGCGTCTCGACCCGCGGCGCTTCTGGACGCCGGATGCGTGGCCGCGTCTGCTGTGGCGGCTCGCCGTGCGCCGCGGCCGCGGCTACACCGGCTTATCCGGGACCGAGGCGGCCATCGAGTTCTGCCGCGGTCAACTCGCGGCGCAGACCTTCGAGGAGTGCCGTTACCCTTTTCATGTCCTGGCCGTGAGCCTCGGGCGCGGGCGCAAGGTGATGTTCTCGTCGGGCGAGCTTGCGCCGCGCATGGTGGCGAGCGCGGCCATGCCGATCCTGTACCGGCCGGTGGAGATCGACAGCGACTGGTACTGCGACGGCGCGCTGGTGGATCTGGCGCCGATGGATGCGATCTGCTGCCAGCATCGCCTCGACGCGTTGCTCATCCATCACGTTGCCGCGCGGCACGCGGACGCAGCGAGCATCGTGCAGCGCGAATGGTCGATGCTCGGCATCCTGGAGCGACTGCTGTTCCGCCACCGGCCGTGGTATCTGTCCGAGGAACGGTTGACGTTCCACCGTTGCCCTTGTCGGTGCGGGGCAGCGGTGGTCGTGATCGAGCCGCGGTTGCCGGAGCTGCCGTGGCCGGTGACCGAAGGCGGTTCGGAGATTCAGGCCGCGGCCGAGGCACAAACAATCGAGTTGTTGCGTCCACATCTGGACGCGCTGCTGAGCGACCCGCGCCACCGTTTGCCCAGTCCGCACGCGGCCACCATTGAGGCGTCGAACCATGAAGGGGCGACGTGCGGGCATTAGATCGTTCGGGCGTGCCAGGTGAATCTCGTCAGCCAAGGAGGTGCAACATGGAAACCGACCCGGTATGCAAGATGGCGATAGAACCGCAGGAGGCCGCGGCCAGGATGGAGTACCAGGGTGCGACGTATTACTTCTGTTCACAAGGCTGCCAGAAGGAATTCACGGCGCACCCCGAGAAGTTCGTGGCGAAGAAGCCGGGAAGCGGCCACACACAAGGCCACGGATAACTTGACGAATCGCGATCAGGATTCCCGGTACGGAGATCCGGGCAGGAGGCAACGTGGCAAGTGATCCGGTATGCGGCATGACAGTGGATGAGGCGCGCGCGGCGGGCAAGGCCGTGTATGGCGGCAGGACCTATTACTTCTGTTCCGCCAAGTGTCTTACTGAGTTTCAAGCGGACCCATCTGCATACGTAAACGTCGTGGCGACACCGTTGAAGCCGCAACCAGGCCTGATCTTTAGGCAGGACGAACGAGCGCGGCGAGTAGGGATTCCGGATCGGCCTGCGGCCCTCGGACACGTGTCCCTGGCGTCCCGCCTATTACGTCTCCCATCGGCGAAGATGGCGGTAGGCCAGAGCCACGCACATGCGCCGGGCATGACGACGGCGGCACCAAAGGGGAAGGCAACCAAGGACCTCGCCAAGGACCCGATCTGCGGCATGGTGGTGGAGAAGGCCACGGCGCTCAAGACCGAGCGCGCCGGGCGCGCCTACTACTTCTGCTCGGCCGGCTGCCAGCGCACCTTCGAGTCGCCCGAGCAGGAACTGAAGGCCATGAAGACGCGCGTCACCATCGCGCTCACCGGCGTGCTGGCGCTTGCCATCCTGCGCGCCGGCGCCTTTCTGTTTCTCGCCACCGGCGCCGCCATCGTCACCTGGGCGCCGATCCCGGCGCTGCCGTGGTTCACCTGGGGCATGTGGTTGTTGATCCTGGTCACCCCGGTGCAGTTCATCGGCGGCTGGGGTTTCTATGTCGGTACCTGGCAGGCGATCAAGTCGCGCACCATCAACATGGACACGCTGATCGCGCTCGGCACCTCGGTCGCGTACTTCTACAGCGTCGTGGTGGTGTTCTTCCCCGAGGTGCTGCCGGTGAAGGTCGAGGAGCGCGACGTGTACTTCGAGGTCAGCGCCGTGATCATCGCCTTCGTGCTGCTCGGCAAGTACATGGAGGAGATGATCAAGAAGCGTTCGTCGGCGGCGGTGCGCAAGCTCATGGATCTCAAGCCCGCGCAGGCGCACGTGGTGCGTGACAACGTGGAGATGGACGTGCCGGCCGAGTCGGTGATGGTGGGCGAGGTCGTCATCGTCAAGCCGGGCGAGAAGGTTCCGACCGACGGCGAGGTGATCGAAGGTTCGTCGGCGGTGGATGAGTCGATGCTGACCGGCGAGTCCATGCCGGTCGCGAAGAAACCGGGCGCAGCCATGATCGGCGGCACACTCAATAAAACCGGTCTGCTGCGCTTCAAGGCCACGCGCGTCGGCGCCGAAACGGCGCTGGCACAGATCATCAAACTGGTGGAAGAGGCGCAGGCCAGCAGTGCGCCGATCCAGCGCATCGCCGACCAGGTCACGGGCTATTTTGTGCCGGCGGTGGTGATCACGGCGTTCATCAGTTTCATCGGCTGGTGGCTGGCCGGCAATTTCCCGCAGGGGCTGCTGGCGTTCATCGCCGTGCTCATCATCGCCTGCCCGTGCGCGCTCGGCATCGCCACCCCAGCGGCGCTCATGGTCGGCGTGGGCAAGGGCGCCGAGGCCGGGATTCTCATTCGCGGCGGCGAGGTGCTGGAACGTGCGCGCAAATTGACCACCGTGGTGTTCGACAAGACCGGCACGCTCACGCGCGGTGAGCCGAACGTCACCGATATTGTCCCGCTCGGGAACCTGGGCGAGGCCGAGGTGCTGCGGCTCGCGGCCGCGGTCGAGGTGGGCTCCGAGCATCCGCTGGGCGAGGCGATTGTCAGGGCCGCCAAACATCGTGAACTTGGGTTGCCGAAGGTCGATGGCTTCGAAGCGATTCCAGGCCACGGTATCCGCGGCACAGTCGAAGGCAAGGCCGTGCTGCTCGGCAACCGCCGCCTGTTCCAGCGCGAAGGTATCGACGTCTCCGCCGCGCAAGCGCACATGACGCGCCTGGAGAGCGAAGGCAAGACCGCGATGCTGGTCGGTGCCAATGCCGGGCTCGCGGGCGTCATTGCCGTGGCCGACACGCTCAAGCCCGAGGCCGCCGAGGCGATCGCCGCGCTCAAGCGCGAACGCATCGAGGTGATCCTGCTCACCGGCGACAATCGGCGCACCGCCGACGCCATCGCCAAAGAACTCGGCATCGACCACGTGATCGCCGAAGTGTTGCCGGCCGACAAGGCGAAGGTCATCCAGGACTTGCAGAAACAGGGCAAGATCGTGGCCATGGTCGGCGACGGCGTGAACGACGCGCCGGCGCTGGCCGTGGCCGATATCGGCATCGCCATCGGCAGCGGCTCGGACGTCGCCAAGGAGACCGGCGGCATCATTCTCATGCGCGACGACGTGCGCGAGGTGGTGACCGCGATCCGCCTGTCGCGCCTGACCCTGCGCAAGATCAAGCAGAACCTGTTCTGGGCGTTCGTGTACAACGGTATCGGCATTCCGATCGCGGCGCTCGGGTTCCTCAATCCCATCATCGCCGCGGCCGCCATGGCGCTGTCATCGCTGTCGGTGATCGTCAACTCGGCGCTGCTCAAGTTGCAGCGCCTGGGGCCCGGGCGATGACGCCTTCACATCGCCGGGGCGCCTGGTTGTGCGCGATCGCCATGGCGGCACTCGCCGCGGTGGTCCTGGTCCTCGGCGGCGTCACGCCGCTGACCGTCGCGCTCGCCGCGGTGGCGGCGGCTTGCCCGCTCGCCGCCTACGCCGCCTGGCGGATGGCGCGGCGCGCGCAACGCAGCGTGGAAACAGCCACGGGCGCCGATCGGGATCGCCAGGCGAAACGACGTGAACCGGAGGGATGACTCATGATGCGGCATCAGCATGAAACGCGGCCGGGGTGGTGGCGCTCCCGGCTCAACTGGGCCCTGATCGGGTTTCTGGCGATCGCCGGTTTTTTCTTGTTCACCGAGCACCGCGCCCATGTGCTCGGGGTGCTGCCGCTGGTGTTGGTGGCGCTGTGTCCGCTGCTGCATCTCTTCGGCCATCACGGTCACGGTGGGCATGGCGCCCACCGGCCACCCGACGACGGGAGGAAAGAACCATGAACCCATCCGCGCCCGCCTACGGCCTGTGGTTGTTGGTCGCCATCAACTCGGCGGTATTTATCATCTTCGCCTTCAGCTTCGCCAAGCCGCAGAGCAAACGCGACTGGCGCTCGTTCAGCGCGTTCTCCGCTTTTATCGTCGCGTTGTTTGCGGAAATGTACGGCTTTCCGCTGACGATTTATTTGTTGTCCGGCTGGTTGCAAAGCCGTTACCCCGGCGTGGACTGGCTGGCGCACGACGCCGGCCACCTGCTTGAATCGCTGTTCGGTTGGCGCGCCAACCCGCACTTCGGTCCGTTCCACCTGCTGAGCTTCGCTTTCATCGGCGGCGGTTTCTGGCTGCTCGCATCAAGCTGGAAGGTGTTGTATGCGGCGCAGCGCGCGCACGCGCTCGCCACCACCGGGCCGTATGCGCGCATCCGCCATCCGCAGTACGCGGCGTTCGTGCTGATCATGCTCGGTTTTCTCGTGCAGTGGCCGACGCTGCTGACGCTGGCGATGTTTCCGGTGCTGGTTTACATGTACGTGCGCCTGGCGCGACGCGAAGAGCGGGAAGTGGCGCGCGAGTTCGGCGAGGCGTATCTACACTATGCCGAGCGGGTGCCGGGCTTCATCCCGCACCTGCGCTCGACCGGGGCGGCGGCATGACGCCGCGGCACGGTGGTTGCTGATGGAGTACGATGATCGCGGCCGACGAGTTTCGTATTGGAGTGATAGCGTAGCCTGGCCGTTTCCACGGTTGCCGTCGGAAGCGGTCAGGTAACCAGTACTGTAACCTTAACAAGGAGAAATCTGTCATGAATCGTTTACCGGCATCGAGTGTTCAACACCGCTTCTGGTTGCTCGTCGCCTTCGCTTCGGTTGCCGGCAGTCTGGCGGAAATAGCGTGGGTGTCGTTCTACGGCGTGTTGACGTCCACGAATATCGGCGAGGTGGCACGTCAGGTCACTGTGAGTTTTTCGCGCGAACTGGGAGAGACGCCGATGGCAGCGCCGCTCGGCATGCTGATTCATCTGGCGCTGGCGCTGGTGATGGGGTGTGCCTATGCGCTGTTGGTATGGCAACCGTTCGCGCGCCGCGCTGGCATGGCTGTGACATTGCTCTCGGCTGCGCTGGCGCTGGCAGCGGTATGGGCCTTGAACTTCTTTGTAGTATTGCCCGCGCTTAACCCGGCGTTCGTGGCACTGATGCCTTACGCGGTCACGTTCGCATCAAAGATGATGTTTGCGCTGGCGTTGGCGGGGGTGCTCATCGCGGGTAACAGCCGAAGCCGCAAGCAGGCCTCGTCTTATGACAGGACGAGCGAGCGGAGCGAGCAGGGCTTCCTTTTCGGCCTGCGGCCCTCGGACACGTGTCCCTGGCGTCCCGCCTATTACGTCTCCCATCGGCGAAGCCCGGTCGGTCATACCTTGCGGCAGCCTGCTCAGGCGTAAGCAGTGACGCGCTACGAGCGGAGGGATGTCTTTTGTCGTGCAGTGCTTGAGGAGCGCGTGACCCTTTACTGAGGGCTGGGCCGCAGGTGCGCTGCACCATTGGGGAGGGGGGCGACGCCTCGTGTCGGTCAAAATTGGCAGCGGGGACGGCGCGGTTTATGATTACGCCCCCATGAACGCATCCCGCCGTTTCGCGTTGGCCATGATCGGCATCCTCCTCGTCGGGGGAGTGACTGCCTGTGGCAAGAAAGAACCCGCCCCGGGCGTGAAGCCGGTGGAGGAGAGTCTGGTTTCGAGAGAATCGCTGGAGCGTGGCGAGAAGCTATATCGGGATAACTGCGGCCAGTGCCATGGGCCGGAGGGGCAGGGCCACCCCGACTGGCAGACACCGGGGGTGGCGGCGGCGCCGCCGCTCAACGGCACCGGCAACGACTGGAAGCGGAGCAAGAGCGATTTCGTCGCTGTCATCAAGGCCGGTGTCAAACGCAAGGGCGACCAGATCATGCCGGGCTGGAAGGGGCGGTTGAGCGATGCCGAAATCGACGACATCATCACCTGGTTCCAGACCTTCTGGCCGCGCGATGTGCACGAACGCTGGCAGAAGGCCAATACCACGGCCGGCGCGGGCAAGAGTTGACGCCCCAGCCTTTCCGCTCCGGATACCCTGCCCATGCAACTCGTCTTGTGGATCGTCGTCGTTCTGGTGATCGCCGCGCTGTTGAAATACCTGTTCAACAACTCGGGTAAGAAATAAGCCGGCGACCGGTGCGGCCCGCGAGCGGGACAAGCCCGTGGCCGGGGAGTATCCTTGGAGCCATCCACATTGCCGACCAAGGAGGTGTGTGATGAGCCAGAAACCGGAAACAACCGATGTCCCGATTGTCTCCTGCCAAGTCTGCCTGAAAGAAATCCCGAAGTCCGTCGCGAAATCGCTGGAAGGTCCTGAATATGTCTACTATTTCTGCGGCGCGGATTGTTATTATCGCTGGCAGCAGCAGACGAACGCCGAGCCCGGGAACAAACCCAAGGGGTGAGCCGGCGCGGCGGAACGCCGGGACCGGGTATGGAAGGCCAGTGAGCACACGTGGAGGTTTTTTCCATGACGGGTGAAGTGCAGGAGATCCGGCTGTCAGTTCAGGGCCTGAAATGCGGCGGCTGTATCGCCAAGGCGCAGACCGCCCTCAAAGGCTTGCCGGGCTACCGGGATTCGGAATTTGATCTCAAGACCGGCACGGCCGTCGTGCGCGGGACACTCAGCGCGGAACAGGCGGCACGAGCCGTCACCGGCGCCGGTTATCCGGCGACGGTTCGGGGTTGAATTTCCGTTTCAGGGCGGAAACCGTAATGCGCGTCATCCGCTTTTCCATCGATGGCGCGAGTGGATCCGGTGGCGAAGGCACAACCATGCCACGTCTTATGACAGGACGAGCGAGTGCAGCGAGCAGGGCTTCCGTTACGGCATGTGCCCCTCGGACACGAGTCCCTGGCGTCCCGCCTATTACGTCTCCCATCGGCGAAGCCGAAAACGCGCCTCATCAAATGGTAGGACGAACGAGCGGAGCGAGTAGGGCTTCAGTTACGTCGCGTGGCCCTTCGCTGATGTGCAGGATGCACGAATGCCGCGAAGGCCAGGACGGCCGAGAGCGGCCTCGATCCCATCGGCGAAGAAAAGTTTGCAGATATCCGGCAAGCCTGTGTAGGATGGTTCTGGCCGTCGGTGGATATCCAGGTTCTGCGTACTGACCATCCAGAATGACGGGACATAACTAAACTATAGATCTTTCAACCATCAGGAGGTGACGCATGGAACAACAACTCGGAGTGGTAATGGCCTCGGTTCAGGCCTTTCTGACGCAACTGGCGGCATTCCTTCCGCGCTTACTGGCCGCCGTGGTTATCCTGGTTATCGGCTGGCTCCTCGCCAAGTTCCTCAACTTTATCGTTGTTCGTGGGCTCAAGCTGGTGAGTTTTAACGTTGTGACGGAAGGTGCGGGTATCGACGGCTTCCTCAAGAAGGGCGGTGTGCGCAAGAGCGCCATCGATGTGCTGGGCGCGCTGGTTTACTGGCTGGCTATCCTCTTGACCCTGCTGGTGGCGTTCGATTCGCTGGGCCTGGCGATTGTCTCGGATCTGTTCAGCCGCATCACCCAGTACATCCCGAATGTGATCGCCGCGGTCCTGATCCTGACCATCGGCCTCTACTTCGCCCGCTTCGTGGCGGACTCGGTATCGGCCTATGCACGGAATGTCGGCTCTCAGGATGCCGACCTGATCGGCCGGGTGACCCGCTATGCGATCTCAGTCTTCGTCTTCGTGATCGCCCTGGGGCAGATGAAGATCGGCGATGTCCTGTTGGGCCAGGCCATCCTCATCATCCTGGGCGGTTTTGCGCTGGCACTCGGGATTGCCTTTGGGCTCGGTGGACAGAAGTGGGCCGCCGGTCAGATTGATAAATTCGTGAAAGACAAGAATTAACATCCGGGGTTGCCCGGATTCCGAAGTGAAGGGGGGCGCAAGCCCCCTTTTTTTATTCGTCGGCGAGCCCCATGGTGCGGAACTCAACAAGACACTTGGTCAGTCTGTGCCGGATTGACTTGCCGCAGGGTTTCCGTTACGGATAATGTCATGAGCACACCCAACACCATCCGCCTTTCCATCGGCGGCATGAGCTGTGCCGGCTGTGTGGCGACGGTCGAAAACGCGCTACAAAACGCTCCCGGCGTCAGCGAGGCGAGCGTCAACTTTGCCGAGCATACCGCCAGCGTCACTGGCGCAGTCGATGCGAAGGCCCTGATCGCCGCGGTTAAGGCATCCGGCTACGACGCGGCCGAGCTGCGCGGCCCGGAAGACGAGGCCGGCCGCGAGGCGGCCGAGCGGACCCATTACCGGAAACGGCTGCGGCAGTTTGCCATCGCCATCGCCATCGGCGCACCGCTCATGGCGCTCGAACCCTTTGGTTTGTTGCCGCACGTGGGTGCCGGTCACGGCCAGCTTTTCTGGTGGGTCGTGGCCGCGGCTTCGCTGTTCGTGCTCGTCTACGGTGGCGGCCATTTCTTTGTCGGCGCGTGGAAGTCGTTCCGCAACCACCTGGCCAACATGGATACGCTCATCGCCCTCGGCACCGGCACCGCCTGGGTGTATTCCATGCTGGTGCTGGCCTGGCCGACACTGGTGCCGCCGGCCGCACGCCACGTGTACTTCGAGGCGGCGGTCATCATCATCGGCCTTATCAACCTCGGTCAGGCACTGGAGATGCGGGCGCGCGGCAAGACCAGCGAGGCGATCCGTCGCCTCATCGGTCTGCGACCGAAGACCGCGCGCGTGCTGCGCGAGGGGATCGAACGCGACATCCCCATCGAGGAGGTCGGGCTGGACGATAGCGTGCGCGTGCGGCCTGGCGAGAAAATCCCGGTCGATGGCGTGATCGTGGACGGACGCTCGACCATCGATGAATCGATGCTGACCGGTGAACCCATGCCGGTGGAGAAAGCGGCTGGCGATGAGGTGACCGCCGGCACGTTCAACAAGTCGGGCACTTTCCTGTTCAAGGCCACGCGCATCGGTGCGGATACCGCACTGGCGCGCATCATCGAGCTGGTCCGTCGCGCCCAGGGCACCAAGCCGGCCATCGGCCGCCTGGCCGACCGGATCTCCGCCGTGTTTGTGCCGGTGGTGCTGATCATTGCGGTGCTGACGCTGCTCGCCTGGTTCAATGTCGGCGGCGAGTTGCGCGCCGCCAATATGCTGGTGGCGACGATGACAGTCCTGATCATTGCCTGCCCCTGTGCGCTGGGCCTGGCCACGCCGATCTCGATCATGGTCGGGGTTGGCCAGGCCGCCGAACTCGGCATCCTTATCCGCAATGGCGATGCCTTGCAGCAGGCTGGCCGCCTGACGGCCGTGGTGCTCGACAAGACCGGCACGGTTACGGAAGGACAGCCGACGGTGACCGCCCTGATCCCGGTTTCCGGCATGAGCGAGGAACGATTGCTCACCCTGGCGGCGGCGCTGGAGCAGACCTCAGAGCACCCATTGGCACTGGCCATCGTGGAAGCGGCCAGGGCGCGCGGGGTGGCGATCCCGTCGTGCGAGGGATTCGAGGCCATCGCCGGTCATGGCGTGCATGGACGGGTCGATGGGGCCGAAGTATTTCTGGGCAACGACAAGCTCATGAAGGAAATAAAGGTTGCGCTGGGCGACCTGCCTGCGCGTGCACAAGAACTCGCCGCCGATGCGCAGACACCGATGTATCTCGCCGTCGATGGGCGTGCCGCCGGCATCGTGGCGGTGGCTGATCAGGTCAAGGCGGATTCGAAGGCGGCGATCGCGCGCCTGCACGCGCTCGGCCTCAAGGTCGTGCTGTTGACCGGTGATAATCGGGCCACGGCCGAGGCCGTTGCCCGGCAGGTGGATATCGATGAGGTCATCGCCGAGGTGTTGCCCGAGGACAAGGTGAAGCAGATCGAGGCGCTGCAGGCGCGCGGCGAGGTGGTGGCCATGGTCGGCGACGGCATCAATGACGCGCCGGCGCTGGCGCAGGCCGATGTCGGCTACGCCATCGGCACCGGCACCGATGTCGCCATCGAGGCCGGCGATGTCACGCTCATGCGCGGTTCGCTGCACGGCGTGCCCGACGCCATTGCCCTGTCGCGCGCGACCGTGCGCAACATCAAGCAGAACCTGTTCGGTGCGTTCGTTTACAACACGGTGCTGATTCCGGCGGCGGCGCTGGCGCTGCTCAACCCGATGATCGCCGGTGCCGCCATGGCCATGTCGTCGGTGACGGTGGTGACCAACGCCAATCGCCTGCGCTGGTTTCGCCGGCCGAGTGTCGGTAAGGTTCCTGCCTGATCTCGTTCTCGCCGTATAATTGAGTTTCTCAATCGCCGGAGTTTTTATGAGCACTGATTTCGATTCTCTCAACCGGA
>CAKKRZ010000043.1 GCA_919902925.1 Acidiferrobacterales bacterium | reverse complement strand
AGCTTTATTCTAAAAATTTATGAAATGTTCGCCTAAATCGGTGCCTCTTAATATCAGGGAGGCGAATTTCACATACTTTCGTTGAAAAACCACCTTAAAAACACATAGTAACCAAATTGTCATATTTATGGTATGAAATGACACACCGGTTAAACGGCCGATCCAGTCACAAAAGGTACCACCGGTATGCGCGCCAGAATTCTGATTGTCGAAGACGAAGCCTCCATCCGCCAGATGGTTTGCCTGGCCCTGGGCCAGGCCGGGTTTGAGTGCATCGAGGCCAATGACGTCAACGAGGCCCAGACCACCCTCCTCGCCCAGCCCCCGGACCTGATCCTGCTCGACTGGATGCTGCCGGGCGTGAGCGGCGTGGAATACGCCCGCCGCCTGCGCCAGGAAAAGCTGACCCGGGATATCCCCGTCATCATGCTCACCGCCCGCGCCGAGGAAGAGGACAAACTGCGCGGCTTCGACAGCGGCATCGACGACTACCTCACCAAACCCTTCTCGACCCGCGAACTCATCTCGCGCATCAAGGCGCTGCTGCGGCGCAGCGCCCCGCACACCGGCGAGACCACCGTCGAACTCGACGGGCTGCAACTGGATCCGTCCAGCCACCGGGTCACCGCCGGCGGGAAACCGCTGGCCCTGGGCCCGACCGAATTCCGCCTGCTGCACTTCTTCATGGCCCATCCGGAACGCGTGCATACGCGCGAGCGCCTGCTCAACGACGTGTGGGGCGAGAACGTTTACGTCGAGGAACGCACGGTCGACGTCCACATCCGGCGCCTGCGCAAGGCACTGGCCGACAGCGGTCACGACCGTCACCTCCAGACCGTACGCGGGTCGGGTTACCGTTTTTCGCATCAACACTGATCGTGCCATCAAGTCTCTGGCGAGAAGTCTGGATTCTGGCTGCCATCACGCTCGGCAGTCTGGCGCTCGGCGCGCTCACCGACCGCTACTTCATTGTCGCCGCCGTCGGTTTCGGCTTGTATATCCTTGTACAGCTGCAGTCGCTCTACGCGCTCTATCGTTGGCTGACCCGGCGCGACCAGCAGGAAATTCCGGAGGCCGAAGGCCTGTGGGGCGATACCTTCAACGAAATCCGCAAGCTGGTGCGCACCGCCGAGCACCGCCAGGACGAACTGGCAGGACAAGTCGATCGCCTGCAATCGGTCGCGGCGGCCATGCCCGATGCCGTGGTGATCCTGTCCGGCCAGAATGAGATCGAATGGGCCAACACCACCGCGCGCAAGCTGCTTGGCATCGACTATCCCCGCGATACCGGCATGCGCCTGCTGAACCTCATCCGCGACCCGGTTTTCAGCGCCTATCTCCGCAAACGCAACTTCATCGAACCCATTACGCTGGAAGCACCTCAGGTACCGGTCCCACAGGTCTCCATCCAGATCATCCCTTACGGGCGATCGCAGAAACTGGTCATGGCCAGGGACATCACCCAGCTGGCGCGGCTGGAGCAGATGCGGCGGACCTTCGTGGCCAATGTCTCGCACGAATTGCGCACCCCGCTGACGGTGCTCGGCGGCTACGTCGAAACCCTCTCGCAGATGCCGAAAATTGCCGGCGATGAAGAACTGAAGAAGCACTTCGCGACCATGGCGGACCAGGCCGATCGCATGCAACGACTGGTCGATGACCTGCTAACCCTCTCCAAGCTGGAAACCACCGCCCCGCAACGACACGATGAAGTCATCGATGTAGCGGCGCTGGTGTCCTCGCTCAAGGACATGGCCATGATCGTCAGCGGCAAGGCTCGACACCGGATTGAGACGGAGGTCGACGACAGTCTTTTTCTGCGCGGATCGAAGGACGAGTTGAACAGCGCGTTTTCCAACCTCGTGAACAACGCTGTCCGTTACACCCCGGCCAGCGGCAGTATCACGCTTCGCTGGCGGAAGACCGCCCACGGCGCCAGCTTCTCGGTCACGGACAGCGGAGAAGGGATCTCCGCCGAGCACCTCCCGCACCTCACGGAGCGCTTCTACCGCGTCGACACGGCGCGCTCGCGCGCCAGCGGCGGTACCGGTCTCGGGCTTTCCATCGTCAAACATGTGCTCGCCCGGCACGATGCCCATCTGGAGATCGACAGCCATCCCGGCCAAGGCAGTACCTTTGCCTGCCTGTTTCCTGTATCCCGTATAGCGAATCAAACGACCTGAGCCACCTTCACGATATTGTCATAATGAGATGCGATAGTGGAAAAGATCCCAATGGTCCATGACACAGATTTTTTCCGGAGGTTTACCCTGAATATGATTACGAAACACATCCTGTTGGCCACATCCCTGCTGACCCTGGTCAGCACGGCCAATGCCGCTTCCAACATCAAAATTGACGGCTCCAGCACGGTCTACCCGATCACCGAGGCCGTCGTCGAAGAGTTTCAGAAGTTGAAGCGCGGCAAGGTCCGCCTGACTGTTGGAATCTCGGGGACCGGTGGCGGTTTCAAGAAATTCTGCCGCGGTGAGATCGACATTGCCGATGCCTCGCGTCCAATCAAGAAATCGGAGATGGATGCCTGCAAGAAGGCCGGTATCCGCTACGTCGAGATTCCGGTTGCCTATGACGCGCTGACGATCGTCATTCATCCGGACAACACCTGGGCGCGCCACATGACCGTGGCCGAGCTCAAGAAGATGTGGGAGCCGTCGGCGCAGGGCAAGATCAAGAAGTGGAGCGACATCAACCCGAAGTGGCCGGACCACGAGTTCAAGCTGTTCGGTGCGGGCACCGATTCGGGCACCTTCGAATACTTCACCGAAGCGGTCAATGGCAAGCCCCGGGCCAGCCGCGGTGACTACACCGCCAGCGAAGACGACAACGTGCTGGTGCTGGGCGTGAGCCGCAACAAGCACGGCCTGGGTTACTTCGGCTATGCCTACTATGCCGAAAACAAAAACAAGCTGCGCGCGGTCGCTGTCCATAATGGCAAGTCGTTCGTTCTGCCTTCGACCGAAACTGTCGAGGCGGGCTCCTATCAGCCACTGGCCCGACCGATCTTCATCTACGTGAGCGCCAAGTCGATGGCCAGGCCCGAGGTGAAGGAGTTCGTGCACTTCTACCTGGACAACGCCATTCAGCTGGTCAAGGAAGTAAAATATGTGCCATTGCCGGCCAGTGCCTACGCGATGGCCCGCAAGAATTTCGACGGCCAAAAGCTGGGCACGGCCTTCGGCGGGAAAAACGAGGTGGGCCTGAAGATCAACGAAATTCTCGCCCGCAAGGCGCACGAATAACCCCGCGCTGCATCGTAATGCTGTTCAGCAAAGGGCGCCGCGGCGCCCTTTTTTACGGGGACTTCCACCCGGCCCGGCGAGCACATGAACATGGACCGGGCCCGTTGTAACATAACTGTCACACTCGCTGCCTACCATCGCGCTGCTCATGTCCACCCCCTCCACCCACGCCCCGGTCGCCGGCGCAACCCCATACCGCTTCACCCGTAACCGCTGGCGGCATGCGCGTGAGCGGCTGATCGAGTCGTTGTTGTTCCTGGCCGCCCTGTCCTCGGTGGCGATCACCGTCGCCATTGTGGTCATCCTGGTCTATGAGTCGCTCGGTTTCTTCAAGCACGTCTCGGTCTGGGATTTTCTGACCGATACCCAGTGGACACCGCTGTTCTCCGACGCCCACTACGGCATCATGCCGCTGGTGGCCGGCACGCTGGTGACGTCCGGGGTCGCCTTGGCCGTGGCCATACCACTGGGCACCATCATCGCCATCTATCTGAGCGAATTTGCCCCGCACAAGGTGCGCGAGGTCATGAAACCTACGCTGGAGTTGCTGGCTGGCGTGCCCACCATCGTTTACGGTTACTTTGCCCTGCTGTTCGTCACACCTATTCTGCAATACTTTTTTCCTGAACTGCCCGGTTTCAACATGCTGTCGGCCGGTATCGTCATGGGCATCATGATCATCCCGTATGTGAGCTCGGTGTCCGAAGATGCCATGCATGCCGTGCCCATGCACATCCGCGAGGGTTCCTACGCCATGGGCGCAACCCGCTTCCAGACCGCGCTGCGCGTCGTGACGCCGGCGGCGGCCTCCGGCATCATCGCCGCTTATATCCTCGGCATCTCGCGCGCGGTCGGCGAAACCATGGTGGTGGCCGTGGCCGCCGGCATGCAACCCAATCTGACCTGGAACCCGACTGAACCGGCCGCCACCATCACCGCCTACATCGTGCAGGTCGCCCTGGGCGACCTGCCGCACGGCAGCCTCGAATACCAGAGCATCTTCGCCGCCGGGCTGGTGCTGATCATCATGACCCTGATCTTCAATATCCTCGGCCATTGGCTGCGCCGCCGGTATCGCGAGACATACTGATCATGGATGACACGAAGGTCAGCGAAATCCGCCAAATGATCATCCGGCATAAACGCTGGGATCGATTGTTCGCACTACTCGGCCTCTGCGCCATGATCCTGGGCGTGCTGACGCTCACCGTGCTGTTTGCCGACCTTCTGATCGACGGCGCGCACCGTATCGGGGTGGATTTCTTCACCTCCTTCCCTTCGCGCAAACCGGAATCGGCTGGCATCCTGTCGGCCTTCGTCGGCACCTGTCTGGTCATGCTGGTTACCGTGGTCACCGCCGTTCCGCTCGGCGTAGCGGCGGCGGTCTACCTGGAGGAATACGCACCGCGCAACTGGATGACCGATCTCATCGAAATCAACGTGTCCAACCTGGCCGGCGTGCCGTCGATCATCTATGGACTGCTGGCGCTGGGGCTGTTCGTCTATGCGCTCGATTTCGGCCAGAGCATCCTTTCCGCCGGCCTCACACTGGCGCTGCTGATCCTGCCGATGGTCATCGTCGCCACGCGCGAATCGATCCGCGCCGTGCCGGGTTCCATTCGCGAAGCCGCCTATGCCGTCGGGGCGACCAAGTGGCAAACCGTATCGAGCCACGTCCTGCCCTATTCCACCGGCGGCATCCTGACCGGCGTCATCATCGGCCTGGCCCGGGCCATCGGCGAAACTGCACCCATCATCACCATCGGTGCCCTGACCTTCATCGCCTTCCTGCCACCGGCCCCGATCATGGCCGAAGCCCCGTTCATTTCCTTCGAATGGCTGTTCGCCCCGTTCACGGTCATGCCCATCCAGATGTTCAACTGGCTGTCGCGCCCGGAAGAAGCCTTTCAGTCCAATGCCGCAGCGGCCGGCGTCATCCTTATTGCCATGACGCTGGCCATGAATGCACTGGCCATCTGGCTGCGCTACCGCTATCGCAAACGCATCAAATGGTAGGGAGTTCATGACCATGCTCAATATCCCCAAGGCCAACCTGTCGACACGAAATTCCGGTTCCTCGCCGGAACCGACGCACCTCAAGGCCGAGGTGCAGCAACTGAATTTCTATTACAGCAACGGGTTTCATGCCCTCAAAAACATCAACCTGGCACTGGCCGAACACCAGGCCACGGCCCTGATCGGTCCGTCCGGCTGCGGCAAATCAACCTTCCTGCGCTGTTTTAACCGCATGCACGATCTCTACCCCAATAATCGCTACCAGGGGAAAATCATCATGCACCCGGACAACACCGACATCCTCGGACCGAAGGTCGATCCGATCGAGGTGCGCATGCGCATCTCCATGGTGTTCCAGAAACCGAACCCGTTCCCCAAATCCATCTACGAGAACGTCGCCTACGGCCTGCGCGTGCGCGGCGTCGTGAAGGGTCGCGGCAACGTGGACGACAAGATCGAGGAGGCGTTGCGCGGCGCGGCGCTGTGGGACGAGGTCAAGGACCGCCTGCACGACCTGGCCTTCAACCTGTCCGGCGGCCAGCAACAGCGCCTGTGCATCGCGCGCGCGCTCGCCACCGACCCCGAAATCCTGCTGTTCGACGAACCGACCTCGGCGCTCGACCCGATCGCCACCGCCTCGATCGAGGAGCTGATCCACGAACTGAAGGAAAAGGTCACGATCCTGATCGTGACCCACAACATGCAACAGGCCGCGCGCGTCTCGGACTATACTGCCTTCATGCACCTCGGCGAGCTGGTCGAATTCGGCGACACCGACCAGATCTTCACCAACCCGCGACAGAAACGCACTGAAGACTACATCACCGGCCGTTACGGCTGACCGACGGAAGGAGCCTCTCCATGGACCCGATGTACACACATATTTCCCAGCAATATAACGCCGAGCTGGAGGACATCCGCTCGAAGGTGCTGCAGATGGGCGGGCTGGTTGAACAGCAGATCGATCAGGCGCTGCAGGCCCTGGTCAAGGGTGACATCGCCCTCGGCGAGGCCGTGATCATGGACGACACCAAGGTCAACAGCATGGAAGTCGCCATT
Organism: Acidiferrobacterales bacterium; assembly: GCA_919902925.1. GTDB lineage: Bacteria > Pseudomonadota > Gammaproteobacteria > Acidiferrobacterales > Sulfurifustaceae > CAKKRZ01. Next base: position 5,555 of record CAKKRZ010000043.1, on the reverse strand, counting down.
GACGAGGAATGCAGCCAGATCATCGCCCGCCGCCAGCCGGCGGCCAGCGACCTGCGCCTGGTGGTGGCGGTGATCAAGACCATCACCGACCTGGAGCGCATCGGCGACGAGGCGGAAAAGATCGCGCGCATGGCGGTACGGCTGGCCGGCGACGAGCGTCCCAAGAACAACTACGCCGAGATTCATTCCCTCGGCATGCACGTGCGCACCATGGTCCACAATGCCCTCGATGCCTTCGCGCGCGTCGATATCGAGGCCGCGTTCAACGTGGCCCGTGAAGACCGCAAGGTCGACGAGCAGTACGAGGCGGTCATCCGCCAGCTGATCACCGTCATGATGGAAGACCCGCGCACCATCTCGCGCGTGCTCAACGTCATCTGGGCGGCGCGCGCGCTGGAGCGCATCGGCGACCACGCCAGCAATCTCTGCGAGTACATCGTCTACCTGGTCAAGGGCAAGGATGTGCGCCACACCAGCCTGGAGCAGGTCGAAAAGGAAATCCTCGGGCGTCCCTCCGGTAGCTGACGCCGGGCTGGCCAGCGGTCGGAAGTCAGGGGCCCGACTGTCACGGGTCGGCCGCTGCACACCCGGTATTTTTTAACCTGCTAGACTTGGGGTTGCGATCCCCAAACCCCGGCCCATGGACTTCGTCTACCTCCAGTACCGCATCCTGATGCCCGGCGGGCGCGAGTTCAGCCACAAGCTGCGCCTCGATCCCAGCACCTACGAGATGGTCGAGGCCACGCCGGCCGAGCCGCCGGCCTGGACGGCGCTCAAAAATCATCAGTGTCCCAACTGCCCGTTGTCGAGCGAGATCAAGCCGCAATGTCCGGCGGCCCTGGGCCTCGCCCGCGTGCTCGATCATTTCACCAACGTCGACGCCTTCCTGCCGACCCAGACAGAGGTGTCGATGCCGGAGCGCATGATGATGGCCAAGGTGCCGTTGCAAAAGGCCTTGAGCTCGCTGGCCGGGTTGATCATGGCCACCTCCGGTTGCCCGCGCACCGCCTTCCTGCGGCCGATGGCGCGCTTCCATCTGCCGTTCGCCACCGACGACGAGACCCTGTATCGCGCCACCTCCATGTATCTGCTGGCGCAATACTTCATCGCCAAGCAGGGTGGCCACGCGGACTATGCAATGGACGAGCTGGTCAATCGCTATCGCGAACTGCAAACCGTGAACGACGCCATGACGGAGCGCCTCAAGGCCGTGTATGGAAAGCCAGGGGCGCAGACGCTGATCAATCTCGACCTGTTCTCCCATAATCTGCCGTACGACATCCGCTCCGAACTCAGCCGAATTCGCAAACTGTTTAATTCCCTGGCTTCCTGATCCGGTCGGTCATCTCGACCGGTCGTCCCTGTTCCCAAACCTGTGCGCATCCTTCTTCCATGGCCGTCATTGAACTCAACAGCAAAAACTTTGAACACACCATCCGCGACAACAACCTCGTGATCGTCGATTTCTGGGCACCGTGGTGCGGTCCGTGCCGCTCGTTTGCGCCCATCTACGAACAGGCCTCGGAACAACACCCCGACGCGGTGTTCGCCAAGGTCAACACCGAGGAACATCACGACCTCGCCGCCTACTTCGAGATCCGCTCGATCCCGACCCTGATGGTGTTCCGGGAACAGATCATCCTGTTCGCCCAACCCGGCGCCCTGCCGGCGGCGGGACTGCAGACGGTCATCGACAAGACTCGCTCGCTCGACATGGATGAGGTGCGTCGTCAGATCGCCGCCCAGCAACAGGAAAAATCCTCAGAGGCCTGATGGCGCCCGGCTCCGTCCGGTGGCAGATCCATGACAATCCGCGAGCCCGATACCCTGCAACGCTTTATCTTCGAACACGTGCCGGTTCGCGGCACGGTCGTGCACCTCGATAACACCTGGCGCACAATATTGGAGCGCCGTCACTACCCGCCGCCGATCCGCGATCTGCTTGGCCAATTGATGGCCGCCGCTTCGCTGCTGGCCACCACGATCAAGTTCGATGGACGATTGACCATCCAGGCCAAGGGGCACGGACCGGTCCGTTTGCTGGTGGTCGAATGCACCAGCCAGCAGACGCTGCGCGCCATCGCCCAGTGGCAGGGCGAGATTCCCGATAGCCCGCTCGCCGGCGGTTCGACTGCCCTGCTCGGGGATAGTCAGCTCGCCATTACCATCGAACCGGACGAAGGCGTCCGTTACCAAAGCGTCATTGAGGTTGACGCGCCCACGCTCAGCGAAGTGCTGGAACACTATTTTGCGCGATCAGAACAGCTGGCGACCCGACTGTGGCTGGCCACCGACCCCTCCCGCGCCGCTGGCATGTTGCTGCAACGGCTGCCCGAGCAGTCGTTGCACAATGTCGATGACTGGGACCGGATCAGCCATCTCGGCTCCACCCTGAGCCGCGAGGAACTGCTCGATCTGCCGGTACCGGCCCTCCTGCACCGGCTATACCATGAGGATGATATCCGCCTGTTTGAGGGACAAGCCGTCAGTTTCCACTGTTCCTGCACCCGCTCGCGGGTCAAATCGGCCCTGCGGTTGCTGGGACTGGACGAGGTACGGTCTATCCTGGCCGAGCGCGGCCAAGTGGACGTGGACTGCGAATTCTGTGGCCTGCATTACGAATTCGACCGGGTGGACGCCGAACAGCTGTTCGCCACCAGCACCGTTACCTTGGCCTCCCCTATCCGGCATTGAACGGGGTATTTCCCCCCCGGCCTGTGTATAATGCGCGGCCTTTTTACCCAGACCTTATGACTGCGCGCGCAAGCGCGAATTGGCGACGTGCAGGATGCACCGGTGTCGCGAAGGACAGGGATGGCCGAGAGCGACCTCGCCCCCTTCTCCTCTCCCGGGGGGATGAGGGAGAGTTGTGAAATCCGGATGAAACCCCCATCTCTTGCCCTCCCGCGAAGGGAGAGGAAGAGTCAGCGAGAACCCAGGTACCTTTATGATCCAGAAACTGCGCAACATCGCCATCATCGCCCACGTCGACCACGGCAAGACCACGCTCGTCGACAAGCTCCTCCAGCAATCCGGCACCTTCGCCGCCCACCAGCAGATGGGCACGCGCATCATGGACTCGAACGACCTGGAGAAGGAGCGCGGGATCACCATTCTCGCCAAGAACACCGCACTCCGCTGGAAGGATTACCGCATCAACATCGTCGACACGCCGGGCCACGCCGACTTCGGCGGCGAAGTCGAGCGCGTGCTGGCGATGGTCGACTCGGTGCTGCTGCTGGTGGACGCGATGGATGGCCCGATGCCGCAGACGCGCTTCGTCACGCGCAAGGCCTTCTCTCACGGCCTGCGCCCGATTGTGGTCATCAACAAGGTTGACCGTCCCGGCGCGCGCCCGAACTGGGTGCTCGACCAGACCTTCGACCTGTTCGACAAGCTCGGCGCCACCGAGGAGCAGCTCGACTTCCCGGTGGTTTACACCTCGGCGCTCAACGGCTACGCCGGCCTCACCCCGGACGTCAGCAGCGGCGACATGACGCCACTGTTCGAGGCCATCATCAAGCACGTGCCGGCGCCGGACGTGGACGTGGACGGGCCGTTCCAGATGCAGGTCACCACCCTCGACTATTCCAGCTACGTCGGCGCCATCGCCGTCGGCCGCATCAAGCGCGGGCGCGCGAAACCCGGCCAGAACATCACCATCGCGGAACGCGACGGCAAGACCCGCAGCGGCCGCATCTTGCAAGTGCTGGGCTTCATGGGCCTGGAGCGCACGGAAGTGCCGGAGGCCAGCGCCGGCGACATCGTCGCCATCACCGGCATCGAACACCCGCACATTTCCGACACCTTCTGCGACCCGAGCATGGTCGAGGCGCTGCCGCCGCTCATGGTCGACGAACCGACCGTGACCATGAGTTTCGAGGTCAACAACTCGCCGTTCGCCGGCCAGGACGGCAAGTTCGTGACCAGCCGCCAGATCCGCGAACGCCTGGAACGCGAGCTGATCGTCAACGTCGCGTTGCGCGTGGAAGACACCGGCAGCCCGGACAAATTCCGCGTCTCCGGCCGCGGCGAACTGCACCTCGGCATCCTGATCGAGAACATGCGCCGCGAAGGTTACGAACTCGGCGTGTCGCGCCCGCAGGTCATCGTGAAAATGGTCAATGGCGTGGCGCACGAGCCGTACGAATCCGTCACCATGGACGTCGAACAGCAGCACCAGGGCGTGGTGATGGAAAAGTTCGGCCTGCGCAAGGGCGAACTGCTGAACATGGAACCGGACGGCAAGGGCCGCGTGCGCCTCGAATATGTTATTCCTTCGCGAGGCCTGATCGGCTTCCGCAGCGAGTTCCTGACCGCCACCCAGGGCTCAGGCCTGCTGTACTCGATCTTCGATCACTACGGTCCGGTCAAGGGCGGCGAACTCAAGGGCCGCCTGAACGGCGTGCTGATCTCGAACGGCGTCGGCGAAAGTGTCGCCTATGCGCTCTGGAAATTGCAGGAACGCGGACGCATGATCATCGGCCCGGGCGTCGATATGTACGAAGGCATGATCATCGGCTTCCACTCGCGCGATAACGACCTGGTGGTCAACGCCCTGAAGGGCAAGCAACTCACCAACATCCGCGCCTCCGGCACGGACGAGGCCATCGTCCTCACCCCGCCGATCCAGATCACGCTGGAACGCGCCATCGAATTCATCGAGGACGACGAACTGGTCGAAGTCACGCCGCACTTCATCCGCCTGCGCAAACGCTTCCTCAAGGAAACCGACCGCAAGCGCGCCGAACGCGCCGCCGGCTGATCGACCTGTGCCCCGGCGAAAAGCCGGGGCGTGGTAAGCTTGCCGCGTGAATGCGGCCGCATGCACCTCTTCTCCCACGTCGGTCGGTCTGGTCATTGAGCCCGGCGGCGAGGCTCGCGCCGGACATCTGCACTCGCGCTTCAATCTGAAATCAGTCGGCGACCTTCCCGGATTGCAGATCGTCTCGGACGCCGAAGGGCTTCAACTGCGCGATACGCGCGATCCGAAGCGCAAGCCGCTGCGACTGACGTATTCGCTCCCATCCCTGCGCGTGACGCGGCGCGAACCGCTGGCCCGCGCCCTCGGCCGCCGGGTTCGGACCGTGGTGGATGCCACGGCCGGTCTGGGCGGGGATTCGATGCGCATCGCCATCCTGGGCTGCACCGTCACCGCCGTCGAGCGCTCTCCCTGGATTGCGGCGCTGCTCGACGATGCGCTGGAACGGGTGCGTGCCGGCGCCGGGACACTGGCTGACATGGCCAGACGCATCACCCTGATCCACGCCGATGCCCGCGAGTTTCTGGCCAACCACGAGGACCGGCCCGACGCGGTCTACCTGGATCCCATGTTTCCACCCAAACGGCGCAAGCGCGCCGCGGTGCGCAAGGAACTGCTGTGGCTGCGCGAGCTGGCCGGCGACGATCCGGATGCGGATGCACTCCTCAGCGTGGCCCTCGCCGCCGCGCGCGAACGCGTGATCGTGAAGCGCCCCAATCATGCGCCGCCGATAGGACTGAGGCGAGGGCCGCAGACCAGGGATGGTCTGATTGCGGATTCGCCGCTCGGACCG
>CAKKRZ010000042.1 GCA_919902925.1 Acidiferrobacterales bacterium | reverse complement strand
CGCCGGCGAGCTGGCGGGCCGAGAGCGGCGAGCGCCAGCTTCCGTACGGCGCGGTCGTTGCCGTCATTGGCACATTATGCCTGAGCGGCCGATTCCATCATGGGGAGATGGCTGCGGGCGACGTCCTCGCCATGACAACCGGTTTGAACAGCGCTACATTGATAGCCATGAATCCGCAAGCACGACTAAACATATGGCAGGACGAACGAGCGGCGCGAGTAGGGCTTCGATCTCGTCGCGCGGCCCTCGGCTCGACTCCAGGATGGAGTCGAGGGCCACTGCGCATGGAAGCGCAGGTTGTGGCTTCGATCCGATCGCCGACCGGACGAATCCTGCTCCTGGCCCTGCTGTTCGCCGCCGTGGTGGCCGGCGGCTGCCGCGACAAACCGGCGGCAGACACCGCGCGCATCAAGCCGCGCATGGATTTCGCACCGGAGGAATTCGGCATCGGCAAGGCGCACACGCCCAACCAGGCCTGCAATCGCCAGATCGACACCCTGCTCGAAGAGGTGCGCCGCTGCTACAACACCCGTGGCGACCAGGGCTGCCAGTCGCTGCAACAGAACCGTAACCAGCGCATCGCCCAGCTCAAGAACTCGGTCCGTTGCCTCCGGTGATCCGGCGCAGGCCGGTGACCGGCATCGGCCGTTCGACGTAGACGAAGAAGTTGTTCTCGATGTCGCTCAGGCGCAGGAGCTTGATGCGCGCCGGGCGGTTGGCCTTCTCGGCCTCCGTCAGCAGCCGGTGCAGGGTATCGATGTCCGGCGCCGGTTGCCCGTCGACGGAGAGCAGCATGTCCATCGGACGGATCTGCTGGGCATCGGCCGCCGAACCGGGCTCGATGTAATGCACCATCAGCCCCATGCGCTTGTCCAGCACCTCGCGCATCTCCACCCACGGCATGTCCGCAAACAGCGCGCCCGAAACGTGGATGCCGCCGCGGGCCGGCGTGGACACAACCGGGCGCAACGTAACGCGCACATCCATGTCACGCTTGTCGCGCTGGATGTGCAACGTGGCGTCTTTCAGATGCCCGCGCAGGCGGTGAATCAGCTGACCCTTGTTCTCCACGGCGCCGTCCCGATTGACCGAGCGGATCACATCGCCCTCGTGCAATGCGTCGCCCGCGGTCGGGCCGTCGGCGATGGGATCGAGGCGAGGGGCGTGGGGCACGGATGCCCCGTTTGCGCCCTTGTAGACGCGCGCCACCACCAGGCGGTTGGCCTCGTCGATGTCGAGCACGAAGGCCATGCCGAGTTCCGGCGGCGACGGGTCCTTGCCCTGGCGCAGCAGCGTGAGGATATGACAGGCATGGACCATGGGCACGGCGAAGTTGGTGTTCTGGCTGCCGCGCCGCACCGCGGTATTGATGCCCACCACCTTGCCGCTCTTGAGGCTGATCAGCGGCCCGCCCGAGTTGCCCGGGTTGATCGGGGCATCGGTTTGCAGCATCTCCAGCATGCCAGCGAACTTGGAGGTGATGCCGGAAATGATGCCGCGCGTGCCGGTGTAGGAAAGATTCCAGGGATGACCGAAGGCGCCGACCACGTGGCCGATCGCCGGCATTTGCGCACAGTCCAGCGTGGCGGCCGGCAAGCGCGCCGGGCGGTGCTTGGCCGGAATCTCCAGTACCGCGAAATCGATGACCGGATCGACGTAGAGTTTGGTGACCGGGATGTAGTCGCCGCCGCGGAACGAGACGTGCACCACGGAAGGCGAACGCGCCACGACGTGGGCGTTGGTGAGAATCCAGCCGCGCTGGGTGTCGACCACGAATCCAGCGCCGTGATAGGTGCCGCGATGGTCACCGAAAAACGGCAACTCCACCCGCGCGCGCACCTTGACGGTGTAGTGCTTGGCGACGTCGAACGCCTCTTCGTCGCCGGCCAGGGCCGGAAACCCGGCCAGCCCCAGAACCGCGACCAGCAAACCCGCCGGCAGTACTTTGCGCATGCTTTCCTCACCCGAAGACGATGGATAGATTCACTATAGCATTCCCCGCCGTCCGGAATGCCGGTCCACGCCGCGCTGAAGGGAAAAAGGCGGTTCAGTCACGCGGTCGTATTGAGACTCCCGCACCGATACCGCCAACAGACCTTGCACTTCACTTCTTTCGTTTCGGTTTTCTCTTCGCCGATGGCGAACGCAGGGCCGCCTCATACGAGCGACGCGCCCACGCGGCCGCCTGCTCGCGATCGTCCAGAAGTTCGTCGGGCGCGAGATAGTAGGACATTTTCATGACCTTTCCGTTTTTGACGTACTCGAATTGGTGCAACCCCCGTTCTTCAAAGGTCCGGGCGTTTTCGGCATCCGCTTTCAGGTAAAGCGTGTCGTCGTCGACGAGAGCGAACATCAGCCCGCTGTGATAGATCCCGTAGCCACCGAACATCTTTCGGGCCCTGATCGACCCGAACAGTTCGAAGACTTCCTGGAGATATTCAACGAATCCGCAGACGCGACATCCCTGTCGCGCGGCCCTCGCCTCGATCCCATCGGCGAATCCGCTCATGCGTATCGCGCCCGCGTACCGTTGTGCCGGCTGGCCCCGCTTTACTCCCTGAAAGAGGGGTGGGCCGGTGAGTCATGATTTCCGGTCGCTGTGCCCAAGATCGCGCGAAGGATCGATGCGGTCGCGGATCAGCTGCTTGATCTCCTTCGGTTCCGGGTAGCGACCGGCGGCCTTCTTGTTCCACAGCACTTCGCCGTTCAGGCGCACCTCGAAGATCCCGCCACTGCCCGGCACCAGGGCCACGGCACCGAGATCGTCGCCGAAGGTGGACAGGAGTTCCTGCGCAAACCAGCCGGCCCGCAGGACAAAGTGGCACTGGGTGCAATATTCTATTTCGACGCGGGGCTTCGGGTTCATGGGATATACAGTTAAGTATACCAGCCCCGTGCCGCTGCACTTTCCGGGGAAAAGGCGGAATGATCGAGGTATAATCCAGTGCTTCCGGTAGGCATTTTATTTTTTATATTCTTTTAAGGAGAGTTCCATGAAAGCAGCAGTCGGCATGGTGGTCACCATGCATTACACCCTCACCGATAATCAGGGTGAGGTTCTCGATACCAGCCGCGAGGGCGAACCGCTCGCCTACCTGCACGGCGCCCAGAACATCATCGCCGGTCTGGAACGCGCCCTGGAAGGTACCGGCGCCGGCCACAAGGCCAAGGTCACGGTGGCGCCAGCCGAGGGTTACGGCGAAAAGGATCCCGAGGCCGTGTTCGAAGCGCCGCGCGAACACTTTCCCCCCGACATGGAGCTGACACCCGGCGTGCGTGTGTCCGCTGATGGCCCGCAGGGGCCGATCAGTTTCATGGTCGTCTCCGTCAACGACAAGACCGCCACCCTCGATGGCAACCACCCGCTCGCCGGCGAGACGCTGCATTTCGACGTCGAGATCGTGAACGTGCGTGAAGCAACCGGCGAGGAGAAGGAACACGGTCACGTGCACGGCGCCGGCGGTCATCACCACGACTGACGACGATGGGCGGTGAGCCGGAATTTTCGATCACCCTCGAACACCTGGACGGCTATGCCTTCCGGCTCAGCTTCGACGAAACGACCATCGCGCCGCTGCTGGTCGATGAACCGCCGCCGCTCGGGGAATCCCGGGGACCGAATCCTTCGCTCCTGATCGCCGCCGCGGTGGCGAATTGTCTGACCGCCAGCCTGCTCTTCTGCCTGCAAAAGGCGCGCATCCAACCCACGGGCCTGCGCGCTTCGGCGCGCGGCCGGCTGGCACGCAACGATCAGGGTCGCCTGCGACTCGGCGGCATCGACGTCACGCTGACACTCGACCCCGGCGCGGAGGGACAGCCCCGGCTCGAACGCTGCCTCGGGCTGTTCGAAGATTACTGCGTGGTTACCGAAAGCATCCGCCAGGGAGTGCCGGTGTCGGTGCGGGTCATGGAAACCGGCGGCCGGGTGCTGTTCGAACGAACCTAGCCCACACGCTCTGGCGTGTCGCGCAGGCCGAGCAGATCGGCCGCCACCGACAGCGCCTCGGCGGCGAAGGACTCTTCATCCTCAAAACGATCAGCCGATTCCAGTTCCTCGTCCATGGCCGTGGAGATCACGCGCAGGCGATGCGAGCCCTCGGCCTTTCGGGATCGCGGGTTCTTTTCGCAAGTCACGTAGAAAGAAGGTTTGGTCTCGCCCTCCTTCACCAGCGCGAAGATGTACCGGTAACGCGCCGGATCGGGGCTTTCGATTTCTCCCAGCAGCACGGCCTGATAACCGCCGAGACGGTAGCGGCGCCGGGGGATAGCGGTGGTGATGTGCGGGGCCTGCATGATCCTAGAAACGGCGATTGCATCCGCAGATTACGCAGATTTCCGCAGATTTTAAGAATGTTATTGACACTCCTTCTCTTACCATGTGGGTGCGCCAAGCAGTCATTCAAACCAAATGATTCATCTGCGTTAATCTGCGAAATCTGCGGATAACTGCTTTTTCTGGGATGATCGGTGCGCGACTATAACAAAAGTATCCGGCGCGAAAACCGAACCCCCAGAGACCCCAGGGATATGCCAGCGCCCTACCAGCTCCTGAACCTGAACGCCGCCCTTGGACGCATGCGTTTCCAGGGTCGCTTCGAGAATCGCGACGTGACCTGGGAGGCGACCGTCCAGTGCGTTCCGGTCAGCGAACCGCAATTCATCGACGTCGGCGAACCGGCCGGGGATTGCCGGCCGATCGCCATCGGCCTGCACGTGGAGCAGATCGATGAGGCCGTGCTGCACAAAACCGTCATCATGATCCGGCAGTACAAAGGCCTGCGACGCGGACGCTACCGTTTTGGCTGACGGCTTTTAGGGACGGCGGGCGGCAGCGGGCGCGGCAGGAACTCATCCAGAAAGCGCCGCAGTTCTTCACGCACCTGCTCCAGACTGCGGAAAAGCCCGCTGTTGTGATCGCCGATCAGGGTCACCAGCCGCTTCGGTTCATTCGCGGCCGCCAGCAGCCGGCCGGCATGGGTATAGGGGATAATCTCGTCGTCGCGGCTGTGAAGGATCAGCAACGGCGCCTTCACCGCACCCAAGCGTGCGCGCGTGTCGTACTGGATGCGCGCCAACCAGCGCACCGGCAGCCAGGGATAAAGCTGTTCGCCCAGGTCCGGGATCGAGGTAAACGCCGACACCAGCACCATCGCGGCCGGCTGCTCGCGCGTGGCCAGCCAGGTCGACACCGCCCCGCCGATCGACTCGCCGTAGAGCACGATGCGTTTGGGCGAAATGCCGCGGCCGGTGACCAGGTGCCGCCAGGCGGCGGCGATATCCCGGTAGGTGCCCTCCTCGGTCGGGTGTCCATCGCTTGTACCGTAACCGCGATAATCGAAGATGAACACGTCCAGACCCAGTTCGCGAAACAGGGCGATGGTGTCGAGGCGGTGAGAGATGTTGCCGGCATTGCCGTGACTGAACAACACCACGCCGCGCGGCACGCAGGACACGGGCGGGCGGCGTTTCGGCAACGGCTCACAGGGCGCGGGAATGTACCAGCCGGCCAGCAGCCGTTGATCCTCGGTCTCGAAACGCACGGCCTGCACGGTCCAGCCGAGCTGCTGCGGATCGGCCGCCATTTTCCGGCTTGGAAAATACACCAACCGTTCCTGCTGGAAATAGACGTAGGCCAGCACCACGGCCACGAACAGCCCCAGACCGGACAACACCATCAGTAGCGGACGCATGTGTCGATTCTCCCTGTCCAATCACAAGGATAGACGTTATCCATTGGTTGTCCGCATCCGCGGCGTGGCGCGGGCTCCCCTTTTCGCGCCGGTCAAATTGCCGTAACGTGTGCGCCTGTTACCGGCCGTCCTGCGCGGATGGGCCGGTCCTACCGGAGGAGAAAAATAAATGAAACTCATCACCGCCATCATCAAACCGTTCAAACTCGACGACGTCCGTGCCGCCCTGTCGGAAATCGGCGTGCTCGGCATGACCGTCACCGAGGTCAAGGGATTCGGCCGCCAGAAAGGCCACACCGAACTCTACCGCGGCGCGGAATACGTGGTCGATTTCCTGCCCAAAACAAAACTCGAACTGGCGGTCGACGACAACCAGGTTGAACGCGTGATCGAGACCATCTCCAAGGCCGCGCGCACCGGCAAGATCGGCGACGGCAAGATCTTCATCGTCCCGCTCGAACAGGTGGTGCGCATCCGTACCGGCGAGAGCGGTTCCGGCGCGCTCTGACGCCGGCCTCGCTCATCCCCGTAAAAACTTAAAAGAACTACCCGGAGGAATCCTGCCATGAAAACCCGACTGGCCCTGTTGGCCGTTCTTGCCTTGCTGCCCGCGCTGGCGTTTGCTGCCGACGCCAAGCCGACCCTGAACAGCGGCGACACTGCCTGGATGCTGACCTCGACCGCGCTGGTACTGTTCATGACCCTGCCCGGCCTCGCCCTCTTCTACGCCGGGCTGGTGCGTTCCAAGAATGTTTTGTCGGTACTGATGCAGTGTTTCGCGATCACCGCCATGATCTCGATCGTCTGGGCGCTGGTCGGCTACTCGATCGCCTTTGGAGACGGTGGCGCGCAGAACGCCTGGTGGGGCGGACTCGGCAAGGCCTTTCTGGACGGCGTGGGTGCGGGCACCATCAAGGACACCATCCCCGAAAGCGTGTTCGTGATGTTCCAGATGACGTTCGCCATCATCACCCCGGCGCTGGTGGTTGGTGGCTTCGCCGAACGCATGAAGTTCTCAGCCATGATGTGGTTCAGCCTGCTGTGGGTGTTGCTGGTCTACCTGCCGGTCTGTCACTGGGTGTGGGCACCGGGCGGCTGGTTGCAGAAAATGAACCTGATGGATTTTGCCGGTGGTACGGTCGTGCACATCAACGCCGGTGTCGCGGCGCTGGTGGCGGCACTGGTGCTCGGCCGGCGCAAGGGCTTTCCGCAAACCGCCATGCCGCCGCACAACCTGACCATGACGGTCGCCGGCGCCAGCATGCTGTGGGTCGGCTGGTTCGGCTTCAACGCCGGCAGCGCCGTGGCCGCCAACACCTCGGCCGGCATGGCCATGCTGGTCACCCACCTCGGCGCCGCCGCCGGCGCCTTCGCCTGGATGGCCTGCGAGTGGGTGTGGTTCAAGAAGCCGTCGGTGCTCGGCATCGTCACTGGCATGGTCGCCGGTCTCGGCACCATCACCCCGGCCTCCGGTTACGTCGGCCCGCTCGGCGCGCTGGTCATCGGCCTCATGGCCGGCGTGGTGTGCTTCGGCGCCACCAATTTTCTGAAACGCGTCCTGCACATCGACGACTCGCTGGACGTGTTTCCGGTCCACGGCGTCGGCGGCATCCTCGGCACCTTCGCCGTGGCCATCTTCGCCGGCACCCTGGGCGGTCTCGGCTACGCCGAGGGCATGACCATGGGCAAGCAGATCGGCGTGCAACTGCTCGGCATCGGCGTCACCATTGTCTGGTCGGGCGTACTCACCTACGTGCTGCTCAAGATCATTGACTGGGTCATCGGCCTGCGCGTCAGCAGCGAAGAGGAAAACGAAGGTCTCGACACCGTGCTGCACAACGAGACCGGATATAACCTCTGATCCAACCGCCGGCCTGCCGGCGTACTCAAACGGGGCGGCTTCTGCCGCCCCGTTTCTTTGTTCAGGCCTTTCAGCCTATGGGTTCTGCCAGATGATCAGCGCCGTGCCGGCGAACACCAGCAGCGCGCCCAGCACCACGCTGGTGTTGATGTGAACCTCGCGGAACAGCAGCCAGGCGAACAGCGCCACGAACAGCGGGTAGGTAATTTCCAGCAGCGCCGCCAGCGTGGCGTTCTTGCCGGCGATGGACAGGAACAACAGCACTGCCCCGAGCAGGCTGGTCAGCGACAGCGACAGGATCAGAAGGCGCTCGCCCCACTCCAAGGTGCGCCACACACCCACGTCGTGCAGGACGGTGCGATAAACAAACGGCAGGATCAGCAGCACCGGCAGGGTCAGTAGCACCAGCACCGACACCATCGAGATGCGTTTCAGCGCGAACCCCACCAGCGGATAGTGAAGTCCCCACACCACTGCCGCGCCCAGCGCGGCCAGGTACCACGGTATCTGCACGACAACCTCCGGACTGATTCACGAGGAGCATTTTTATATCACGCCGGGGCAGGATAGCGCCTGCACGACCCGGGGGCCGGGCGGTACGGTCGTCGATCGATCCGTTATTCTGGGGCCCAAAAAAACAACCCCGCCGGTGGGCGGGGTTGCGGGTTTGGGGAGAGGTGTTACTTGCGCTTCTCGATCCGGCCGTTGTCGGCGTTGAGACGTTCCTTGTCGCCGAGCTGGCGATCCAGCCGCCAGCCCTGCGGCCCCTGCCGGAACAGGTAGGCCACGGTCGCTGGCGTATCGTTGCCCTCGACCCGGTAGGTCACCTCGCACTGGCCGAGCTTGCTCTTCAGGTTGTAACGCGTCTTGAATTCGGCCACGTAGATGCCTTTCTTCTTGAACTTGTTGTTCAAGTCCTTCTCCAGCTTCACGGCGGACAGATACGCCAGGATCGTCTCCGGCTTGTCCTTGGCCGAAGGCTTGCTGACCGGGTGGGCCTCGTCGATCTGGTCGACACGCAGTTCGCGAACAACCTGCCAGGTGTCCTTCGCCTTGGCGAACTGGAAGCGGCGCGTGACCGGCGCGGCGTCGCCGAGCGCGTAACTCGCCTCGAGATAGCCGCTGGGTTTGGTGCCCTCGCTGTGCACGCGCATGTCGCGCAGCATGGCGTTCTTGAGTTCCTGGTCCGGGCCGGCCTTGAGGATTTCGAGCAGCGTCAGGTATTCGAGCGTGTCCGGCGAATCGGCCGACAGGTCCGGCTTGCCGTCGACGATGTGGAAGCCGCCGACCCTGGCCTCGAAGGTTCCGCCGACGCTGAGCTTGGCCGCCGCCGGCAGTTCGAGATAGAGCTTGCCCGCCAGCTTGCCGTCCTTGAGCGGACCGTACTCCAGCAACAGGGTGTACTGGTCCTTGTACTTGTTCTCGGCTGTCTTGCCATCCGGTTCGCGGGTAACGACCTCGATACGCGGCGCGGAGGCGCCGCTGGCCTTCACCAGACTGGTCTTCTTGCCGGCCGGCATGGCCCAGCGCTCGTTGCCGATCGGCACCACACGCACCTCGACGAAGGCGCCGCCTTCGGGTCGCAGGATGAGCGTACCGCTGTCGACCACCGCCTCGGCGACGGTGAAATCCTTACCCTGATATTTGCCCTTGGCCGGATGCGCCGGGATGGCCGGGGCCGGACCCGCGTCCGCGCCCGGCTTCTCGCGCCGTTGCATGCCGGACTTGGCCGGTGTCGCGGTCGCGTCCGGCGTTGACGTGGATGAGCCCAGCCCGACCATCTCCAGCAGGCCGTCGAGTCCCTTCTCCTGCTGCATGACAAAGTACGCGCCGCCGCCCGCGGCGAGCAGTACGACCAATATTAAAATCTGGACCAGGCTTTTCTTGTTCATCTCCATCCCCTGCTTGGTGGCTCGGACGTCACTGTACCGTAATATAGTACCCGCACCCCGGCATGCCAGCCACGCCGAATCCGCGGCTCAGAAACCGAAATAGATGCCGATACCGGTATAGCGCAGCCGGTCCCGGTAAAACTGCCCGTTCGGCGAATGGCCGGAATAGGTCTCCAGCATCAACCGGGTGCGCCGGGTGCTGGCATTGCGCAGTTCGAGTCCGGCCTGGATCGCCCGGCCGATCCGCCAGTCGAGCTCGGCCGACGCCCGCAGATCGATGGCGGCGATGAAATCGAGTCGCCCGGCGGCCCCCGGGTTTACGTACTCGGCACCCGCCTGGGCATAGGCGCGTTTCAGGTCCGAGGGTTCGCTGTGCACCAGGTAGCCGATGCCGCCGTAGACGCGCACCCGGTCCCAATCGTAGGAAAGATGGGCGTCGACGGCCTCGTAGCTCAGGTTGACGCGGTTGACGCCCGGATTGCCGAGCAGGAACTCGTCGCCGAGGTGCGAACTCTGGTGATAAAAGCGCGCACGGATCGACCACGGCCCGCGCCGGGCGCTGAGCGGGACACCGATCCAGTAATCGGCGTTGACCAGATCGCTGGACGGCGCGTCGAGATTGAACAGCGCGAACACCGCGCCCTGGATACCGATCTGCGAAGTGCCGAACCGGCCGACGGTGCCGGAGGCAACGGGAAAATACTCGCCGAAGGCCACGCTCGCGGCATTAAAGGCCTGGGTCGGCGCGCGATAGCGCTGGTAACTGACCAGGAAATGGGCCTCGCGCGGGTCGGCCAGCAGGGGCGCAAACAGGCTGCGCTCGGGCAGCAGGTTGATGTCGATGTCGGTATTCGGGCGCTCGCCCGGTGGCGGTTCGTGCCCACAGTCGGTCGAGGGGGCAAAGACGACACGCTGCACCTGCGTCAACCGCCGCAGCAAACGCTCGATGTCGCGCCGTTCGCGCGGGCCCAGGCAGGTGCGCCCATCGATCTCCACCCCGCCGCCGGCCATCGACCGGACGCGCAGCCCCTGGCCGGGAAAGTCGCGTTCCAGCAGGGCATCGACATAACCCCGCAGATAGGTCTCATCCGGCGCCGCCCACGCGTTCACCGGCGAGGCCGCGGCCAGCACCGCGATCGCCAGCGCGATCAGCCCTTGAGATAACCGCCGATCCACAACGCGGTTTCGGTGAGTGCGACGAGATTCCAGGTGGCGTGGATGACAAACGCCAGCAACACCGAGCCGGTCCGCCAGCGGGCGTAGCCGATGAACAGGCCGCCGATGAAGATCGTCACCACGTAGAACAGTTCGTACTGGGTATGGATGAGCGCCCACACCAGCGCCGTGAAGACAATGGCGCCCCACGGGCCGATGCGCGATCCGGACAGTCCGCGGAACAGGAAACCGCGGAAGAACAATTCCTCGCTGAGCGGCGCGGCCACCGCCACCGCCAGCCAGTACAGCGGCAGCACGCCCGCCGTGGTGTAGGTCTCGCGCAGAAAGTCGGGGATCAACGGCCGGCCGCTCAGCCAGGTCACGGTATCCATCAACGCGACGAACAACAGAGTCAGCGCCAGCCAGCGCAACCAGTCCGTCCGCGACAGCGATATCCAGCCGAGGTAATCGCGCACCGGCAGACCCTGGCGCGCACGGGCAAACAGCAGGGTCAGACCGACAACGGCCGGGGCGGTCACCAGGGTGGCGATCACCAGCAGGAAGCCGTTGCTGGCGTGCAGCCCGGCGCGTTCGGGATCGGCCAGGTCGGCCAGCGACGCGTCGCCGGACAGGACCAAGTAGGCGACCAACGTCAATGATTGCAAAACGATGAAAACCACACCAATCAGCACGGCAAAACCGAGGGTCGCCCAGGGGCCCCACGCGGGCGGGCGCCCGGGGACAGGCTGATGGGCAAGGGTCGTCATCCGGCGCGCATCCTATCGCGCCATGGACACCCTGAACAGTGCGAATTGTCATCAACGCCCGCCTGCCGGTAGGATGTACCCCCGACCGGGACAGAACAGCGCACGGATGACGACCATGAAAAGCAGCAAGGCCAGCCACCTCACCCTGCCCGCCACCGCCTCGGGGTCGATCGACATTCCGGAAGACACCCGCGAACAGCGGGTCTCCGGCCTCGAACGCCGCCTCGCCCGGCAGATGCTGGAAGTGCTGGGCAACCCGCCGATTGCGCTGCGTCTGTGGAATGACGAGGAGATTGCGCCGGTCGGCGTCACGCCGACCATGCGCGCCCACCTGCGCGACCGCGGCGCGCTCTACCGCCTGCTGATCAACCCGGATCTGCACTTCGGCGATCTGTACAGCGTCGGTCGCATCGAGGTGGAGGGCGATCTCATCGCCTTTCTCGAAATCGCCTATCGCGCCAGCAACGCCGCCGTCCGCCGCAGCCGGCTGGTAAAACTGCGCTCGCAACTCCTCAACCGGCCGCGCGCCAACTCGCTGAGCGACTCGCGCCACAACATCCACCATCACTACGATCTCGGCAACGACTTCTACCGCCTGTGGCTCGACACCGAGGCCATGCAGTACACCTGCGCCTACTATCCCGAGCCGGACATGACCATCGAGCAGGCGCAGATCGCCAAGCTCGATCACGTCGCGCGCAAGCTTATGCTCAAACCCGGCGATCGGGTGGTCGAGGCCGGCTGCGGCTGGGGCGGGTTGGCCCGGCACTTCGCCAGGCACTATGGCGTCACCGTGCGCGCCTACAACATCTCCCACGAACAGGTCACCTTCGCTCGCCAGCGGGCCAAGGCCGACGGCCTCGACGGCCAGGTGGAATACGTGCTCGATGACTACCGCAACATCGACGGCGAGTTCGATGCGTTTGTCTCCATCGGCATGCTGGAGCACGTGGGCACCAGCCAGTACCGCGAGCTCGGCGACGTCATCGACCACTGCCTGACGCCCGGCGGGCGCGGCCTGATCCACACGATCGGGCGCAACAAACCGGAAAAAATGAACGCCTGGATCGAAAAGCGCATCTTCCCGGGCGCCTACCCGCCGACCCTGCAGGAGATGATGGAAATTTTCGCTCCCAACGATCTGTCGGTGCTGGACGTGGAAAACCTGCGGCTGCATTACGCGCAAACGCTCGCGCACTGGCTGGAACGTTTCGAACGACACGCACCGGTGGCCGAGAAAATGTTCGACCCCTTCTTTGTGCGCGCCTGGCGGCTGTACCTGGCGGGCTCGATCGCCGCCTTCAGCACCGGCGCACTGCAACTGTTCCAGGTGTTGTTCGCGCGCCCGCGCCACAACCAGTTGCCATGGTCGCGCGCGCACCTGTACGGCAAACGCGAAATCTGAGACGTCTGGTCCGGTTCAGGGATAGTGCTTGCGATCGCGGCGGCGGCGACCGACGCGCTGTGAGACGATACCGCGGATCGTCAGCCGGCCGGTGATCTCGATGGCCGGATATTCCGCGTTGACGGCGCGCAACAGACGCCGGCCGTTTTCTTCCAGGTATTGCCGCAACCAGGTTTCGCCCTCGTATTCGCAGACCACGTAAGCGCCGCTGGCCGCCGACAGCGCCGGTTCGACAATGATGATGTGACCGTCCTCGAACTCGGGCACCATGCTGTCGCCGAGCACGCGCAAGGCATAGGGTTCATTCTCGGCACAACCGCTGTGCTCGCTGTCGACATATTCCTCATTGTCCGGCGCGGCCACCGACACCTGCACGGGAAAAGGCTTGCGGCGGTCCTCGTTCATGCCGCCTCCCGGTGCGGGCGGACCCGGCCGAACCACGGTCCGGCCACGTCGGCCAGGCGCTCGCCTTTTTTCAGCAGGCGATCGAGCAAGGCACGGGTAGCGGTGAACCCGGGCGTTTCGTCGCCCAGCCAGCGCAGCACGGTCAGCAGATAGATGCTGGTCAGCGCGCTTTCTTCCAGGGCCCGCCACGGCAATGGATTGTCCAGCCGCGCGCCCTCGCGCAGCCACTGCACGGTGCGGCTGACGCGCAACAAACCCGCGAACTGATAGTGGACGTGACCGAACTCCAGTTTCCCGGCGAGTATCTGCCGCGTCACCCGCCGGTGCGGCGCCAGCGCGCCCAGCCAGACCATCAGCAGTTCCGCGAAACGTTCGCGCGCCGTCATCGCCTCCAGGACCGGCGAGCCGGCCGCGGCCAGCAGCGCGCGGTCGGCGCGGTCGAACCAGGCGTCGGCGATCTCCTCCTTCTCGCGGAAACAGGTGCCGATCTCGGCCAGCGGGATGGTCAGGCGCGCCGCCACGTCGTGCAACCGCACGCGCTCCCACGAGCGCTCACCGGCCAGTTGCAGTGCCGCCTCGACGATCCGTTCGCGCAGGCTTTCGTTCATGATGACCGCAATTCTACGCCCGCCACGCCACCCCCGAAAGACACGCGGCATGGGTGTCTATTTCCACCGTCAGGCCGTGGTAACCGCCTCGGCATTGGCATGCCGAATCAGCGCCTCGACCATCGCAACCTTGAGCCGCTCGGGGTCGATCACCTCCGGCAGCACGTGACGCAGCCGGTAAAGTTCCGGGGCGCGCCGGCAGGCGTCGTGCTCCAACAACCGGCGCGTCTCGCGCGCGAGGTTGGTGTGGGTCAACAGCCAGGCCGACAGATGCGCATGGTAATCACGCACCAGATCGGCGGCCACGTCGTCGTCCCAGCGCTCGCGCACCAGCAGTTCCGGAAAGGCGTCGGCGGGCAGCCGCCGGTGGGCACTGTCGCCTTCGAGTCCGAGGCCGCCCTGCCCGGCTCCCGAGCCATCGTCCTCGCGCAGGAACCACTGCGCGCGCGGGGCGGACCCGGCGGCCTCCTGCACAAAACGCGTCAGCACTTCGGCGTGCGCTAAACCTTCGCCGGGCGCGGCCCCGGCCGCCTGTTGCACCGCCAGGCTGGCGGACACGAACGAGTGATCGCCGGGCGGCACGGCATGCCAGCGAACATCGCCCACGCGCGCCGGCTTGATCTGCGGAAAACCGCTTTTGAGCAGCGCCAGCGGCAGGCCATCGTGGGCATCGAGCAGCCACAGCTCCATCCGGTCGGCCAACGTCAACGGCAGCCGCGGCAGAGTACGCAGGGCGTCGATGTAGGGCAGGGTGCGTTCCGTCTCCACCAGATCGCCGCTGCCATCGGCGCGCCAGATGCCGTGCGTTGAGAAACGCGTGCGCCCGCCGACGGCGGCCACGCGATTCTGGATCTGCACCTGCCAGGTCAGCCCGTCCGGACTCATCGCCCGGGCGCCGGTCATCTCGACGATCTGAACGGTGCCCAGATACGGAGACAGCCGGCGCAGACTGTAGCAGCGCGTTTCGCTCATGAGCCCATGGTGGAGGGTCGACCGGGCCCAACGCCAGCCGCTGGCAGACGGACGCGCGGCGCGCGCCGAAGTCCGGCCTCAGCCTCGCGGCGTCCGGCGCCGGGCACGCGGGTGGGCGGCATCGTAGACCTTGGCCAGGTGCTGAAAATCGAGGTGCGTGTACACCTGGGTGGTGGACAGGTTGGCGTGGCCGAGCAGCTCCTGCACGGCGCGCAGATCGGCGCTCGACTCCAGCAGGTGGGTGGCGAACGAATGGCGCAGCATGTGCGGGTGGACATGGCGGCCGAGCCCCTGGCGCCGGGCATGGTGGGCGATGCGTAGCTCAACCGAGCGCGCGCCCAGACGCCGCCCATCACGGCTGACGAAAACCGCGCACTCGCCGTCGCGGACCAATGCGCGACGGTCGCCCAGCCAGACCTGCACGGCCTCGATGGCGGCGCGGCCAACCGGCACCAGCCGTTCCTTGCGCCCCTTGCCGAGCACGCGCACCAACGCGGCACGCAAATCAATATCGTCCAGGTTCAGCGCCACCAGCTCTGCGAGGCGCAGGCCGCTGGAGTAAAACAGTTCGAGCAGCGCACGGTCGCGGCGGGCGAGCGGATCGTTGGCCGGGATCTCCACCAGCCGCACCGCCTCGTCCACGGACAGCGTCTGGGGCAGCCGCCGGCCAGCGCGCGGCGCGCGCACGCCGGCGAACGGGTTGTTCGCGGTCAGCTGTTCGCGACGCAGAAAACGGTAGAAGGAACGCGCCGACGACAGCCAGCGCGCGATGCTCGGACCGGACAGACCCTGGCGATGCAGGCGCGCCACCCAGGCGCGCAACCGGGCCGGCTCCAGTGCACCCCAGTCGCGCACGCCGTCATCTGCGCAAAAAGAATACAGCCGCTTGAGATCGCGCGCGTAAGCGGCGCGGGTATGCGGGGAGTAACGGCGTTCGGTGTCCAGCGACTGCAGGAATCGGTCGATCGGTCGGCGATCGGGCTCGCGCATCGAAGGCTCAGACGGCAAACCGCTCCAGGGTGCGATCGAGCAAATCGCCGAGACGGGTCAGGTAGACCGTGCCCATGCCGGCATGAAAGCGCTGGACGTCCGCGCTGCCGAGGGCCAGCACGCCGCGCGGGCGCTTGTCGCCGAGCGGCAACAACGCCGTCGAGCGAATCGCGCCGGCTTGTTCGGCGAACAGAAAGGCGAGCCGGGCGTCGTCGAGCTTGGATCCGCACAGCGGTTTGCCGCCGCTGAACTGGCGCAACAGCTCGGCCAGCAGCGGATCGCCGGCCGCGATCCATTCCGGGCGGGTGCCGGCAAAATCCTCGGAGGCGAAGTAACGGACACTGACGCCATCCAGCTTGAATTCCTGTCGCAACAGTTCAGTGGCGGCATCGAGCGCCTCGTCCGCCAGGGTCGCTTCCACCATCGCCAGCGCGAAGCGGTGCAGGCGGTTGCCGATGACGTCGTTGTCGCGCGCGTTGTTGACCAGGTCGTGCAACTGGCGATCGTGCGAGACCTCGCGCGCGCGCAACACCTGCACCTGACGCTCGATCAGCGAGACGGTGCGACCTTCGGTTTCGTGGTTGAGTTGCAGACGGGCGAACATGTCCGGATGCTGTTCGAAAAACTCCGGATGCTCCTCGAGGTAACGCACGACCGCCGTCTCCCAGCTCAACTCGTCTCCGGTTTCCTCGCTGGTCGGCTTCTGGCTCATAGGCGATCGAGATCGATGGTTCCTTCGTAGACCGTCACGGCCGGCCCGGTCATCCACAGCGGCTGGCCTTCGCCCGGCCAGCGGATATCCAGGACCCCGCCCGGCAGGCTGACCGTTACTCTATCATCGAGCAGGCCCCGGACACGACCGGCGGCCACCGCCGCGCAGGCGCCGCTGCCACAGGCCAGGGTTTCGCCAGCGCCCCGCTCCCACACGCGCAGGCGCACGTGACCGGCGTCGATGACCTGCAGGAATCCGACATTCACCCGCTTTGGAAAACCCGGGTGGTGTTCGATCTTCGGGCCGAGCGTGAGCACCGGCGCCCGTTCGCTGTCCGGCACAATCAACACGGCATGGGGATTGCCGATGGCCAGCACGCTGACCTCGACGGTTTCGCCGTCCACCGTCAGCGGGTAGCGGTCGGCGCGGGCCGGGGCGGTAAAGGGCACCTCGGCGGGATTGAAGGTCGGCACGCCCATGTCGACGGTGACCCGCCCGTCCGCCTCCAGGCGCGGTCGCAGCAGGCCGGCGCGCGTCTCGACCGTGATCTCGTCTTTCGCAGACAAACCCTGATCGCGGACAAAGCGCGCGAAACAACGCGCGCCGTTGCCGCACTGTTCAACTTCCCCACCATCGCGGTTAAAAATACGATAACGGAAATCGACCCCGTCACGGGTGGACGGTTCGACCAGCAACACCTGGTCGCAGCCGATGCCGAAATGCCGGTCGGCCAGACGCCGCACCTGCTCCGGCGTCAGCTCCACCCGCTGGCGTACGAGATCGATGATGACAAAGTCGTTCCCGAGTCCGTGCATTTTGGTGAAGCGCAGTGCCATGCAGTAAGCTTAGCGAGTCGTTGCGTGCAAATAAACCCGCCCTCCCCATGAAAAGCTACATCCTCGATTACTTTCACCACCTCAAAACGACCGAAAAGGTCTGGCTGCGCCGCGGCGCCGGCATCCTGCTCATGATCGGCGGCGCGCTCGGCTTCCTGCCGATCCTCGGCTACTGGATGTTCCCGCTCGGCCTGGCCCTGCTGGCGGTCGATATTCCGTGGGCGCGGCGCTGGTATCGGCTTCTGTATGTTGCCTGGGGGAGGACGGTGGGGGTGGTGTTTAAGCGCCTGGCGGCTTGGTGGGCGGAGCGGCGTAGCCGGAAAAGTTAAGTCGCCGGAGGCGCCTTACTTTTCTTCCCCTCTCCCAGAGTAAACGTGGTCGCGCGCAAGCGCGCTCGGCTCGCCCCCTTCTCCCTCCGGGAGAAGGGGTGGGGATGAGGGCCGGGAGAGGGCGAGGGTGAGGGGTAGCATATTTATGTTGAGCGCCTTTCGGCGATTGGATCGAGCCGAGGGGCGCAGTACAGGATGTACTGGTTGCGCCTTCGGGCGCGTGGTTTTAATCTGGGGTGCTCCGCCCCCGACCCATGGGTAGCTTTCTTTGCTCGTGCAAAGAAAGCTACCAAAGAAAGCACGCCCCCCGATGCCGCTTCTTCCTTCCGCTCCGCGGCTTTGGGACCCACGCTGTCCCACGCGACTCCTGTCGCGGGGGACAGTCGCCCACGTCCTGTGGGCGACCTCTTCGAGGCGCTTACCCAAAGCCTTTCGGTGCTCAGACGCGGCATAGGGGGTGGGTACGTCAACGGCAAACGTCAAATCCATTCGGCGCAATTCGCTTTGCTCATTGCGCCCTACGAATTCGATTCCCGAAAGCCTTTAATTGACCAAACCCGGGGCCGCTGCTAATCTGACCAGAATTCTGGTCAATTGCAGGTGACACCATGAAAACCCTCTCCCTGTCCGAAGCCAAGACCAAACTGAGCGGTCTGGTCGATGAAGTCAGCCGCCGTGACGAGGAAGTCGTCATCACCAGGAACGGTCGTCCGGTCGCGGTGCTGGTGAGCGCCGACGAGTACGACAGCTGGCAGGAGACGAACGCCGTGCGCGCCGATGCCGGCCTGATGCGCGAAATCAAGACCGGCCTGCGCGCGCTCAAGGCGCGCAAGGCCAGGCTCTACACGCTGGACGAGCTCTTCAAGTAACCTGATTCCGGTTGTACAGGAAAAACCTTGCGCGCATGAAGCGCCCGATTCACCAGCTGTCGGTCCCGCCGGATGTTGTCCGGCTCATCCAGAACCTGCACCCCGCCCTGAAGCGCAAGGTTCGCTCCGCCCTTGCACAACTGCTCGCCGACCCGAATTCCGGCAAGGCGCTCAAGGACGACCTCGAAGGGCTGCGCAGCCTTCGCGTCGGCCGCTTCCGCATCGTATATCGCATCATGGCCCGCAAGCGGCTCGAACTGATCGCCATCGGACCGCGCGCGATCATTTACGAAGAAACCTACCGGCGCATTGCGGGAACGCAACGGCGACCCAACGAATAGCTGCACCCCATTCGGGGAAATGTTTCACTGCAAGACCCTCGCGATGGCCAACCTCCCCTCAGGGGAGCCGAGTATTAATATGAGGTGCCAACGTCAGAATTTCTCGCTTCGCCAGCCTACAATCAGCGCTCGTGATACATGGGAACATGTGAGAGTAAAGGTTTCTGACTCGCTTTATCGGTTCCATATGACCAAGGAAGAATTCAATCGTAGGAAAAAGTTCAGGAATACAGTCGGAACGATATTTCTTAACTATCTCTTCTAGATGGCCAAGAGTAACTAAGTGGATAGGCAAAATCTGAACTCTCGCTGAATCGCCTATCCAAGGCATAGCATCGCGCCGTTCCTGTTGGTTCTCTGAGTATACATATATCGTGGGTAGAAGCCCTTTCAGGGATGTCTGCCACCAAGACTCTCCGTAACACGTCGCCAAAAAATTATGGATAGCCAAGCGAAGACCATTCTCGAGTTGGAAAAGCGGAGGGAATAACGCATTCCCTAGCTCTACAGCATCGAGGTATTCTTTCGGTATCCGCACTAGACGGCGCGTTCTACTTCTTCTTGTCGCCATGCTTCCCCTTCTTCAAGGCCAAACGTGCGTTACGCGTCGATTGGATAGAGCAATCACATATTTTTGATATATCAGAGTCAGACAAGCCAAACCGGTCTAGGATTTCAACCTTCCTGACTAAACTAGCCTCCGCTTCCTTGGATATACATAAATACCCAAGCATGAGACGTATTGCATCATTGTCACCCGGCATTTATCACCTCCTACTCTTCAGACGCGACTTCATTGGCGCAACTGTTCCAACAGTAGTGTCACATATTGTTGCAATCTCACTGTTCCCATAACCAAGTCTTGCTAGTATCGATACTTTATCTTCGAGGCGCTGCAGTTCCTTCACGGCAATGTAGCCAAAAACCAATGAAAGGCTGGGAAGTGCATGCTCATCTGTAGGTTGTAGCTTTTTCTGTCTCTTCTTCTTTGTCTGTGTTTTGGCCATATGTCCTCCAATATGTCAGGAAAAGATACCTAGAATCTTTACGAACCTCGTCTACGCGGAGTCATTTATTCTGGGATGAGTGGTTGAATCCTTTTCATGCTGAGCTTCGGTATTAAATGCCTCGAGAGGTTGTACAGTTTTTCAATCAGATCCAAGTCGGTGACGTTTGGGTAGTTCATGTGTGCCAACGTATTTCTGGGTATTCTCAATGCCTCAATGTTGATCAACCAATCGTCAATCTCTGGAATCACTTCTCTGATGAAGTCTGCATTTGCCCGCATGATTTCACTGAGGTCGGATAGGCCAACGTAATACAATCCATGCTTGATAGAATTACTTCGCCATGCCTTCTTTGAATATTGGCCTCGAAATCGCTCGACGTCTTTCCGGATCGTTTCATTCACAGCAAGCTGCCACCAGTCGGGCCCCTGCGAGACTGTCAAGATAGAGTTGATCAATATACGAAAGACATTTTCTAGGAAAAACAGCTTCCAATAGAACCTATGACCGAGATATCGACCAGAATTGGTAACTCGTTCAAGCGAAAATTCGTATAACCGAAAATCAGCTGTTATAGACATTTTCAATACTATTGGATCTGGCTGTTATTTCTTTTTTAGTTTTTTCTTCTTACGGCTGTAAATGTACGTCGCGATAACTGCTGGACTCGTATCTAGTAATTCAGAAATATCAATATTAGAAAACCCTGCCTGATTCAGCTTCCATGCTTTTTCCTTTTGTGAAGAATTTTTCATAGCCTCCAACAACAGCAGAACGAGAAGCCGCTCGATCCTTTCTGAGTCATCTTTCATTGCGTTTTCTCCCCCCCACTTTATCTCTGAATTTCGATGTTAGCGTTCTAACACTCGGGACAGAGATATTGAGAACATCTGCTATGACTTGATTCTCCAGACCCGCCATCTTTAATAACTTGGCTCTCTCGGTAAGACTCCTATCGGCGGCAACTTGAATGCTTAAAACGCGAAGTATTTGTTCCAGCCGCTGCAATATCAGTTCATCGGTTCCCTTAGCCATTGCGTTACCTCATTGTGTCTCGGGGTTTTTCTTTAGCCCTTTAACATACTTATTGACCGAAGCCGTAGCTATTCCCAAACGCCTTGCTATATCGGCCTGCGATACACCAGACTTCCACAATTCAATTGCAACAATGAATCGAAGCAAATTTATGGTCTCGTCATTCCCATTGCTTGTCTTTGCCATTGCTTTGTCTCCCTTTCACACAAATCCGCAAATCCAAATCAAATTCGAAACAGATTTATTTACGCAGTAATTTTTCCAGCGTATTTCCTGTGGATAAGATGGTCATCTTGCGCCTGCCGGGTTTGACGTTCAACCCCCGTATGGCGCACCCGAGCATCGCAAGCCTTTGCCCGCAAGCCCGAAGGGGCG
>CAKKRZ010000041.1 GCA_919902925.1 Acidiferrobacterales bacterium | reverse complement strand
GTACGTTCGCCGGCTCGGCGGGAGACGGCTCCGGACGATGCAGCAGGTACAACGCCAGTCGCTGCTGGATCAGGCGCGCCTTGACCCGGGTGACCGGGTTGTATTTTTCGTCGCCGACGCAACGCGCCAGCAGCGTGTGCAGGAACGTCAGGAAGGCCTTTTCGATACCGCCGCTGCCGTCATCGTAGCGCCCCATGGCGCGAACGATGAGCGAGTACAGCACTTTGCCGTCCGGGGTCCGTTGCAGACCCTCAAGATGGCGGCGCAGCGTGGCGGCCAGCCCCGGATCGACGGTGGTAGCGGTTACGGACAGGTCGTCGGCGGTCATGTCGAAAAACTGTAGTCTTCCGCCCGGCAAAGCTCAACCACGCGGCGGCCGGCCGGGCGTCGTCCGGATCGTCAGGACGATCTCGTCATACGGCAGTCGTTCCAGGCCGCCAAAGCGCTCCACGGCGGCGGTGACCAGCCTGTACACGTTTTCGACCGGCGTGGCGGGGGCCGTCGGACTGATCACGGCCTGCAGGCCGGTGAGCCCGCCGACCATGACCTTCATCTTCTTGCCAAACGGCAGGTTCTCGATCGGGCCGGCAGCCTTCAGGGCGAAACGGGCGCGTTCGTACAGGAGCGCCAACAAGGCATGACATTGCCGGGCCGCCGCCACATCGTGGCAACCGGCGTTCATACGCTCGGCGACGACGCGGCGCGTGGACAACTCGCAGGTGCAGCGCACGCTGAGGATGGCCTTCTCGAAGGGACAGGTCGCGGCATCCACATTCCCGGGTCTCAGCGGTGGTAAGGCACGCTCAGTTCATGCACGGCCGCGACCAGGGCCGCGACCTTGTCGGGATCGATGTGCGGGTGGATGCCATGACCGAGGTTGAAGACATGCCCGGGCCCCTGACCGTAACTGGCCAGGATGCTACCGACCTCTTCGCGAATCCGCTCGGGTGAGGCATACAGCAACGCCGGATCCATGTTGCCTTGCAGCGCCACGCGGCCGCCGGTGCGGCGGCGCGCCTCGTCCAGGCCGGTGGTCCAGTCGATGCCGAGCGCGTCGGCGCCGCTGTCGGCCATCGCCTCCAGCCACTGGCCGCCGTTCTTGGTGAACAGGATCGTCGGGATACGGGCTCCGCCGTGTTCCCGCTTCAGTCCGGCCACGATGCGTTTCATGTAGGCGAGCGAAAATGCAAGATAATCGCGCGGGGTCAGCACGCCACCCCAAGTATCGAAGATCATGACGGCCTGAACGCCGGCGGCGATCTGGGCATTGAGGTAGGCCGTGACCGACTGCGCCAACACCTCAAGCAAGTGGTGCAACAGCGCCGGCTGGTCGTAGAGCATGCGCTTGATGACGCTGAACTCCTTGCTGCCCTGCCCTTCGACCATATAGGTAGCCAGTGTCCACGGGCTGCCGGCGAAGCCGATCAACGGCACGCGTCCGTGCAGTTCGCGGCGGATCAGGCGCACCGCGTCCATGACGTAGCGAAGATCGGACTCGGGGTCGGGCACGCCCAGGCGCGCGACGTCGGCGGTGCTGCGCACCGGCCGGCTGAAGCGCGGGCCTTCACCGTCGGTGAATTCGAGCCCGAGCCCCATGGCGTCGGGGATGGTGAGGATGTCGGAAAACAGGATGGCGGCATCGAGCGGAAAACGCGCCAGCGGCTGCAACGTCACTTCGCAGGCCAGCTCCGGCGTCTGACAGAGGGTTTTGAAATTCCCGGCCCGCGCGCGGGTGGCACGATACTCGGGCAGGTAACGCCCGGCCTGGCGCATAATCCAGACCGGCGTCACGTCCACCGGCTGCCGAAGCAGCGCGCGCAGGAAACGGTCATTTTTAAGTGTTGTCATTTATGAATTCTTGCCGCAAAGACGCAAAGAGCGCAAAGGGTTTCTGGGTTAAACCTGAGCCTGCCTTTCTTTGCGCTCTTCGCGTCTTTGCGGCAGAAGTTCTTATAACGGCGCCGGGAGATCGGAGGCGCCCATCAGGTAGCGGTCGACCGCGCGCGCGGCCGAGCGGCCTTCGGCGATCGCCCACACGATCAGCGACTGGCCGTGCTGCATGTCGCCGGCGGCGAACACGCCCGGCACCGAGGTCATCCAGTTCTCCTGCCAGACATTGCCGCGATCGGTAAACTTCACCCCGAGCTGTTCGAGCAGGCCCGCGCGTTCCGCGCCGGTGAACCCCATGGCCAGGAGCACCAGGTTGGCCGGCAACGTGAACACGCTGCCGGGAATCTCATTGAACACCATGCGTCCATTGCTGCGTTGCAGCTCCACCCTGACCAGTTCGATCTCCTTGACCCGGCCGCAGTCATCACCGATGAATCGTTTGGTCGAGACCGCGTAGTGGCGCTCGCCGCCTTCCTCGTGCGCCGAGGCAACGCGGTAGATTACCGGCCACTGCGGCCAGGGGTTATCCGAGGCGCGCGCCTCGGGCGGACGCGGCATGATTTCGAGCGATTGCACCGAGGCCGCGCCCTGACGATGGGCGGTGCCGAGACAGTCGGCCCCGGTATCGCCGCCGCCGATGACGATGACATGCTGGTCCCTGGCATCGATGACCGCTGCCGGGTCGATGGTGTCGCCCTGGCAACGGCGGTTGGACTGGGCGAGGTACTGCATGGCCAGGTACACCCCCTTGAGCTCCCGGCCCGGCACCGGCAGATCGCGCGGCGCACAGGCGCCGCCCGCCAGCACGAGGGCATCGAATTGTTTGCGCAGGTCGCCCACCGGTACATTCACGCCGACATGGCTGTTGGGCCGGAACACCACACCCTCATCCGCCATCTGTTGCAGGCGGCGATCAAGGACGCGTTTCTCCATCTTGAATTCGGGAATGCCGTAGCGCATCAATCCGCCGATGCGATCGTCACGCTCGTACACCGTGACCTCGTGGCCGGCGCGGCGCAACTGCTGGGCCGCCGCCAGGCCGGCGGGGCCGCTGCCGACGACCGCCACTTTCTTGTGCGTCAACACTGTTGGCGGCTTGGGCTTGATCCAGCCCTCGTCCCAGGCACGATCGTTGATCGCCAACTCAATCGCCTTGATGGTGACCGGGTCGTCGTTGATGCCGAGCACGCAGGCGCCTTCGCACGGCGCCGGGCACAGCGTGCCGGTGAAATCGGGGAAATTGTTGGTCGCGTGCAGGCGCGCGATGGCCTCCGGCCACAGGTTGCGGTACACCAAGTCGTTCCAGTCCGGGATCAGGTTGCCGAGCGGGCAACCCTGGTGACAGAACGGAATGCCGCAGTCCATGCAACGCGCGCCCTGCTCCTTGAGCACGACGGGCGCCAACGGCGCCATGACCTGTTTCCAGTCGCGCACGCGTTCGGCGACGGGACGGTAGGGCTGCTTGGCGCGGTGAAATTCCTTGAAACCGGTGATCTTACCCATGCGCCGCTTCCATCACCGCCTGGTCTTCCGGCACGCCGCTGGCGCGCGCCTGGTGAATGGCCGCAAGCACGCGCTTGTAGTCCTTGGGCATGACCTTGACGAATTTGGTCTGCGCCGGCTGCCAGTGGGCGAGCAACCGCTCCGCGACCGTGCTCTGGGTATAACGCTGATGGCGCCGGAGCAAATCCTTGACGAGTTCGATGTCCTTGGCGTCGACGAGTCCTTCGACGTCGACCATCGCCAGGTTGCAGCGGCGCCGGAAATCGCCGGCCTCGTCGAGCACAAACGCCGCGCCCCCGGACATGCCGGCGGCGAAGTTGCGCCCGGTCTTGCCGATCACGACCACGGTACCACCGGTCATGTATTCACAACCGTGATCGCCCACGCCCTCGACCACCGTGACCGCGCCGCTGTTGCGCACGCCGAAGCGCTCCCCGGCGACACCGCGGAAATAGGCCTCGCCCGCGGTCGCGCCGTAAAGCGCCACATTGCCGATCAGAATATTCTCCTCCGGCACGAAACTCGCCTGGCGCGGCGGGTACACCACGATCTTGCCACCCGACAGGCCCTTGCCGATGTAGTCGTTGGCGTCGCCTTCGAGCGTGAACGTGAGTCCCGACGGAATGAACGCGCCGAAGCTCTGGCCGGCGGAACCGGTGAAGTGGATGCGGATGGTGTCCTCCGGCAGGCCCTCGGCGCCGTGGCGGCGCGACACCTCGGAGCCGAGGATCGTGCCGACGGTGCGATGCACGTTGCGGATCGGCAGGATGATGTTCACCGGTTTTTTCGACGCCAGTGCGTCCTGGCACAGTGGCAGGATGGTCGTCATGTCGAGCGAACGCTCAAGTCCATGGTCCTGGCCACGCACCTGCCGGATCGCCACCTGCGGACCCATGTCGGGCTTGAACAGGATGCGCGAAAAATCGAGGCCGCGCGCCTTCCAGTGCTCCAGCGCCGGCTTGGCATTAATCAGGTCGAGCCGTCCGATCATCTCGTCCACGGTACGGAAGCCCAGGCCGGCCATGTACTCACGCACTTCCTGCGCCACGAAGCGGAAATAATTTTCGACATGCTCCACCTGGCCGGCAAACTTCTTGCGCAACTCCGGGTCCTGGGTAGCGATGCCAACCGGGCAGGTGTTGAGGTGGCACACGCGCATCATGATGCAGCCCAAGACCACCAGCGGCGCAGTCGAGAAACCGAACTCCTCGGCACCCATGAGCGCGGCGATCACCACGTCGCGCCCGGTCTTCAGCTGGCCGTCGGCCTGCACCACGATGCGGTCGCGCAGCTGATTCTGTACCAACACCTGTTGGGTCTCGGCCAGACCCAGTTCCCACGGCAGACCGGCGTGCTTGAGCGAAGTCAGCGGGCTGGCGCCGGTGCCGCCGTCGTGACCGGAAATGAGCACCACGTCGGCGTGGGCCTTGGCCACGCCCGCCGCCACGGTACCGACGCCGACCTCGGCCACCAGCTTCACGTGGATGCGCGCATGACGATTGGCGTTTTTCAGATCGTAGATCAGCTGCGCCAGATCCTCGATCGAGTAGATGTCGTGGTGCGGCGGCGGGGAAATCAGGCCGACGCCGGGCGTCGAGTAGCGCACCTTGGCGATCCACGGATAGACCTTGTG
>CAKKRZ010000040.1 GCA_919902925.1 Acidiferrobacterales bacterium | reverse complement strand
CGGCGTGTAGACGGCATAGCCGCTCGCCATCTGCTTGGCGCGGTACATGGCGATGTCCGCGCGTTGCAGCAGCGTATCCGCGTCGTCGGCGTGTTCGGGCATGGTCGCCACGCCGATGCTGGCCTCGACGGCGATCGGTATTCCGTCGATCGTGAACGGTGTTTTCAGGCAACTCTGGAGCTTCATGATGACGTGTCGCACGTCATCGATGGCTGCCAGCTGTGGCAGCAGAATGCCGAACTCGTCGGCGCCGAGCCGCGCGACCACATCGGGTGTGAACAGCGCGCTGCGCAGGCGCATGCCGACCTGTTGCAGCAGGTTGTCGCCGCGGTTGTGGCCGAGCGTGTCGTTGATCTCCCGGAAGTGTTCAAGGTTCATGTGCAGCAGTGCCAGCGGATGGCGATGTTTCTTCGCCTCCTCGATGGCTTGTTGCACGTATTCGCGGAACCGCACGCGGTTCGGCAGGCCGGTGACTGGGTCGGTGTAGGCGAGGCGATGGATGGTCTCTTCCGCCTGGCGGCGTTCCTGGCGAATGCGCGCCTCGCGCAGCTCGCGCGCGATGGCGGGCAGCATGCGCGCGGTGTTGCCTTTCATCAGGTAGTCGTGGGCGCCGGCCTTCATGGCCGCGACGGCGACGTCCTCGCCGATCGATCCGGAGACGATGATGAACGGGATGTCGAACCCCTTTTCCTGGGTGAGCTTCAGCGCCTGCAGGCCGTTGAAGTGCGGCATGGCGTAGTCGGAGACGATCAGGTCCCAGGATTGCCGGGCCAGCGCGGCACTCATTCCCTCGGGCGTTTCCACCCGCTCGAACTCGGGCACATAGCCGCCGCGCCGCAGCTCGCGCAGCAGCAGCTCGGTGTCGGACTCCGAGTCCTCGACGATCAGTATGCGCAGGGGCTGGTTTGGCATCGGGTTAAGTCTTGCGCGGCGGCGGTTCGTTCAACGCCAGCCAGTAGAGTCCGAGCTGGCGCACCGCCTCTATGAACTGGTTGAAGTCCAGGGGCTTGCGGATGTAACTGTTGGCGCCGAGGCGGTAGCTGTTGACGAGGTCCTGTTCTTCCGTGGAAGAAGTAAGGATCACGACCGGCTGGGCGCTCGTGCGCGCATCGGCGCGCAC
>CAKKRZ010000039.1 GCA_919902925.1 Acidiferrobacterales bacterium | reverse complement strand
TGAAGGAAGTGGCCAGCCAGACTTCCGACATCGCCGGCGACGGCACCACCACCGCCACCGTGCTCGCCCAGGCGATGCTGCGCGAAGGCCTGAAGAGCGTCGCGGCCGGCATGAACCCGATGGACCTGAAGCGCGGTATCGACAAGGCGGTGATCGCCGCCGTCGAGGCGCTGAAGAAGATCTCGCGTCCCTGCTCCGACAACAAGGAAATCGCCCAGGTCGGCACGATCTCGGCGAACGCCGATGAGTCGATCGGCAAGATCATCGCCGAGGCGATGGACAAGGTCGGCAAGGAAGGCGTCATCACGGTGGAAGAGGGCCAGAGCCTGCAAAACGAACTCGACCTGGTCGAGGGCATGCAGTTCGACCGCGGCTACCTGTCGCCGTACTTCGTGAACAAGCAGGAGACCATGAGCGCCGAGCTCGAAAACCCGGTCATCCTGATCAACGACAAGAAGATCTCCAACATCCGCGAGATGCTGCCGATCCTCGAAGGCGTCGCCAAGCAGGGCCGTCCGCTGCTGATCATTTCCGAGGACGTCGAGGGCGAAGCCCTGGCCACCCTGGTGGTGAACAACATCCGCGGCATCCTCAAGGTGTGCGCCGTGAAGGCTCCGGGCTTCGGTGATCGCCGCAAGGCCATGTTGCAGGACATCGCAATGCTGACCGCCGGCACCGTGGTTTCCGAAGAACTCGGCATGAGTCTCGAGAAGGCCGAAGTGAGCGTGCTCGGCTCGGCCAAGCGCGTGGTGATTGATAAGGAAAACACCACCATCATTGATGGTGCGGGCAAGAAAGCCGACATCGAAGCGCGCATCAAGCAGATCAAGGCGCAGATCGAAGACGCCACCAGCGACTACGACAAGGAAAAGCTGCAAGAGCGCGTGGCCAAGCTGGCCGGCGGCGTGGCAGTGATCAAGGTCGGTGCCGCCACCGAAATGGAAATGAAGGAAAAGAAGGCGCGCGTGGAAGACGCGCTGCATGCTACCCGCGCCGCGGTTGAAGAGGGCGTAGTGGCCGGCGGCGGTACCGCACTGGTGCGCGCCATCCTGTCCATCAAGGCCAGCAAGCTCAAGGGCGACAACCACGACCAGGACATCGGCATCCAGATCGCGCTGCGCGCGATGGAAGAGCCGCTGCGCCAGATCGTGCAGAACGCCGG
>CAKKRZ010000038.1 GCA_919902925.1 Acidiferrobacterales bacterium | reverse complement strand
GTGGCGGTGAAGTTCTACCGGCCCGAGCGCTGGGACGACCGCCAGATTCTGGAAGAGCACGCCTTCGCCCGGGAACTGGCCGAGCAGGAAATCCCCGCCGTGGCGGCCATGCCCGGCGCCGATGGTCTGACCCTGCATCACTACCAGGGTTTCCGCTTCGCGCTCTTCCCCTGGTGCCGCGGTCGCGCACCGGAATTGCACAGCCCGGATGACCGTCGGCGACTCGGCCGCTATCTGGCGCGCCTGCACCGCGTCGGCGCCGCCAGTCCTTTCCGCCACCGGGAACGGCTGACGGTCGAATCCTACGGCCACCGTTCCGTCGAACTTCTGCGCGCGAGCCCCTTCATTCCGCCGCCACTGCATGCCAGCTACTTCGCCATCGCCGACATTTTGTTGCAGCGCCTCGACGAATGTTTCGCACACACCGGCGATCTCGCCTGGATTCGCGTGCACGGCGATTTTCATCTCGGCAACATTCTCTGGACCGAAACCGGCGCCCACCTCGTTGACTTCGATGACAGCCTGATGGCGCCGGCCGTGCAGGACCTGTGGATGCTGCTGTCCGGCGAGGCGGCGGAAATGGAGACCCAGCTCGCCGATATCCTGGAAGGTTATAGTGAATTCCGCGATTTCGACGTCAGTGAATTGCGACTCATCGAGCCGCTGCGCACCCTGCGCATGCTCCGCTACAGCGCCTGGATCGCCGCGCGCTGGAGCGATCCGGCCTTCCCGCGCACCTTCCCGTGGTTCGATTCCAATCGCTACTGGGAGGAACAGGTGCTGGCGCTGAAACAGCAGCTCGCCGCCCTCGATGAACCAACCCTGACCTGGCAACATAGATAGTACTCTCTCTCCTCTTGCGGGAGAGGGCTGGGGTGAGGGGATAATCAGAATTATCATTAGTCAACGGAGCAAACATGGCCATCCGTCCTTACAAAAACATCCTTCCCATACTGGGCGCACGGGCCTATGTCGACGAGCAGTCCGCCGTGATTGGCGATGTCGTTCTCGGCGATGATTCCTCGGTCTGGCCGATGTGCTCCGTGCGCGGCGACGTCAACATCATCCGCATCGGCGCGCGCACCAACGTGCAGGACGGCACGGTCATCCACGTCACCCATCCGCACGAATCAGCCGAAGGCGGCCACGCCGTGCACATTGGCGACGATGTCACCATCGGCCACCAGTGCACCATCCACGGCTGCACCATCGGCAATCTGTG
>CAKKRZ010000037.1 GCA_919902925.1 Acidiferrobacterales bacterium | reverse complement strand
CAGATTCGCGTCCATCGAATACGGAGACTTCGGCGATTGGACCGAGCCAAGGGCCGCGCGAGAGGGACCTCGCGATTGCGGCTTATTGCCCTTCTGGTATTCGACCGGAATCCCGTGCTTTTCGGCATACTTGAGCAGCTTCTCGCGCGAGGTCAGGTCCCACTCGCGCCACGGCGCGATCACCTGGATATCCGGCTTGAGCGCATAGGCCGTCAGTTCGAAGCGCACCTGGTCGTTGCCCTTGCCAGTCGCGCCGTGCGAAATGGCGTCGGCCCCGGTCTTGTTGGCAATCTCGACCAGGTACTTGCCGATCAGCGGACGGGCGATCGAGGTACCGAGCAGGTACTCACCTTCATATAAGGTATTGGCGCGGAACATCGGGAATACGAAATCACGCACGAATTCTTCCTTGAGATCGAGGATGAAGATCTCCTTCACCCCCATCTTCTTCGCCTTGGCGCGCGCCGGCGAAAGTTCCTCGCCCTGGCCGATGTCGGCGGTGAAGGTCACCACCTCGCAGTCATAGGTCTCGCGCAGCCACTTGAGGATGACGGAGGTATCGAGACCGCCGGAGTACGCGAGAACGACTTTTTTGATCTTCTTCATGACAAGAGCCTATATGAGTTTTTGCCGCCAAGGACGCCAAGAAAAGCGATTTTTGAATTGTATTACTTTGCGTTCTTGGCGTCTTTGCGGCGGATGTTCGGTCACTTCTTCCGTGCCGGCATGAGGTCGGTACAGACCCCCTCAAACACCTCGGCCGCGAGGCCGACCGACTCGCACAGGGTCGGGTGCGGGTGGATGGTCTTGCCGATATCCTCGGGATCGCAGCCCATTTCGATGGCCAGCGCCAGCTCGCCGATCAGGTCGCCGGCGTGGGTGCCGACGATGCCGCCGCCGATCACGCGGTGGGTTTCTGTGTCGACCAGGATCTTGGTGAACCCCTCGTCGCGGCCGTTGGCGATGGCGCGGCCGGAGGCGGCCCACGGAAACACCGCCTTGCCGACCTGGCGGCCGGCCATCTTCGCTTCGTCTTCGGTGACGCCCACCCAGGCAATTTCCGGATCGGTGTAGGCCACCGACGGTATCACCGTGGCATCGAAGAATGCCTTGTGGCCGGCGGCCGCCTCGGCGGCGACATGACCTTCGTGCACCGACTTGTGGGCCAGCATCGGCTGGCCGACGACATCACCGATGGCAAAGATGTGCGGCACGTTGGTGCGCATCTGTTTGTCGACTTCAATGAAACCACGATCGGTGACGGCCACACCCGCCTTGTCGGCGCCGATCTTCTTGCCGTTCGGCGCGCGGCCGGTGGCAACCAGCACAGAATCATAGAGCTGCGGCTCGGTGGGCGCCTGAGCACCTTCGAACGTAACCTTGATGCCCTCTTTCACGGCTTCGACCTTGACGGTCTTGGTCTTGAGCATCACGCGGTCGAAACGCTTGCTGTTCATCTTGTCCCACACGCGCACCAGATCGCGGTCGGCGCCGGGCATGAGGCCGTCCTGCATCTCGACCACATCGAGGCGCGCGCCGAGCGCGGAGTACACGGTGGCCATTTCCAGGCCGATGATGCCGCCGCCGATGACCAGCATCTTCTTCGGCACGGCCTTGAGTTCAAGCGCGCCGGTTGAGTCCACGATGCGCGGATCGTCCGGAATGAATGGCAGTTTCACGGCCTGGGAACCGGCGGCGATGATCGCCTTGGCGAAACGCACGACTTTCTTCCCGCCGGTCGCCTGCTGTCCGTCACCGGAAGTCAGCGCCACTTCGAGATGCCAGGCGTCGATAAACGTGCCGACACCGCGCACCACGTCCACCTTGCGCGCCTTGGCCATCTGGCCGAGACCGCCAGTGAGTTTACCGACCACCTTGTCCTTCCAGGCGCGCAGCTTGCCGAGATCGAATTGCGGCGTGCCGAACGAGACGCCATGCTCATTGAGCTGCTGCGCCGCTTCGGTCACGGCGGCAACGTGCAACAGCGCCTTGGACGGAATACAGCCGACGTTGAGGCACACGCCGCCCAGTGCGGCATAGCGTTCGACCATCACGGTCTTCATGCCGAGGTCGGCGGCACGAAACGCGGCCGAATAGCCACCCGGACCGGCACCCAGTACCAGCACTTCGCATTCAATATCGATCTTGCCTGTATAGGTCGAAACGGGCGACGGCACAGAGGACGTTGATATCGCACCCCCTCCCTTTCCCTCCCCCGGAGTTTTCGGGACCGCGCCCTGCGCGCTC
>CAKKRZ010000036.1 GCA_919902925.1 Acidiferrobacterales bacterium | reverse complement strand
CGGCGTCGGGCCTTCCATCGAGTCCGGCAGCCACACGTGCAGCGGCACCTGCGCGGATTTTCCCATGGCACCGATGAACAGCAGGATGCAGGTGACCGTAATTACGTTCCAGTCCACCCCCGGCATGACCGTGATCGTCTTCGCGGCCAGTTGCGGGGCAATGGCGAACACGGCCTGGTAGCCGAGATCGCCGAAATAGAAATAGATGGCGGCAATGCCCAGCAGGAAACTGAAGTCGCCGATGCGGTTCACGATGAACGCCTTGAGGTTGGCGTGGATCGCGGTCGGCCGCTTGAACCAGAAACCGATCAGCAGGTAAGACACCAGACCGACCGCCTCCCAGCCGAAGAACAGTTGCAGAAAATTGTTCGACATCACCAGCATCAGCATCGCAAAGGTAAAGAGCGCGATGTAGCTGAAGAAACGCTGGTAGCCGGGGTCGTCGCGCATGTAGCCGATGGTGTAGATGTGCACCATCAGCGATACCGACGTGACCACCACCATCATGATGGCGGACAGCGGGTCGATCAGGAAACCGACCTCCAGCGGGATACCGCCGGACACGCCCCAGGTGTAGACCGTGCCGTTGAAACCCTCGCCGTGCAGCATCACGCCGGCCAGCACCTTGACCGACAGCACGGCGGCGATGGTCACGCCGAGGATGGCGACCGTGTGGGCAAAGACGCGGCCGAACTTCCAGCCGAGCAGGCCGGCGAGCAGCGAGCCCGCCAGGCAGGATAGCGGGATCAGCAGGTAGATGGCTTCGTTGCTTAAACCGAACATGCGTCAGCCCTTCAGCGTGTCGAGGTCTTCGACGTTGATGCTGCGCCGGTTGCGGAACACCACCACCAGGATGGCCAGGCCGATGGCCGATTCAGCTGCCGCCACGGTCAGGATGAAGAACACGAACATCTGGCCGGCCAGGTCGTTGAGGTAGTACGAAAAGGCAATGAAGTTCATGTTCACGGCCAGCAGCATGAGCTCGATCGCCATCAGCAGGATCACCAGATTCTTGCGGTTGAGAAAGATGCCCACCACGGCAATCGCAAACACGATCGCGCCCAGGATCAGGTAGTAGCTGAGCGGAATCACGGCTTGTCTCCCTGCGGCTGCTTCTTCTCGGCGCGCATCTTGACGATGCGCACGCGGTCTTCGCGCCGGACCTGCATCTGCGCGGCCGGATCGATGTAGCGGGTGTCCTTGCGCTTGCGCATGGTCAGGGCAATGGCGGCAACGATCGCGACCAGCAGGATGGCGCCGGCGATCTCGAACGGATACACGTACACGCTATAGAGAAGCTTGCCAATCGCGCGCGTATTGCTGGCATCGGCCGGCAGCCCGGCCGGCTCCGGCAGGGTCGTGAGGCCGAAGCGTTCACCGCCGAGGATTATGCCGAGTTCAAGGACCAGCAGCACCGCCACGATGGCGCCGATCGGCAGGTA
Organism: Acidiferrobacterales bacterium; assembly: GCA_919902925.1. Classification (GTDB taxonomy): domain Bacteria; phylum Pseudomonadota; class Gammaproteobacteria; order Acidiferrobacterales; family Sulfurifustaceae; genus CAKKRZ01. The sequence goes on along the minus strand of CAKKRZ010000036.1, from coordinate 804 downwards.
CTCGCCAAAACCCTCGCGCAGGCGGGCGATGTTGATATCGAGCATCATCACCACGAACAGGAACAGGATCATGACCGCGCCGACGTACACCAGCACCAGGGCGATGGCCAGGAACTCGGCCTGCAGCAGCAACCACAGGCCGGCCGCGCTCACGAACGACAGCACCAGGAACAGCGCCGCCTTCACCGGGTTGCGCACGGTCACCACCATCGCCGCCGAAAACACCAGCAGCGTGGCGAAGAACCAGAAGATGAGCTGTTTGAATTCCATATGATCTCTTATCCGCCGATTAACGCGGATGAACAGAATGATGAACGCAGATATTTCCTATTCATTATCTGCGTGCATCTGTGGATGTTATCTGCGTTCATCTGCGGATTCAGTTTCTTATCGGTATTTGGCATCGATCGCCCGCATGGCGGCGATGTCCCCTTCCAGCTTGTCGCCCACGGCGAGCAGTTTCTCTTTGGTGTAATTCATCTGCTCGCGGTTCTCGGCGTGGTAATCGATGAACCGTGTCTCGACGATGGAGTCGACCGGGCAGGCTTCCTCGCAGAACCCGCAGAAGATGCATTTGCTGAGGTCGATATCGTAGCGGGTCGTGCGCCGGGTACCGTCGGCGCGCGGTTCTGAATCGATGGTGATGGCCAGCGCCGGACAGACTGCCTCGCACAGCTTGCAGGCGATGCATCGTTCCTCCCCGTTCGGGTAGCGACGCAGGGCGTGCAGGCCGCGGAAACGCGGGCTGATCGGCGTGCGTTCCTCCGGGAACTGGATGGTCATCTTGCGCTTGAACAGGTAGCG
>CAKKRZ010000035.1:1662-47123 GCA_919902925.1 Acidiferrobacterales bacterium | reverse complement strand
CCGGTGGCGAACAGCATGTGGCTGACCTCCTCGGCCTCGGTGTGCGCCAGCACCGACCCGTCACCGGCGGCGATTTTCTTCAGCGCCCCGCCGATGCCGGACGGGTTGCGCGTGAACTGCACGGCCGAGGCGTCGGCCAGGAATTCGCGGCTGCGCGAAACCGCCGCCTTGATGATCCGGGCGCACAACACGCCGATGAAACCGACCACGAACAGGGCAAAGCCGGTGCTGACCAGGAAGGCCGCGCCCTTGCCATCGCCCCGGCCGCTTACGCGCATCATGCCGCGGCCGACGAGCGCGATCAGCAGGATACCGTGCAACAGACCGGTCAGGCGCAGGTTGAGGCGCATGTCGCCGTTGAAGATGTGGCTGAACTCGTGCGCGATCACGCCCTGCAACTCGTCGCGGGTCAGCGTGTCGAGTGTTCCCTGGGTAACGGCAATGGCCGCATCCGACGGCGAGTAACCGGCGGCGAAGGCATTGATGCCGGACTCGCCTTCCATCACGAAGATTGCGGGCACCGGAATGCCGGCGGCGATGGCCATTTCCTCGACCACGTTGACGAGACGCTTGCGCGCCGGATCGGTGGTGTCGGACTCAATCGGCACCGCGCCGACCGAACGCGCCACCTCCGCGCCACCACCGGACAGCGCCACCATCTTGTACAGGCTGCCGCCGCCGATCAGCAGCAGGGTGATCGCGGTCGCGGTGGCGAGCAGTCCGGTCTGGGCCGGCCACCAGCGGTCGAAGCCGGCCTGGGGTGTGTCGGATGACAGGTACGCGGCAAAGGCCACCACGGCATCAACCGCCACCACCACAATCGCGGTGGCGACCAGCATGCCGAGCACCAGCCACAGCGTGCGGCGGCGGGCGCGGGCCTGGTGTTCGAAGAAGCGCATGGCGCGTCGGCGATGGGATTGAGTCGAGGGCCGTGCGACAGGATGTCGCGCCTTCGGCTTCAGTGCGCCGTCAGAAACCGACCTTGGGGACCTCGCGCTTGGCCGGCGACTCGATTTCGAGCAGCGCCGCCGGCTGGAAGCCGAAGGTGCCGGCGATCATCGAGCTCGGGAAAGTTTCGCGCGCGTTGTTGTAGCTCATGACCGAATCGTTGTACCCCTGGCGCGCGAACGACACGCGGTTTTCGGTGCTCGACAGTTCCTCGGACAACTGCATCATGTTCTGGTTGGCCTTGAGGTCTGGATAGGCCTCGACCACCGCCAGCAGGCGGCCGAGCGCGCCGCCGAGCGCCACTTCGGCGCTGCCGAGGGTCTGCATCGCCTTGGCATTCGCGGGATCGGCGCTGGCCGCCTTGAGCCCGGCGATTGCCTGGTTGCGGGCGGCGATGACGGCCTCCAGCGTTTCGCGCTCGTGCTTGATGTAACCCTTGACGGTCTCGACCAGGTTCGGGATGAGATCGTGCCGGCGCGTCAGTTGCACATCGATCTGGGAAAAAGCGTTTTTGAAGGCGTTGCGCAGGCGGACGAGGTTGTTGTACATCCCGACCACCAGGACGACCACGAGAACGATGATGCCGAGAAAGATCCAGATACCCATGTGCGTTTTCTCCGGTGCGATTTTCGGGACAGCTGTTTTTTACTATAGCAGTCCGGGCAGGATCGACGCGAGCCTGGGCCGCCAGTCTTCCGGTACGGTATCGGCGATCTCCGCCGCATAGGGAAGCGCGATCACCGGTTCCGTCCGCCAGCGCGACAGATCGTCGGCGTTGTCGAGATCGGCCGGGTGCGCGGGTGCCAGTCGATTCAGCACGATTGCCGCGCAGCGCAGGCCGCGCGCCACCAGCGCCTCGGTGCACAGCAACGCGTGGTTGAGACAACCGAGGCGGTCCGGCACCACCAGCAACACCGGCAATCCGAGCGCACGGGCGAGATCGGCGACGGTGGTGCGTTCGGCCAGCGGTGACAACAGGCCGCCCGCTCCTTCCACCAGCAGGAAATCGCCGGCGGCGACACCCGTGCGGCAGGCGGAGACCAGATCGTCCAGCGACAGGCGTGTGCCAGCCAGACGCGCGGCGCGTTCGGCGGAGACCGTGGCTTCAAACGGGTAAGGACAGACCGTGGCGAGCGATTCGTTCGCGCCGGCCGCCGCCTGCAATAACGCGGCGTCAGCGGGGCGCAGACGGCCGTGATCGGAATGACAACCGGTTTCCACCGGCTTGCGCGCCCGGACGGTGAAGCCACGCGCGGCGATCAACCGCGCCAGCGCCGCGCCGACCGTGGTCTTGCCAACCCCCGTGTCGGTCCCTGTGATCAAAAGTCCGCGCATGTTGAAACCTCAACGATGCAACTATCCCCCTCTCCCTCCGGGAGAGGGTTGGGGTGAGGGGATAACCTGGATCGTCACCAACAGCATATTGTTGCACCCTCATCCCTCCCTTCTCCCGGAGGGAGAAGGAACGGGTATGGTTGCTAACAAGCGTTGTTACACCCCGGGCAGGATCGTGGCCCGGATCTTGTCGGCCTGGCTCTTGCGGAAATCGGTGAGCTTCTTCGCCAGTGCCGCGTCGTTCAGTGCCAACATGGCGACGGCGAACAACGCCGCATTGCCGGCCCCGGCCTTGCCGATGGCAAAGGTCGCAACCGGGATACCCTGCGGCATCTGCACGGTCGAGAGCAGCGAGTCCATGCCGTTCAGGTGCTTCGATGGCATCGGCACGCCCAGCACCGGCAAGGTGGTGTGCGCGGCGATCACGCCGGCAAGATGCGCGGCGCCACCGGCGCCGGCGATGAAACACTGGATGCCATTGGCCGGCGCGGCACGCACGTAATCGACAACGAGGTCGGGCGTACGATGGGCCGACATCACCTTGGCCTCGCAGGCAACACTAAAATCGTTCAGTACTTTGACGGCCGTGGACATTTCGTCCCAGTCACTCTGACTGCCCATGACGATGGCCACGAGGGGTTTTGCCATGATTCTTCTCCTGCGCGATAAAATTTAGATTCGGTCGATCCGCCCGCCCCGGTACGGCGACGGGCCGGCCGGGAACCGCAAAGCCGCTATCGCGGCTGATTTTATGACAGGACGAACGAGCAGAGCGAGTAGGGCTTCCGTTACGGCGCGCGGCCCTCGGACACGTGTCCCTGGCGTCCCGCCTATTACGTCTCCCATCGGCGAAACTATAGCATTTCCGGGGGCCGGCCGGCCCTCAACCCGGACCGCCAATGGCGGTATGATGGCGGCCGCATTTCCAGAACACGAATAATCGTAAGGGAGCATCAGTATGTCCAGTCCGTTCACCCGCGTCATCGCCACCGCGGTCGCTGTCCTGTCGATCCAGGCCGCTACGGCCAACGACGCCGCCCCCCAGAACACCGCCCGTGTCGTGTACGGCCTCGATTCGGAGAATACGCGCGATCTCAACGTCGATATCGACCTGGCCCTGGGCAAGCGCGACCGGCTGACGCTGGGCGCGGGCCAGACCAAGACCGAGGGCGGGCTCGGCGACATCATCCTCGACAACTACACCGTGGGCTACCGCACGCAGCGGCTGGGCCGCGTCGAGCCCGGGCTGGAATACCGCTACTGGGGCGAGCGCGGCGAGCTGACGCTGAAAACCGTGGAGCCGTCGCTCGTGTGGCAGGGTGAAGCCTGGTCGCTGAGCCTGTACGGCGAGTATCGCGATCATTTCTTCCTGTCCCGGCCGATCGCCGGCGTGCGCTCCCCGCGCGAGATGGAAAGCAAGGGCTGGCGCATCCAGGCCGGTTACATGCCGTCTCGCGGCTGGGGAGCGAGCATCGAGCACGCCGCCTATGAATTCGACACCGACCTGACTCAACTCAACACCCCTGCCTTCGCCTTCCTGCTGAGCACCGTCCGCGGCGGCACCATCGCTTCCACCCTGAGCGACCGGGTGGATTCATTCGAGGTCGGCTACTCCTGGCCGGACAGCTATCTCGGTCTGGCTGTCACGCGCAGCATCTCGGCGATCAACCTGCGCTACAGCGACACCTTCGGCCTGCGCCACCGTTTCTTTCCGGCCAAATGGCTGAGCGTCGAGATGGAAGGTGGGATCAGCAAAACGGAAGGCAGTAATCTGGAAACGGCCTACGGCCGCGTGAGTCTGAGCTACCACTGGTAAACCCCGCCCTACCTAATTAATTTAAGGAGAATACTTCGATGAAACACGTTCGCCAGTTGCTGCTAGTGGTGATGGCCGCCACGCTCTTGCTCGCCGGCTGTGCCGGCTTTGAATTCGATTCCGGGAAAAAAATCACACAACTCCGTGAAGGCATGACCTATCCGGAGGTGGTCGCGCTGCTGGGCCAACCGGCTTCGTCACAGCTCGAACAAGGACGGTTCATGGCCCGCTGGTCGTTGCACGTGGCCTGGAAGGGCAACGTCCCGTACGACCTGGAGTTCAACGCCAAGACCCGCCGGCTCATCGCCTGGAAAGCGAACGAAGAGGAATACCAGAAGAGCCAGCAACGGCTGGCGGCCGCGTTTGGGGTATCGGCCGATGCGCCGGGCGGACCGGGAACGGAAAATCCGGCGGCTTCGAGCGACGGCGGGCATTGGTCCAAGGATCTGCTTGGACGCGAGCTTGCACTCATCAGCAGCGGCACCGGACACTACTCGCAAAAATCCCTGTTTCTGTGCCGCAACGGCACCTACCGCACGAGCAGCAATTCGGGCAACTTCGGCGGCGGTGCCTATAGCGACGCGCGGCGTGGCGGCGCAGGTCGCTGGCAGGCTTCCGGCCCGGCCAATGCGGGCCTCCTGGTATTACGGGCAAACAATGGATCGCAGCAAAGGTACAGGGTCACCGTCAGCGAAGAGGGGCTCTACCTGGACGGCACAAGGTGGCAACGGGGCAAAGACTCCGGCTGCTGAAAACGTCCGCTGCGAATTATCCGCTCAACTACAGCAACGTGCGTGTGCTGATATCAACCGTACCGTAGCTTGAGCACGACGATCATCAGCGCCAGCACCAGCGTCACGCTGTTGGCGATGATGATCGGCCAGGAACCGATCAGCACGCCGTAAATCAGCCACAGCACCAGCCCGGTGCTGAACAGCAGGAACATGCCGAGCGAGATGTCGTGTGTGCTGCGCGTCCGCCAAGTCTTGATGACCTGGGGAATGAACGCCAGCGTCGTCGCCGAACCGGCGGCAATGCCCAACAGGGTAGTTGCATCCATCATGATTCAGTCTCCCGAGTCGCCCGCTCCGGACTGGCCGGCCGCATTCCGGTAGTTGGCCACTTCGCGCAGCACCGTCGTGGCATAGCAACCGCGCGCCAGGGAAAATTCCAGCCGTAGCGTGGCCGGGTCGAGCCACTGGTGCGAAAGCCCGGCCGGTATCAGCCTCAGGGCGCGGCGCTCCTGGCGCAGGCCGGCAGCGGCGAGCCCATCGGCCAGCGGGCGATGTTCAGACACGATGCCCTCTTCCAGCGCGCGGGCCTCGCCACGGCTCGGCAGTTCACCCTCGCCCCACAACGGCCCGCTCGGGTGGATGTCGTGACGCTCTAACCGCTCACACAGGGTGTCGTCTGTTTCATCGGCAAAACCGCAATCAGGCCGTCCTTGGCCTGCGGCCCTCGCCTTGATCCCATCGGCGATAAAATAGCTGTTCTTGCCATCCAGCATCAACGCTTCGCCCGGCAGGATGCGGTTCCAGTTGCCGTCTGTGACGCGGCGGGCCAGCACCAGATTGAACAGGAAGGAGCGGGCCGCCGACAGATAGATACCGCGCCGGTGCTTATCCCGCGCCTCTTCCTGCCCGGCGAACATCGCCTCGGCATGAGCCACGTTGTCGCCGTCACGCCCGAAACGCTGCTCACCGAAATAATTAGGCACACCGTCCCGGGCGATTTCGGCAAGCCGTTGTGCGGCCAATGCGGCGTCACCGGCACATTCCCGCAACGTGATGATGAACCGGTTGGAACGATGGGCGCCGCGTTGCAGCTTGCGTGAATGGCGGGTAACCTCGATCACCTCGACACCCTCGGGCATGCCATCCTGCCAGTTCGCTACCTCGGCGCGTGGCAGCCAGACACTGAACCACTGCTCGGTCACGGCATGCCGATCCTTCATGCCGGAATAGCTGACGTTGCGGCGCGATACCCCGGCGCGGCGCGCGAGGTGGCCGGCGACCTGGTCGGTGTTGAAACCGCGCTTGCGGACGCGCAGCCACACGTGTTCACCGGAACCGGTGAGCGGGAAACCCAGCTCCTCGCTGACCACGAAATCCTCCGGCTGGGTTCGCAGCAGCGCGGACACCAGCGGCGGCGAGGCCGCGGTCGGGAATAGATCAGACATCGCGCGAAATGATTCGAATCAGGCCAATCAGCCGGAGTGTTTGCGGGTCCTGACCAGGCTCAGCACCATCGAGGTAACGATAATGGCCGCGACCGTACCGAGCGCCGCGGCAATCGGGATCTTGAACCAGGGCGCGATCAGCATCTTGGTGCCGACGAACAGCAGTACCAGGGCCAGTCCGTACTTGAGCAGGTGGAAACGGTCGGCGGCATCCGCCAGCAGGAAATACAGGGCGCGCAGACCGAGAATGGCGAAGATATTCGAGGTAAAGACGATGAAGGGATCGGCCGTGATCGCAAAGATCGCCGGAATGCTGTCGACCGCGAACACAATGTCGCTCACCTCGACCAGCACGAGCACCAGCAGCAGCGGCGTGACGTATCGTACGCCGTCGCGATGCGCAAAAAAGCGCTCACCCTCGAAGCCAGGCGTGATGCGCAGGTGCCCGCGCATCCAGCGCAGCACCGGGTTCTTTTCCAGGTCCGGCTTGTGTTCGGCGAACAGGAACATCTTGATGCCGGTGACGACCAGGAACGCCCCGAACAGGTACAGAACCCAGTGAAACATGCTCACGATCCAGACACCGGCCAGGATCATGATGGCGCGCAACACGATCGCGCCGAGCACGCCGTACAGCAGCACACGCCGCTGATACTCCGCCGGCACGGCGAAGTAGCCGAAGATCATCAGGAATACAAAGATGTTGTCGACCGACAACGATTTCTCGATCAAATAACCCGTCAGGAACTCAAGCGACTTGGTGTTGGCGACCTCCCGTCCGGCGGTGCCGTCCAGGTACCACCACAATAATCCCGCGAAGGCGAACGACAGCGTCACCCATACCAGCGACCAGGCCAGTGCCTCGCGCGGCGTGACCCGGTGTGCCACCCGCCCACCGAAAACATAGAGATCGACGGCCAGCATAGCGAGCACAAACACGATAAAGACGGCCCACATCCAGCCAGCAGCAATGGTTTCAATCATGATGAACGAGCCTCGGGAAAGAACAGAACGTCGATCAGCCGGCCAGGCGCCAGCTAATGGTTTCCCCCGCACGCAAGGGGACCAGCGTGTCGTCACCGAAGGTCTGCTCGGCGGGAACTGTCCAGGAGTCCTTCACCAGCACCAGCTGGTGGCGGTTGCGGGGAAGTCGGTAGAAATCCGGTCCGTGGAAACTGGCAAATGCCTCCAGCCGGTCGAGCGCGCCAGCCTGCTCGAAGGCTTCGGCATACAGTTCGATGGCCGCGTGCGCCGCGTAGATACCGGCACAGCCGCAGCCCGACTCCTTGGTGCGCCGGCCATGCGGCGCGCTGTCGGTGCCGAGGAAGAATTTCGGGTTGCCACCGGTGGCGGCACGCACCAAGGCCTGTCGATGCTCCTCGCGCTTCAACACCGGCAGACAATAGGCGTGCGGGCGGATGCCGCCGGCGAACATGGCATTGCGGTTGAGCAGCAGATGATGGGCGGTGATCGTTGCCGCCATGTTCGGCCCGGCCTGCTCGACAAAGCTCACACCCTGTTTCGTCGTCACGTGCTCGAAAACGATACGCAGCTTGGGGAACGCGCGCGTGAGTGGTGCCAGATGGCGATCGATAAACACCGCCTCGCGGTCAAAGACATCGACATCGCTGTCGGTCACCTCGCCGTGCAGCAAGAGCGGAAGGTCATGCTTCTCCATCTCCGTCAATACGGGATTGACGCGCTTCAGATCGGTCACGCCGTTTTCCGAGTTGGTGGTGGCGCCGGCCGGGTAATATTTCACGGCCTGCACGAAACCGCTCGCCTTGGCCTTGGCGATTTCATCGGGCTTCGTGACATCGGTGAGATAAAGGGTCATGAGCGGCTCGAAGCTCATACCTTTTGGCAATGCGGCCAGAATCCGCTCGCGATAGGCGCGCGCGGCCTCGACGGTCGTGACCGGCGGTTTCAGGTTGGGCATGACAATGGCGCGCGCGAACCGACGTGCCGTATCGGGCAGCACCGCGGCCAGCGCCGCGCCATCGCGCAGATGCAGATGCCAGTCGTCCGGTTGTGTCAGAGTGAAGCGCATGCGTACGTCCCGGGCGGCATTCTACCGGCTGTGCCCATGTCGGGCCATGGGCGCTTCGCGGGCTTCACCAAATACCGCTCAGGAGCGCGATACCGTGTGCGCCGCGCTGCATGGCTGTGTCCAGATGATCGAGCTTCATGCCGCCAAGCGCATACACCGGCAGCGGGTAGTCGCGAATCAGCTCCGCAAATCTCCCCCAACCCATGCCGGCGGCCTCGGGATGGGTCGGCGTCGGCAATACCGGAGACAGCACCACGAAGCTGGCGTTGAGTTGGGCGGCGCGCGCCAATTCAGCGGCGTTGTGGCACGAGGCTGCCCACAACCCCGTGTCGGGCGGGGCCGAGAGCATCATCAGCTGCTCTGCCGGCAGATGCACACCATCGGCGCCGGCGCGTTGCGCGACGACCCTGTCGCCGCTAACCAATACCCGTGCACCGTGCGCGTGGGCAAGAGTCACCACCTGCTGGGCGAATTCCGCCAGTTGTGCCGGAGCCATCGGCGGCTCGCGCACCTGAATCAGCCGCACCCCGCTCTTCAGTGCCGCCCGAAGCCGGTCCATAAATGCATCGACACCGAGCTTGCCGGCATTCGTGATGGCATACACCGGCGGCAGGTTCAGCGCGCGCAGAACCGACTCGTTGGCCGGCAGCAGCGGCTGGACACCGATGGCGAGCGGGTCCTCCCATGACATGCGCTGCGTTTCGCGCCCATGGGGTGTGCCGTGCCAGACGTGTACGCGGTAGAAATGCAGGCGCACGAGTTTCTCGGGGTAGGCGTAGTTGAAGGTAATCCACGGGTAGGCGCGATCGATCTCGATGCCGAGTTCCTCGTGCAGTTCGCGACTGAGGGCCTGCAGGGCACTCTCTCCGGGCTCGATCTTGCCACCCGGAAATTCCCAGTATCCAGCCCACGGTTTTCCGGGAGGCCGCTCAGCCAGCAGGACTCGGCCGTCTGATTGTTGGACCACACCGACCGCGACGTCCACAATCTTCAGGCGTTCAGGATTCATGCACAGGATATTAACGGAAAATACGGGAACACCCGACCGGACACTCCGGCCGTACGCGCAAGCTGCTTTGCCACCTGCTCGGTGTCGGCCGCGCTTGCACAGCTTCACCCACAGGTGTTCGCCCGCGCCGGCCAGGGTGAATGGCATACGCTCTTCAACGATGAAATCCTCCGGCGTCGCGCGCAGCGTCGCGGCAGTCAACGGCGGGAGCGCGGTACGCGGCCAGGACGGCTCAGTCAGTCGTCCTCGGAAGCACCGATCCCGTCGGGGTTGAGATCGTCGTCGTGACTGGCGATGGCGTTGATGAGGTCTCCGAGCGCGTCGTGCAACTGCGCCACCTCGGGGCTCTGTGTTTCCTCGAAACGCACCCGGGCCTGCAGTTTAAGTAATTCGAAGGCGGCGGCGATTCGCCCTTGCGGATCGATCGGTCCAATCGCCCAGCCGGTCATGTCGGCCAGGCGCTCCGCTTCAATCGCCAGACCGTGCAGGGGTGCGGTTTCTGACGTTTGCGCGAGCGCCTTGCTGATGGCGGCGTGGAGTTCGTTAAGGTTCATCGGATCATAAAATGGATTTTCGCCTGCTCCCCCTCTCCCGCATCAGCGGGAGAGGGGTGGGGGCTTCCTTAACGTTTCTACCAACCCCCCTCATCCCCACCCCTTCTCCCGGAGGGAGAAGGGAGCGAGCCGAGCGCGCTTGCGCGCGTCCCTGTTCACGCGGAATGATCCGCGCCCTCATCGCCATCGAGATCGAGCGCGCCTTCCTTGAACACGCGGCTCGCGAGTATGTCTTCGGCTTCGAGTGTCATGAGGTCGGTCTTGGAGAGATTTTTCTTGGCCCCGAGGAACAGGCGGTTGGCCTGACGCAGGCGCGCGCGGTCCAACGCGTTGCGCACCGAGCGGGCATTGGCGAAATGTTCGAGCTTCATGCGCAGCTTGATGTACTCACCGAACGCCTTCTCGCCCTCGGGGCTGAGACGGTAGTTCTGGCTTGCCAGCATGAGCTTGGCGATGCTAAGCAATTCGCTCGGACTGTAGTCCGGGAAGTCAATGTGGTGTGCGACGCGCGAGCGCATGCCGGGGTTGCTGTGAAAAAATTTGTCCATACGATCCTTGTAACCGGCCAGGATCACGACCAGGTCGTCGCGGTTGTTTTCCATGACCTGCAACAGGATTTCGATGGACTCGGCGCCGTAGTCGCGCTCGTTCTCGGGCTTGTAGAGATAATAGGCCTCGTCGATAAACAACACGCCGCCCATGGCCTTCTTGATGACTTCCTTGGTCTTGGGCGCGGTGTGGCCGATGTACTGGCCCACGAGGTCGTCGCGCGTCACGGTGACGAGGTGACCTTCGCGCACATAACCGAGGCGCTTGAGGATTTCGCCCATACGCATGGCCACCGTGGTCTTGCCGGTGCCGGGGTTGCCGGTGAAACACATGTGCAGGCTGGGCGCGCCGGCGGTCAGGCCCATTTTCTGGCGCACGCGGTCGACCAGCAGCAGCGCTGCGGTTTCGCGGATACGGGTCTTGACAGGTTTTAAACCGATCAGCTCACGGTCGAGCTGGTCGAGCAGTTCCTGGATATTGGATGCCTTGAATTCGGCATCGAGGTCCACGTGGATGTCGTCCGGCGTGGTTTTGGAATCGTTCGGCGACATGTTGCTGCCTCATCGCTTGGATAAAAGATGCCGGTGTTCGGCGGGGAAAAACACCCGGGGCTCGCGCCCCGGGTGTGCTGCAGTTTCAACGGTTCGGTGGGTTACGGCCTGTCGGCCTAACCCGCCCTACATCTGAATATTAATACCGCTCGCCTTCCGGCTTGTCGGTGGCGTAAGAGTGAATGGTGTAGCGCATGGTGCGGCCATCTGTTTCCTGACGCACCAGACCGAAGCCCGGCTCTTTCTTGGGACGGTTCACAATGTAAGACATGGTCACGCTCTCTACCCCACGCACGGCGCTGAACGCGATGACGCGGATGTAGTGATTCGGGAACGTCTTACGACAATTGTTGATCTCCATCAGAATCCCGGCGGGATCCTTCAGGTCGAACATCGGGTTGCCGAACATTTCCCAATAGGTGTTGCGCGGGTGCGGATCGTCGGTGTACTCAACGCTCGACGCCCAGCCCTTGCTCAGGGCATATTTGATTTGCGCGGTGATTTGCGCATCGGTCAAGTCAGGCAGAAACGAAAACTGCCCTTGTGTGACGCGATTACCTTGATTGGTCATCATAAGTTGCTTCTCCTAAAATAAATTAAACGCTGGCCGTGGGTGTTACCACGAAGTCCGGGCTGTCGGTGGAAGCGTAGTTGAAGGTAACGTCCTTCCACGTATCCAGACCGGCCTTGAGCGGTGCACACCACTTGGCAGCGTCCTGCAGGATCTTCGGACCTTCGTTCCAGATGTCGCGGCCTTCGTTACGCGCCTGAATCATGACTTCCAGCGCGGTGCGGTTGGCAATGGCACCGGCCTGAATGCCGTCCGGATGGCCAATCGTGCCGCCGCCGAATTGCAGCACCACGTCGTCGCCCAAGTAGTGCAACAACTGGTGCATCTGACCGGCGTGAATGCCGCCGGAAGCTACTGGCATGCACTTGTTCAGCGAAGCCCAGTCCTGTTCAAAGAAGATGCCTTTTTCGAGCTGCATCGGGGTGTGAGTGTCGAGCAGCGTGTCGTAGTAACCACGAATCATCATGGGGTCGCCTTCCAGCTTGCCCACGACGGTGCCTGCGTGGATATGATCCACACCGGCCATGCGCATCCACTTGCAGATCACACGGAAGGCCATGCCGTGATTTTTCTGACGCGAGTAGGTCGAGTTACCGGCGCGGTGCAGGTGCAGGATCATATCGTGTTTGCGTGCCCAGATCGCCATGGTCTGAATGGCGCTGTAGCCGATCACCAGATCGATCATGATGATGATCGAACCCAGGCTCTTGGCGAACTCGGCGCGTTCAATCATTTCTTCCACGGTGCCGGCGGTCACGTTCATGTAGTGACCTTTCACTTCGCCGGTGGCGGCGGACGCCTTGTTCACGGCATCCATGCAATACAGGAAGCGGTCACGCCAGTGCATGAAGGACTGCGAGTTGATGTTCTCGTCGTCTTTCATGAAGTCCAGACCACCCTTCAGCGCTTCGTACACCACGCGGCCATAGTTGCGGCCGGACAGGCCGAGCTTCGGCTTGGTGGTGGCGCCCAGCAGCGGACGACCGAACTTGTCCATACGCTCGCGCTCGACGATCACGCCGGTCGCCGGACCCTGGAAGGTCTTCAGGTAAGCGACGGGGATGCGCATGTCTTCCAGGCGCAGGGCCTTCACGGCCTTCATGCCGAACACGTTGCCGATGATGGACGCGGTCAGGTTGGCAATCGAGTTGCCTTCGAACAGGTCGATGTCATAGGCGATGTAAGCGAAGTACTGCTGCTCAGTCTTGGTGCCGGGGCCGGTGTTGGGAACCGGGTCCACGCGGTAGGCCTTGGCGCGATACATTTCGCAGGCGGTCAAGCGGTCGGTCCAGACCACCGTCCAGGTGGCGGTGGAGGATTCACCGGCCACGGCCGCGGCGCATTCGTCGGCTTCCACACCCTCTTGCGGGGTCATGCGGAACATCGCGAGAACGTCGGTATCCTTGATCTTGTAGTCGGGCTCCCAGTAGCCCATTTTCTTGTACGGGATAACGCCGGACTTATAGCGTTCTTTGCCCTCTTTCATGGTGGTGCTTTCTGTCTTGCCCATAAACCCTCCAGAATATAATTACTGTGGAAAAACTGTTGCACTACCGTCGGCCACCCCGCTCAAAACTGATGAAGAAATGGCCTGGCGCAGACTCTTGCATCGGCGGCTACCATACCCGAATTAACCATAAACAATAGTCATATTTTATGATGGTCATGATAAGATTTAACTTATAGTTGAATTACCGAGCGGCTCCATGAAAAACATCAGCTTAAGGCAACTCAAGATCTTCGAAGCGGTTGCACGCCACCTGAACTACACGCGCGCAGCCGAGGAATTCTTTTTAACCCAGCCGGCGGTGTCCATGCAGGTCAAGCAGCTGGAGGAACAACTGGGTCTGGCGCTATTTGAACAGCTCGGCAAACGCATCCATCTGACCGAGGCCGGAAAAGAAGTGTTGGCCTACGCCCGCACCATCGGCCAGCAACTCGATGAGATGGAAACGGTGTTGAATCGCATGAAGGGCATGCAGGGCGGGCGTCTGCGCATATCGGTCGCCACCACCGCCAATTACTTCATCCCCGTCCTGCTCGGCAGCTTCTCGCGCAATTTTCCGGACGTGACGATCTCGCTCGATGTCACGAACCGCGAGACACTATTAAGGCAACTGGGCGAGAACACGGTCGACCTCGTCATCATGGGCCAGCCGCCGGTCGAGGCCGATGTCGAGGCCGAAGCCTTCAAGGACAACCCGCTGGTGGTCGTGGCCCCACTCGATCACCCGCTCGCCGGCAAGAAAAAGATCCCCCTCGCGCGGTTACAGGAAGAAACCTTCCTCGTGCGCGAATCCGGCTCCGGCACCCGCATCGCCATGGAACGCTTCTTCAACGAGCGCGGCATGCGGCTCAAGACCGGCATGGAGGTGGGCTCGAACGAAGCGATTAAGCAATCCGTGCAGGCCGGGCTCGGGCTCGGGCTGCTGTCACGCGCCACTATCGAACAGGAACTCGCGTTAAAACGCCTCGTCGTGCTCGACATCGCCGAGTTTCCGATCATGCGCCACTGGTACGTGGTACACCGGCGTGGCAAACGCCCGTCGGCGGCGGCGGAAGCGTTCAGAAAATTCCTGCTGGATGAGACTCGGACACACACCTGAACAAACGGCATTCCCGCCCCAGGCGAATGACCAATGCAAAATTGAAAAAGGGGCGGTTACCCGCCCCCTGGCGTTTACGTCGTGTTAAGGCGTTTTCTGCCTTGTATGTGTGCCTACTTCTTGCGTTCAACAAGCAGATTCTTGCATTCCATTTTGCCCACGTTCTCGAAGGAGTGTGATCCCACCGCTTTGAAGACCCGCGTTGATCCCGCCTTGAGCTGCTTCTCGTCGAATGTGCCGTCCGGCTTGTAGAGGCGCCGGTGGCAATCGGTCAACGAGTAGGCGACGAAAATCGGGTGCGAATGGAACTTGTCCCGTTGCCCCGGCTTCCAAGTGCCGACAACCACCCGCAGATACTCATCCTCGGCCACCACCTTGTAGACACCAGGTTCCGCCTCGTGTGAAAGGGGCGCATTGGCGGCAATTGCCCACAACGCCGTCGCTGCCAGAAACCCACTGCCAAAACCCGACACCAGCCACTTCTTGTTCGCGTTCATGGCATCCTCCATTTGTGCACTCCACGATTAATGGATAGCCAGGAGGGAGTGCGGTGCTCCCGCTACCTGAAAATCCCTGACGACAGCCGTTACGATTTACCGCACCAGACAACACGTAGTGTGCGGGTACAGACACACGCCATGGCAGGTTTTGCGTACCGTGTGTGGAAGAATAGGGAGAATGCTCCTTAACCGGCCATTTGCTCGTAAAACGATACTCTTATCCTGCCGACGTGAAAACACTGATTCGGCAAACGGACCAATTTCCATAAATAACAAACGGTTTGCTGGTCATTGTTGATCGAGAAACTCGGAATTGCGCCAGGACTTTGGTACCGGCAATCGTTGAACAAACAGACGGCTGTTAGTTGGGCTGTGGCTGGGACAGGTGGGGTTGTGAAGAGGTGAAACCGGGGTGGTTCTTTCGTAGGCCTGTTCGTCATCCGCTCAACTGGCCAGCCGGCGCCAGTAGGTCTCGCGCCAGTAATAAAGCACCGTGGTATCGCCGAGTGGATAAGAGTCACCATAGTCGACACCGCGTTCCGGCTCTTCGATGTTGTCGCGCGCCGGGTCGAGCGCCCGCCAATCCCGGTCGCGCGCTTCGATGTCGAGCGGTTCGCGCCCTTCGCCATGGTGACGACGCTCGGCAGTGCCGAAATCGGTGAAGTTGTGCTGCGCATCTTCGAGCGAAACATGGTTGGCACTGCCCGGCAAGCGCGGAAAACGAAGTTGCGCCAGATCGTCTTCCCACAGACAGACCGGGCAACGTTCGCTGCTACCGGGCTGACGGGCGAATACCCGATAACCGCAGCACGGACAAGGATAGTTGTGGCACCCCATTTTCATCATTCAACTATCGGTCGTGCGGAATTGAAATGCAACCGGGAAGCGGCTTTACCCAACCCGGCTTCTGCGACTTGACCGCTGGATACTGCCAAAAAAAAGGGAGGGCGTTTGCCCTCCCCAGTCGTGCGATTTTTTTCTAGAATTTGTAGGTCAGCCGCACATACAGATCTCTATCATCGCGCTTGCGAACAGCGGTCGTCAGTTGTTCCAGTTCCAGACGCTGGCGGATACGGCTTTCCATGCTCAACTGTTTGGTAAAAACATATTGATGACGCACCTCGAGCAGGCGCTCGTTCTCACGAAAATCGGGTGAGATCAGCCACCCTGCCTGAGCCTCGCCCCAAACAAGACCCACACTATGGCCCGGAGCAAACTCCATCAGATTAAGGGACGTTTGCCAGGCGTATCCTTTGACCTCGCCTGAGCCAGCCAGGCTCACGGCTGACGCGCGGTGTGTATTGGGCGCATAACCGACCTCTAACCCCAGATGAAACCGCTCTTTGCCAGCCCCCATCGGCCAAGCCAACGCCGTTCTGCCCACCACGGTGACATAATCTTCGCGGCCGCCTGAGCTACTGCCCGTCACTAACAACGCATCCGGCATATAGGTAACGTCCAGGGCACGCTGAACAAACGGACCGCTTTTGGTCTTGTTCTCCAGTGCCACAAACGTGCTCAGGCGGGTTTGGCTGTCCGCAAAGTCGAGCGGTCCACGCAGGACGTTGGGCGCAAGACTGAGCTGACTTTTTACGAGGTTGGGATTGTGCTGCACGATCAGGTGCGCCTTCCAGCCGGAGTCGAAAGCGTACGCGGCATGGACACCGTTCGTGAAGTCGATATCCACGTTTGGGCTGTCATTGCGATCAAGCGATTTTTTCGCCACCCCGTCGAGCTCGAACTTGGTCTGCATGCGACCCACTGTAATGCTCGACGATTTCGAGGGCGAATAGCGGATGTTGAGCATGTCGAACGTCGACTGCCCGAAAGGACGTGATTCATTCGTTGAATGAAAACTGAAGCGTTTCTCCGGCATTCCGTCCGAGTAATGTCCGGCGAACCGAACGGTGCCCTGCCACTGCTCGCTGAACCGGGCTTCGAGACCGGGCCGCAACCGGATCCGCACATCATCCACTTTCGTCTCGGTCCCGTTGCGGTTGTCGGTGCGAGTCACGTACCCGCCTCCCCGCACATCGCCGATGACCTGTGTTTCCATCTGGGCGTTGGCCGCCCCCGCCCCAAACATCACTGTACCTGCCGCCAGATATGCCAACTTCTTCATAACTATTACCCCTGTGCCAATGTTGTTAATGATAATGATTATTATTTACATTATCACCCCGTCTGTCAATACCGCCAAACGACAGTCAATTTACCGGGGGTCTCCGCGAGAGTTGCTGACTCAAGTCAAAGGATTTCAGGGAAATAACAGGCCGCTCATGCAAATCGCCGAACCTGGGGTATTCAAGCAATCGCGGTTACAGCACCAAAGGCATCAGCATTGAACAAAGAAAAGGGGCGGTTGCCCGCCCCAGGAAATTCGTGGATGTTCGATCGATTCCCCTCTCCCGCCGATACGGGAAAGGGGCAGGAGAGAGTCTTTACTTCACCATGGGATCGAGCTCGCCTTTGTCATAGCGCTTGACCATGGCTTCGAGTGACAGTGGCTTGATCTTGGACGCCTGACCAGCACAGCCGAAGGCCTCATAACGCGCCTTGCAGATTTCCTTCATGCCCTTGGTCGAGGCGGCGAGCCACTTGCGCGGATCGAATTCCTTCTTGTTTTCGGCCAGGAACTTGCGCACCGCGCCGGTCGAGGACATGCGCAGATCGGTGTCGATATTGACCTTGCGCACGCCGTGCTTGATGCCCTGCACGATCTCTTCCACCGGCACGCCATAGGTCTGGCCCATGTCGCCGCCGTAGGTGTTGATCATCTTGAGCCACTCCTGCGGCACCGAACTCGAGCCATGCATGACCAGGTGCGTGTTCGGGATGCGCTTGTGGATGGCCTTGATGCGCTCGATGGCGAGGATGTCACCGGTCGGCGGACGGGTGAACTTGTAGGCGCCGTGGCTGGTGCCGATGGCGATCGCGAGCGCGTCCACCTTGGTTTTCTTCACAAAGTCCGCGGCCTCGTCCGGGTCGGTCAGCAGTTGCGAATGATCGAGCTTGCCCTCGGCACCGGAGCCGTCCTCTTCACCGGCCATGCCGGTCTCGAGGGAGCCCAGGCAGCCGAGCTCGCCTTCCACCGACACGCCGCAGGAATGCGCCATGTCGACCACGCGGCGGGTCACGTCCACGTTATATTCATACGAAGCCGGGGTCTTCATGTCTTCCTTGAGCGAGCCGTCCATCATGACGGAAGAAAAGCCCAATTGAATGGAACGCTGACACACGGCCGGCGACGAGCCGTGATCCTGATGCATCACGACCGGAATTTGCGGCCACTCTTCGATGGCGGCCAGGATCAGGTGGCGCAGGAACGGGGCACCGGCATACTTGCGGGCACCGGCCGAGGCCTGCACGATCACCGGGCTATCGGTCTCGGCGGCCGCTTCCATGATGGCGCGCATCTGCTCGAGGTTGTTGACGTTAAACGCCGGGACGCCATATTTGTACTCAGCGGCGTGGTCGAGTAATTGGCGGAGCGTAACAAGTGCCATGGTTCCTCCTGAAGGATTAAAATCAGTAAATCGGATTCGTTCGTTGATTCCGGCGGGCCTAGGCGGCGCCCACCACCACAATCTTCATGGCGTTGGTGCCACCCAACACGCCGGTCAGGTCGCCCTTGGTAATAATGACAATATCACCTTCGCGCACTGTCCCCCGCCGACGCAACTCGTCGATGGCTTCGCGGTTCAACTCGGCATGATCGTTGGTGCGGATATCGAAGGCCACCGGGTAAACGCCGCGGTAGAGCGTCACTTTTCTACGCGTCTCAACATGTTGCGTCAAGGCATAGATGGGTACCCCCGAGCTGATGCGGGACATCCACAGCGGAGTAGCCCCGGATTCTGTAAGGGCAGCGATCGCCTTGACGTTCAGATGATTGGCCGTGTACATGGTGGCCATGGCGATGGCCTCGTCAATGCGCTCGAACCGGTGATCCATGCGGTGCGCGGACTGCATGACTTCGCGCTCCTGCTCGGCCACGCGACAAACACGGTCCATGGCCGAGACGGCCGCCACCGGGTGCTTGCCCTTGGCGGTTTCGGCCGAGAGCATGACGGCATCGGTACCGTCGAGCACGGCATTGGCGACGTCCGACACCTCGGCACGCGTCGGCACGGAGTTTTCGATCATCGACTCCAGCATCTGGGTGGCGGTGATGGACACCTTGTTCAGCACCCGAGCCATGCGGATGATGCGTTTCTGGATTGGAGGAACGGCAGCATCGCCGATCTCGACAGCAAGATCGCCGCGGGCAATCATGACGACGTCGCAGACCTTGATGATTTCTTCGATGTTCTGGACGGCTTCGGCACGCTCGATCTTGGCGACGATGCCGCCGTGCCCACCGGCCGCCCTCAGCAATTTGCGAGCCTCGTGAATATCGGCGGCGGAGCGCGGGAAAGATACAGCCAGATAATCGGCCTTGATCTCAGCCGCAACCTTGATGTCGGCGCGGTCCTTGTCGGTGAGCGCCGTCGCGGACAGGCCGCCACCCTGGCGGTTGATGCCCTTGCCACCGCTGAGTTCGCCGCCAACCACCACCCGGCAGATGATCCGGCTACCTTCGACCTGGTCAACCCACAGGGTCAGCTTGCCGTCGTCGAGCAGCAGCGTGGCACCACGGCTGACATCGCCTGGAAGTTCCTTATAGGTGGTGCCGACCACGTCCTGGTTGCCGGCATCGAGCGGATGGTCGGCATCAATGACAAAGCGCTCGCCCTCTTTGAGCTGGATCGGGCCGCCCTTGAACTTGCCGACGCGAATCTTCGGACCCTGCAGATCGACCATGACGCCAACGTGACGGCCATGAGCCTGGGCGCGCTCGCGCGCGGTCTCGGCACGTTGCCTTTGGATATCGTGAGCGTCGTGCGAAAAATTGAGGCGCACCACATCCACGCCGGCCTCAATCAGTTTGTCGAGAACCTTGGGATCTTCCGATCCAGGGCCGATGGTGGCAACGATTTTTGTTCTACGCAGCAATGGGGTGGCCTTTATATGTGTTACTACAGAGGTGTGTCGTCTTATTTTTTCGCGCGTTGTTCGAGGATATCAACCGCCGGCAGTTTCTTGCCTTCGAGGAATTCCAGGAACGCACCACCGGCCGTGGAGATGTACGACACCTTGTCATAGATGTTGTACTTCTGGATTGCAGCAATGGTGTCGCCGCCGCCCGCGAGCGTGAATGCATTGGTATTGGCAATTGCCTCGGCAATCTTCCGGGTGCCGGCGCCGAACTGGTCGAATTCGAATACGCCGACCGGACCGTTCCACACCACGGTGCCGGCCTTCATGATGATGTCGGCCAGTTGCTGGGCGCTCTTCGGGCCAATGTCGAAGATCATGTCGTCGTCGGCCACGGCTCCGGCATCCTTGAGCACCGCCTTCTCGTTGGCATCGAACTTCTTGCCGACCACTACGTCCACGGCGATGGGGATAGTGGCGCCGCGCTTGGTCATTTTCACCATCAGCGCCTTGGCGGTCGGAATCAAATCGGCCTCGGCCAGCGACTTGCCGATCTTGTTGCCAGCGGCGGCCAGAAAGGTGTTGGCGATGCCGCCGCCGACCACCATCTGGTCAACCTTCTCGGACAGCGATTCGAGCACGGTCAGCTTGGTCGAAACCTTGGAGCCACCGACGATGGCAACCATCGGGCGCTTGGGGTTGAGCAGGGCCTTGGTCAGCGCCTCCAGCTCTCCGGTCAGCAGGATGCCGGCGCAGGCCACCGGCGCAAACTTGGCGACACCGTGGGTCGAGCCCTCGGCGCGGTGCGCGGTACCAAAGGCATCCATCACGAACACGTCGCACAGCTTGGCGTACTTCTGTGCCGTCTCGTCGAGATTCTTCTTCTCGCCCTTGTTGAAACGCACGTTCTCAAGCAGCACCAGTTCACCGGCCGCGACCTCGAAGCCGCCGTTGATCCAGTCCTTGACGAGACGCACCGGCTTGCCGAGTTTTTTCGACAAGTCGTCAGCCACCGGCTTGAGCGAGTTCTCTTCACTGTACTCACCTTCGGTCGGACGACCGAGATGTGACATCACCATGACCTTGGCACCGGCCTTGAGGCAGTGCTGAAAGGTCGCCATGGATGCGCTGATGCGGGCGTCGGAGGTGACCTTGCCGTCCTTTACCGGGACGTTAAGGTCGGCGCGGATCAGCACGCGCTTGCCCTTGAGGTCGAGATCGGTCAGCTTGATAAAGGACATGGTTTTAAGAGCCTATATGAATGTCTGCCGCAAAGGCGCGAAGGACGGCCGCTCTCGCGCGTCCATGCGCTTCACGGCACTCGAACATCCTTGTTCATCGCAAAGAAAGGCAAAAGAATTCATAAAAGCCTTTGCGCTCTTTGCGTCTTTGCGGCAAGAGATATTACTTGGCCACATGCTGCACGAAGCGCAGCATGTTGCAGGTGTAGCCGTACTCGTTGTCGTACCAAGAGACGACCTTGACGAAGGTGCTGTCCAGGGCGATGCCGGCTTCGGCGTCGAAGATCGACGGCAGGCTGATACCGCGGAAGTCGGTGGACACCACCTTCTCGTCGGTGTAACCGAGCACGCCCTTGAGTTCGCCTTCCGAGGCCTTCTTCATGGCCGCGCAGATCTGCTCGTAGCTGGCTTCCTTGTTCAGTTCCACGGTCAAGTCGACCACGGACACGTCCGAGGTCGGCACGCGGAACGCCATACCGGTGAGCTTCTTGTTGAGTTCCGGCAGCACCTTGCCCACGGCCTTGGCCGCACCGGTCGAAGACGGGATGATGTTCTCCAGAATGCCGCGACCGCCGCGCCAGTCCTTGCTGGACGGGCCGTCGACGGTCTTCTGGGTCGCGGTAGCAGCATGCACGGTGGTCATCAAGCCGCGCTTAATGCCCCAATTGTCGTGCAGCACCTTGGCAACCGGCGCCAGGCAGTTGGTGGTGCAGGAAGCGGCGGAGACGATCTTCTCACCGGCGTACTTGGCGTGGTTCACGCCGTACACGAACATCGGGGTCTCGTCCTTGGACGGGGCTGATTGCACGACCTTCTTGGCACCGGCAGCAATGTGCTTCTCGCAGGTTTCCTTGGTCAGGAACAGGCCAGTGGACTCGATCACGATGTCGGCGCCGACTTCGCCCCACTTCAGTTCGGTCGGGTCCTTCACGGCGGTCAGGCGGATCTTCTTGCCGTTGACGACCAGATTGTTGCCCTCGACCTTAATGTCGCCATTGAAGCGGCCGTGCACGGAGTCGTACTTCAGCATGTAGGCCAGATAGGCAGGCTCGAGCAGGTCGTTGATGGCGACGATCTCGATGTCCTTGAACTCCTTCGCCACCGCGCGGAAGACCATGCGGCCGATGCGGCCGAAGCCGTTAATGCCTACTTTAATTGCCATTGATAACTCTCCTGAAAGTTTATTGGATAGCTGAATCTTGATTACAGAACCTCTTCCACGGCCTTGACCACGTTCTCAATGGTGAAGCCGAATTCCTTGAACAGCACCTTATCCGGGGCCGATTCGCCGAAGCGGTTGATACCGACCACGCGGCCATTGAGGCCCACGTACTTGTACCAGCCCTCGGTCACCGCGGCCTCGACGGCGACGCGCCTGGTGACGGCTGCCGGCAGGACGGACTCGCGATAAGCGGCGTCCTGGGCATCGAACACGGTAGTGGATGGCATGGAAACCACGCGGATCTTCTTGTTGCCAAGTTTTTCCGCCGCACCCATGGCCAACTGCACTTCCGAGCCGGTGGCGATAATGATCGCATCCGGCGTGCCGGCGCAGTCCTTGAGTACATAACCGCCGCGGGTGATGGCGGCAAGCTGCGCATCGCTGCGCTTCTGGAACGGCAGGTCCTGGCGCGAGAAGATCAGGCACGACGGGCCGGTCTTGCGTTCGATGGCCTGCTGCCAGGCGACCGCGGATTCCACCGTATCGCACGGACGCCACACCGCCATGTTGGGAATCATGCGCAGCGTCGGGATCTGTTCGACCGGCTGGTGGGTCGGGCCATCTTCGCCGAGACCGATGGAGTCGTGGGTGTATACGAATATGCTGCGGATCTTCATGAGCGCGGCCATGCGCAGGGCATTGCGCGCGTATTCCGAGAACATCAGGAAGGTGGCACCGAACGGGATCAGACCGCCGTGCAGGGCGATGCCGTTCATGATGGCGCTCATGCCGAACTCACGCACACCGTAATTGACGTAGTTGGCTTCCACGTTGCTGACCATGGGCTTCATGCCCGACCATTCCGTGAGGTTGGAGCAACCCAAGTCGGCGGAACCGCCGATCAATTCAGGTAACACGGGCGAGTAGGCTTCAATGCAGGCCAGCGACGCCTTGCGGGTCGAGGTGCCTTTGGCATCGGTATTGTTCTTGGCAACAAAGGCAGCGGACTTGGCCTTCCAGTCGACCGGCAGATCGCCTTTCATGCGCCGTTCGAACTCGGCGGCCAGTTCCGGGTAGGCCTTCCTGTAGGCGGCGAACTTTTCGTTCCAGGCCTTCTCGGCCGTCGCGCCGCTGGCGCGCGCGTCCCAGCCGGCATAGATGCTGGCCGGCACTTCGAAGGCGGCGTGATCCCAGCCCAAGGCGGCCTTGGTCAGATTGATTTCTTCCTGGCCCAGCGGCGCGCCGTGGCAGGCGTGGCTGCCGGCCTTGTTGGGCGAACCGAAACCGATGGTGGTCTTGCAACAGATGAGAGTCGGCTTGTCGACCATGGCCTTGGCCATTTCGATGGCCTTTTTGATTGCATCCGGATCGTGGCCATTCACGTTCGGAATCACGTGCCAGCCATAGGCCTCGAAGCGTTTCGGCGTGTTGTCGGTGAACCAACCCTCGACATGGCCGTCGATCGAAATACCGTTGTCGTCCCAAAACGCAATCAGCTTGCCGAGGCCAAGCGTGCCGGCCAGCGAGCAGGCCTCGTGCGAGATGCCTTCCATCAGGCAGCCGTCGCCGAGGAAGACATAAGTATGGTGATCGACGATGTCATGGCCCTTCTGGTTGAAGCGGCCGGCCAATGCCTTTTCCGCGATCGCCATGCCGACCGCGTTGGAGATGCCCTGTCCGAGCGGACCGGTGGTGGTCTCGATGCCCGGGGCATAGCCGTATTCCGGGTGACCCGGGGTCTTGGAGTGCAACTGGCGGAAGTTTTTCAGCTCTTCGATCGGCAGGTCGTAGCCGGTCAGATGCAGCAGCGAATAGATCAGCATCGAGCCGTGGCCGTTGGAGAGCACGAAGCGGTCGCGATTCGCCCACTTCGGATTGGCCGGGTTGTGTCGCAGGAAATCGTTCCACAATACCTCGGCGATATCGGCCATGCCCATCGGCGCGCCGGGGTGGCCGGAGTTGGCCTTCTGCACGGCATCCATGCTGAGGGCGCGAATGGCATTGGCCAGATCGCGGCGGCCGGGGAGAGCCTCTTTGGGTTTGGCGGACATGGGTGTTTCCTCTATATAAGTCAGAATTCTGCGGTCAACAAAAAATTTTCCTGGCTCAGCCGCTGGCCAACGGGGTTTCTCCGGGCGCTGTATCTGGAATTCCTGTTGTCCAGTTGCCGTGCTTTGCCTTGCTTATTTCACGACATGGCCGGGCGTCCGGCGCGCTGTTTCCGCCGACCCCGGAAAAACGGAGGTGCATTTTCCACCACACCCTCCGTTTGGGCAATAGCGGGATACTCATGAACAGGGCTGATTTGGCTATAAGTCGGGCTTGTCAGCCGGAAAAACGGCTGAATATGGTGGTCGGGCAAACGGGAAACGGCTATTGGCCGGACGCAACGCCCAGCCACGCCACCCAGTCACGAAACAGACCCGCGTCCATGCTGGCGATCACGGAGCGCGGCGCCAGCCCGGCTTGAAACACCGGCTCGCCGTCCAGCGTCATCGCGTATCCGCCGGCTTCGGACAGCACCAGCGAGGCCGCCGCGTAGTCCCACAATTTCTGTCCGCCGTGCAGGTATATATGGAATCGACCGTCGGCCAGCCAGCACCATTCAAGACACGATGAGCCGAAGTTGCGCTGCGAACCGAACGGCGGTTCGGCGACCAGCCGCGCGGCGAGCGCGCGATCCAGGCGTTTGAAGTCAATGCAGGCGATCGCCCGCCTGAGCGGGTGGTCCGTGGCGTGGGCGCCGCCCAGGCGCGCGCCATTGAGCCAGGCACCCATGCCCGGGCTGGCGCTGAAACATTCGTCGCGCACCGGGTCGTAGACCACCCCCAACACCGGCCGTCCGTGCTGCAACAACGCGACGGATACCGAGAAGAAAGGAATGCCGGTGGCAAAGTTGCTGGTGCCATCGAGCGGATCAACGCACCACAGCCCGGAATCGCTGGCAATCACGCGCTCGTGCTCCTGCGGTGGCATTTCCTCCCCCAGAAAACCGAATCGCGGCCAATGCTGGCGAAACATCGACTGCAGACGATGCTGGGTGGCATGATCGGCGGCGGTGACCATACTGCCATCGTGCTTGACGTGGTGCTGGACATCGGCGAAGCGCGGCAGGATTTCCTCGCGCGCCACCTGCCGGACGATGGCCTCAACCTCTCCGGGAGCCGGCAGGTTATCCGACACGGTGATCCTCGATGCGCAGGACACGACCCGGGGGCGGCGTTACCTGCCGGTGCTCGAGTTCGCGCAGGGCCTTGGGGAATTCGCCCTGCAGCCGGACCATGCGCGCCGCGTCCTCGCGGCTGTAGTACACCGCCAGGTAGGCGACCGGTTCGTCGAGCGACTGGCGCGCCTGCGGCCGGAACTCGCGCCAGGCGATGTCGATGAAGCGTCCGGCCTCGCGGTCGACAAAAACGATTTCCTCGGCATCGAGCACGGCCAGCCACTGCATGCTGCGGATCGGCACAAACAGACAGCCGTGCGGCGCACGACCGAGCAGGGTGCGAGCGAGGTTATAGGTCGCCGCGGGCAGCGTGCGCGCCTCGCGCATCAGCTCGTCACGGCGATAGAAGGTTTCCTCTACGTACATAAAGTGATTAGTGATAAGTGATGAGTGCTAAGTTAATGGGCGCGCAAAGCGCGCACCTATACTTATCACTTTGAACTTATAACTTATCACTGCTTCCATTTTATGGAGCACCCCATGCTCGGGATCTGGTCTTTCGGTCCGTGGCCGGTCCGGGCCACCTGCTGCATGGCCTCGAACAGGTCGCGCCGGGCATTCGGCACCGCTTCCTTGCGCGACTCGTCCAGCCGGCCGCGATACTGGAGCTTGAGATCCTGGTTGTATCCGAAAAAATCCGGGGTGCAGACCGCGCCGAAGCGCCTGGCGACCTCCTGGGTTTCGTCGTAAAGATACGGAAACGGAAACCGGAACTGCGCGGCGACCTTGCGCATATTGTCGAATGAATCCTCCGGGTAGTCGGCGGGGTCGTTCGACATGATCGCGACGGTGTTGATCCCGTGTGATATGAGTTCCTGCGCGTCGCGGATCAGGCGTTGGCGGACCGCCTGCACATACGGGCAGTGATTGCAGATGAACATGACCAGCAATCCCTTCGAGCCGCGCATATCCGCCAGGCGCCAGGTTTTGCCATCCACGCCGGGCAGGCTGAAATCCGGGGCCGACTGACCGAAGTCGCATACGGGGGTTTCGGTACGAACCATAAAAACAGTCCTCGGGGTTACACCAGGGTCACGATATCGGGAAATCTCTCCGCTGTCCGGGGGAAAATTCCTGAGGGTAGACGGGGTTTTCGCCACCATCCGGGACCTTCTATTAAACCATTTTATGGTCGATGGAGGCATACCCGGCACGGTCTATGCTTACCATTGAGCAATCAATCGTTATCTGATGGTGAGCTCAATGGTGAAATTTCGACACCGAATAACCGACCCTGCCTGCGCCCGCTCGCGAATGCTCACGGTCCTGCTGGTCACGACCCTGCTGGCGCCGGGGTTAGCGCGCGCCGCCGAGCAAGCCCCGCTGGTGCTGCTGGTGCAGCCGGTCCTGAACGAAGAGCAGACCCGCAAGGCCTTCCAGCCGCTGTGCGATTTCATCGCCAAACAGGCCGGCCGGACCTGCCGGGTCCACACCGCCCCCAACTTTCTCGCCTACTGGCACATGATCCAGCGCAACCAGGGCATCGACTTCGTCATGGACGCCGCCCACTTCACCGATTACCGGGCACAGAAGCAGGGCTACATCGTGCTCGCCAAAATTCCTGAAGGGGTGAGCTACAGCCTGATCACGCCGAAATCCGAAACCGTTTTCGATCCGCAGGAACTGCTCGGCAAGGTCATCGCCACCCTGGGTCCGCCGTCGATCGGCGCCGCCCGCCTGAACGCCATGTTCCCGAACCCGATGCGGCAGCCGGCCATCCGCGAGGTGGCCAGCGCCGAGGAAGGCATCGAACTGGTGGTGAAGGGCCGCGTCTCGGCTGCCATCCTGCCGACCCCGATCGTCGGCCAGCGGCTGGCACGGCACGGCGACATCTACGTGGTCATGACCACCGAGCCGATCCCGCACATCGCTCTGTCCGCCGCGCCGCACATCGATCCGGCCCTGCGCGACCGGGTTCGTCAGGCCCTGCTCAGCGCCCCGAACAGCGAAGCCGGACGGGCCATGCTGAAAGGCATCGGCTTTCCGGGATTCGAAGCGGCCAGCGCCGAGACCTATCACAACCAGAGTCGCGTGCTCAAAGAATACTGGGGATACTGATCGCTTGAAGCTTGAGGCGTGAGGCTTCAAGCTAGGCTTCATGAACCATCCGTCCTGGGCCGAGCGCGACCGTCGCGCGCTGTGGCACCCCTGCACACCCACCCGCGATCTCGACGATCTCCCGCCCATCCCGATCCGTTCCGCCCGCGGCGTGTGGCTGGAGGCCTACGACGGTCGCCGCTATCTCGACGCCATCAGCTCGTGGTGGGTCAACCTGTTCGGCCACGCCCATCCGGTCATCAATGCCGCCATCCGCGATCAACTGGAGCGGCTGGAACACGTCATGCTGGCCGGCTTCACCCACGAGCCGGTGATCCGCCTCTCGGAGCGGCTGGCGGCGCTGACCGGTCTCGGTCACAGTTACTACGCCTCGGACGGTTCGGCGGCGGTCGAGATCGCTCTCAAGATGAGCTTTCACTACTGGCGCAATCGCGGCGAACACCGGCGCACGCGTTATATCTGCCTCGCCAACAGCTACCACGGCGAGACGCTGGGCGCGCTGTCGGTCAGCGACGTCGGCCTTTATCGCCAGGTGTACGAACCCCTGCTGCTCCAACCGCTGGTGGCGCCATCGCCCGATGCCTATGTTCGTGCGGACGGCGAGTCGGCCGCCGATGTCGCGCGCCGGCAGATGTCCGTCCTGGAGCACTTGCTGGAACAGCATGCCGGCGAAGTCTGCGCAGTGATCGTCGAGCCGCTGGTGCAGTGCGCCGGCGGCATGCGCATGCACGATCCACTGTACCTGCGCCTGTTGCGCGCGGCCTGCGATCGCCACCGCGTGCACCTGATCGCCGATGAAATCGCCGTGGGCTTCGGCCGCACCGGCACGATGTTCGCGTGCGAACAGGCCGGTATCCGCCCCGACCTGCTGCTGCTGGGCAAGGGCCTGACCGGCGGCTACCTGCCGCTGTCCGTGTGCCTGGTCAGCGACGAGATTTACAACGCCTTTGACAGCGAGCACGGATCGCCGGCGGCCTTCCTGCACTCTCATTCCTACACCGGCAATGCACTGGCCTGCGCGGCGGCCAACGCCACGCTCGACCTGTTCGAATCCGGCGACGTGCTGGCCCGCAACCGCGAGTTGGCCGCGCACCTGGCGCGCGCGACGGCGCCGCTGGCCGACCACGCGCACGTGGCCGAGATCCGCCAGACCGGCATGATCCTGGCGATCGAAATGGCCCGGGACGGAAAAACGCGCACGCCCTACCCGGCGGCCGAACGGCGCGGACGGCGCGTGTACCGTTACGCCCTGGAACAAGGCGCGCTGCTGCGCCCGCTGGGCGACGTCATCTACTTCATGCCCCCCTACGTCATCGAACCGGACGAGATCGATCAACTGGCGCGCATCGCCGCCGACGGCATCGCGCAGGCGACGACGGACTGAGCGGCGATGATCCTCCCCTACCGCGCACGCATCCGGCTGTTCCGGTTTCCGCTGGTCACGGTACTGGTATCAGTCCTGTGCATCGCCGTGTACGTGGCGCAGGAGATGAACCAGCGCCAGCATATTCACCACCTGCGCGATTTCTGCACGCAGCGCCTCGACACCGGTTTTCTCCAGAGCCTGGCCAAGCTCACCGGGCGAACGGATGCCTACGCCTGCGGCAAAATGATGTTGCGCCTGGACGCCGCCAGCGATGCGCGCGCGGAGATTGAACGGCTGGCGCAATGGCTCGGCCGGCGCGATGCGGCGCTCATCTCTCATTACCGGGACATCCTGCACGAGGTCTGGCAAAACTACCGGCGCCACGCACCGCGCGATCTGACCGCGCGCCTCTGGTATACCCCGCGGGACTGGAACGTGTCGCGCATGCTGACCGCTTCCGTGGCGCACGGCAGCCGGATCCACCTGATCGCCAATCTGTTTTTCTTTTTCGCCTTCGCCGCCACCCTGGAAATGCTGCTCGGCCCGCTGCTGCACAGCCTGCTGCTGGTGGTACTGGCCACCGGCACGCACGCGGTCTATTCGCTGGCCACGGCCGGCGATCCGCAGGCGCTGCCAACGCTCGGCCTCTCGGGCGTGGTCATGGGGGTGATGGCGCTGTTCACCTATTTTCTGCCACGCGTGCGTATCCGCTGCATCCTGTGGCTGGTGGTCTTCTGGAAACGGTTCAGCGTGCCCGCCTGGGTGTTCGCCCTGACCTACGTTGGCTGGGATCTGTACGCATCGTTCGCGGGCACGGGCGGCAGTACCAACCTGGTGGCACACCTGGCCGGTGCCGGCATCGGCCTGCTGCTCGGCATCACCCTGTTCCGCCGCAAGCGCCATTGGGCGCAGAGCTTGGTCGAGGGCTGACGGGGGAATCTGGCAGGATGCTGAAAAAGTCCTTCCTGGACTTTTTCAGCTCGCTTCGCCGCGTTTCATACCTCAGGACGAGCGAGCGTAGCGAGTAGGGCTACCAATTCGTCCGCGGCTCGCTCCATTTTTCAAACACTGGCGTGTTCGAAAAATGACGGCACATCCCTGTGCCGCGCCGCAGGCTGCTGAAGAACTCGTTTTTCAGCAGCCTGCTACGGGTAGAAGGCCTGGCGGAGGCGATCGAGATCGGGGATACCGAACAGGCGATCGCCGAGCTTGATACCGGTGGCGAGGTAGGGCGTAACGGGCAGATCATCGGTCGAGGGCGTCACGGTCGTGGCCGTCTGCACCATATACGGTCGCGGCTCGGAGGCCGTCAGCACGCCCACGAATTCCCAGTCGGCCCGGCCGCGCAGCGGATACAGCACCACCAGTTTCGATTGCGGACGCGGCGCGGTCACCGCACCGCCGAGCAGGGCCTCGAACGACACGATCGGCACGGCCACCGTGCGCCAGCCGATGGCCCCGATCAGCCAGGGCGGCGCGAACGGCACGGGCGTGAGGGTGCCAACGTTGACGATCTCGGCGATGGTGGCGCTCGGCAGAAACAGCGACAGGCCGGAGATCGGTATCTCCAGCCCGTGGATCTGGTCAGTGGCCAGTTTGCGCATGCTCAGCCTCCCAGACTGCGCAGATAGCCCAACAGGGCGGGCGGTGAAAAGACCAGCGTGACACGGCCGGCGTTGACCCAGGCGTTGACGAACAGGTGCCCTTCGCCCGTCGGCGAAGGTCCGAGCGGCGTGAACGGCGTCGCCGTCACGGCGCCGCGCGGCAGCAACTGCACGTCATCGACGATCAGTCCAACCATGTGCGGCGAGCCCTCCAGAAACACCGCCCGCTGCCATTGCGGCGTGGCGCGGGCCAGGCGCAATGCGCCGTCAAGCGCATAGGCCGGCCAGCGATCGTTGCGCACGATCCGCCACGCGGCCACGCCGCTGGCGTGATCAAGATTCTCGGTCAGGTTGTCGCGTTGCTCGATGGTGTAGCGCTGCACGCTCGGCAGCAGGTAGGAATGGCCGGCGACCTCAAGACGCAAATATTGGTTGGTGTCAGACAAGGCGGCGGTCCCGGCAATCCGGTCGGTCAGGCGTTGCCGCCGCGCGCCATCGACAGAAGTTTGTCGATATTGCGGAACAACTCGTCTTCCTGGTAAGGCTTGGACATGTAGTCGTCCACGCCGATGTCGAGTGCACGCTGTTTGTGCTTGGCACCGGCGCGCGAGGTAATCATGATGATCGGGATGTGCCGCAGGCGCTCGTCGCTGCGTATGCGCGAGGTCAGCTCGTAGCCGTCCATGCGCGGCATCTCGATGTCCACCAGCATGATGTCGGGCACGCGATCGCGCAGTTGCTCCCAGGCATCGATGCCGTCCTTGGCGGTCAGCACCTCCATGCCGTGCTTGGTCAGGTGCTTGCCGGTGATCTTGCGTACGGTGAGCGAATCGTCGACCACCATCACCACCGGCCGGATGTGCGCCGGCTCAGCCGGCTTGCGGGCCGCGCCGTGCTCCACCTGGATGGCGTCCTCGCGGAACCAGAGGCCCGGCGCGTCCAGGATCAGCACCACGCGGCCGTCGCCGAGGATGGTGGCACCGGCCAGCCCCTTGATCTCCACCAACTGCGGGCCGAGCGCCTTGATGACGATTTCGCGCGTGCCGCCGAGACCATCGACCTGCATCGCCACCTCGCGCTGACCGGCGCGCGCGATCAGCACCGGCACCTTCTTGCCGTTGCGGGCGGCGCCGGTGGGAATGCCGAGCCGCGCGCCCAGGTGCAGGTACGGGTAGACCTGATCCTGGTAATTGAGCAGCGGGTTGTCGCCAACCGAGAGTTCGTCGATGCGGTCGACGGGGAATTCAATGATGTTCGAGACCGATGCGATCGGAATGGCGAACTGCTGGTCGCCGACATAGATCATCAGCGCCTGGGTGATCGACAGCGTCAGCGGCAGCCGGATGGTGAAGGTCGCGCCCTCGCCCGGCCGGCTGTCGACCGCCATGGTGCCACCCAGCAGTTTGACTTCGCTGTGCACCACGTCCATGCCGACGCCGCGGCCGGAAAGGTGGGTGACCTTCTCGGCGGTCGAGAAACCCGGCATGAGGATGAACTGGATCAGCTCGTCGTCGGTGAGGTTGGCGTCGGCCGCCATCAGGCCGCGTTCGACGGCCTTCTGGCGGATCGCGCGGGTGTTGAGGCCGCCGCCGTCGTCGCTGAAGCGGATGACGATTTCGCCGCCTTCCTGGACGGTGGCAATGGTGACCGTGCCGCCGGCGGGCTTTTTGCGCTGGCGGCGAATGCTGTCGGTTTCGATGCCGTGGTCGATGCTGTTGCGGATCATGTGCTCGAACGGGCCGACCATGCGGTCGAGCACGGTGCGATCCAGTTCCACCTCCGCCCCCTGCAGATTGAGTTCGACACGCTTGCCGAGTTCGCGCGCGGTGGTGCGCACGATGTGGCGCAGGCGGCCGGCCTGGGTGGAGAAACTCACCATGCGCGTGCGCATCAGGCCTTCCTGCAGATCGGTATTCAGCCGCGCCTGTTGGGCGAGGGTGGTCTCCGCCTCGCCGACGAACAGGCCGAGGTTGCCCTGGATGGTGGAAAGGTCGTGCAGGCTCTCGGCCAGCTGGCGGCTGAGCTGTTGCAGGCGCGAGAAGCGATCGAATTCCAGCGGGTCAAAGCCCTGCCCGGCACCCTCGCTGCCGGCATTCTCCGTTCGATAGAGGATCTGCGACTCGGACTGAATCTCGAGTTCGCGGATCTGCTCACGGAAACGGGCGATGTTGCGCTTGAGCTCCGACATGTTGTCGCGGAAACCGTAGATCTGCTGCTCCATGCGTGAGCGCGAGATCGACACCTCGCCGGCGAAGTTGACGAGGTTGTTGAGCAGCCGGGTATTGACGCGGATCTGGCCACGGCGATCCAGCGGTTCGGGCCACTGGCGATCGCCGGTCTCCGGCAGGTCGCGACGTTCTTCTTCAAGGCTGGCAGCGACGTCCGCCAGCGGGGACGGCGTGAACCCGGCGCGCGTGCCCGGGGCCGGGGCCTTGTCGACGGCGTCGGATGTCTCGGGCAACCCGGACTCGGGCGACGGTTGGCCGCCGATCGCGGCTTGCAGCCGGGCATTGATGCCCTGCGCGCCGATCATCGACTGACCGGCACGCAGGCTGTCGAGCATGGTGACCAACTTGTCGTGCGCCTCGTCGAGCAGGTCGAGCACGTCCTGGCCTGGCTCGAGTCGGCCGTATTCGATCTGGCCGAGCAAACTTTCAGTGTTGTGCGCCAGTTCACCCATGGCCATGGCACCGGCCATGCGCGCGCCGCCCTTCAGGGTGTGCAGGGCACGCTTGAGTTCATGAATGGCCTCGGTCTGGTCGGGACGGCCGCGCCAGACACTCAGCGACTCGTCGATGGTGGCCATGATGTCGACCGCCTCTTCGCGGAAGATCTCGACCAGTTCGGAGTCGAGCTGCTCGCTCACCGCACTGTCGCCCGCCGCCGGGCGTGCCGGTTTGCGCCGCGCCGGGGGAGGCTGAGAAACCGGGGCGCTCGGGGTGGCGGCCACGGGTGCCGGGCGAGTGTGGCTGGCGGCCGGCGGGGCGCCGCCATCCGTAGCTACCTGATAGGCATGGGCAGCGTGTTTGATGTCGGCAAAGCGCGCGCCCAGATCGCCGGCATCGTGCTGCCCCTGCTGGAGGGCCTCAATCAGCGCGCGCACCGCTGTCTCCAGCGAATCGATCAGGTCCAGGTGCGCCGCGGCCATGGGCAGATTCTGCGCGCGCAGATGCTGCAGCAGTTTTTCCACCTCGAAACAGCTGCCGGCCATCATGTCGAGACCGAGCGAACGGGCATTGCCGAGCAACGTGTGCGTGGAACGGAACAGCGGGTCCGATACCAGGCAGGTACCGTCCTGGCGGCAGCGGGCGGCCTCCGTGCGCAGGGTATCGAGATGCCCGCTGGCCTCGCTGGAAAAAATCTCGAACAAGGTACTGTCGATTTCCGGCAAGGGACTCGCGGACTCCTCCACCGGCGCCCCGGTTTCCGTCGGCGCCGTCGCGGCATCGGACCAGGTCGACGTTTCCGGTGCCCCACCCTGGGCGTAACTCCAGGCCTGTAGCCGCAGGGCCTCGACATCGCCCATCGGCGCGCCGCTCTCGAGGGCGTCCACCATGCGGGCGATTTCATTCTGGGCGCGCTCCAGCAGCGTGAGCATGCTGTCCTGGAGCTCGATCTTGCCGTCGCGGACCTTGTTCAGCATGTTCTCGACTGCCCAGGCGAGTTCGGCAACGTCGGTCGCGCCCACCATCCGGCCGCTGCCCTTGATGGTGTGGTAACCGCGGCGCATCTCCAGCAGCGGGGTGATGTTGTCGGGGTTCTGGCGGTAGGCGGAAAACTCCTTGCGCACCATATTAAGGACGTCACGCGCGTCCTCGACGAAGATCAGCATGATCTCCGGGTCGGCCTCCTCGGCCTGGGCGGCGGCGCGCGCCGACTGCGCGGCCATCGACGGTGGTGGTGTCGGCGCGGCGGCGGTGCCACGGGCAGGCGCGCCAGCTGCCGCCGGTGCGCGGGCAGTCAGGAAACGGCCGACCATCGTGGCCAGCGCCTCGCTCGACTGATGGAGTAACGCCAGCGATTCATCCGTCAGCGCCGCCGGGTCTTCCTGGACCAGTTGCAACAGCCGGCGGATCTCGCCGGCCAGGCGCACGATTCGTTCCTGGCCCTGCTCGTGGGCCAGTTCGGTCAGCTCGTTGAGATCGGTCTGGGCGCCGGCCAGCGACGACTCGGCCGCCGTCGACATCCACGATTCCAGGTGGGCACGCAGGCTGGCCGCCAGGGCGGTGGGTTCGCGCGGTCCCTGCAGGCGCCGCATGGCCGTGCTCATCTCGCGGCGCGCGCCATCGAGCAGGGTATCGAGGCCGCTGCGGCCGGCCTTCAGGCCTTCGACGTAGGCACCGATGGTGCCGACGCACACGGCCAGACCGTCGAGGACCGCCGCGTCCGGGATCAACACGCTTTCGCGGATCGCCTCGACGTGGCTGCGCGTCTCGTCCACGAACTGGGCGGCGCGCTCCTGACCCAGGATCTGCAGCGCGCCCAGTATCTGGTTGAGCGAGCCGGGCACTTCGTCGAGCAGCCCCGGCCTGCCGGTCTCGGCGGCGAACGATTCCACCGCCTCCTCGACCTTGGCGAGGTTGACGCCGATCTCCTCCGCCACCACCGACACCAACTGGTGAAAATCCGATTCGGTGAGGACCGCGTCCTGCACCTCGTAGCCGGCGGAATCCGGCGGGGCCGCGCCCTCCGCGTGCAGACCGTGCAGGCGCTGGATGGCGTCGTCGAGGCGGGCCTTCCAGCCCTCCGCCGAATGCTGGAAGTCGCGGGCGCTGCTTTCCACCAGCAACAGTGCCTGGGCCATGGGCATCGAGGCTCCCTGGGGATCGCTGACCCGACCCTCCTGGAGGGCGAGACCAGTGGCACCCAGCTCATCGACCAGCGACTTGAGCGGATAAACGCCGAGCATGTCGAGGATGCCGCCCATCTTGCGCAACTGCTCCAGCAGCCGGCCGAGTGCCGTCGGCTCGTGGTGTTCCGGATCGAAATGGGTCGCCAGCAGGTCTTGGGCGATCTCAATTTCCTTGCCCATGGCCGTGGACACCGACTGCAGGGCTTGCGGTGTCGGCAGGTCGACGGAGCCACGCTCCGCCTCGCCGAGCATGGAATTGAGGGAGAAGGCCTGGCGCAACGCGCTGACCCGCGGCCCGCGCGAGGCCGCGGTGCCCAGTTCGAACAACATGCCGCGCACCAGTTCCTCGGACAGTTTGCGCAGCTGACTGCGTTCGCTGCCGTCGATGATTTTTTTCAGTTGCTGGTCGAGGCGCGCGAAGAACTTCTTCCGTTCGGCGCTGGCCTCGAGCCCGCCCTCGCGCAGCGCCTCGATCAGACCGCCGGCCACCCAGAAGAGCTGCTCGAATGGCCCGGCTGGCGCCCGCACCTGTAACTGTTCGAAGAGACCGCCGATATCCTCCAGCGCGTCCTGCCGCCGGCTGTCCCGCAACCAGGCGAGCAAGTCGGCCTGCAGGGCGGGGCGCAACTGGCGCGCCAGGGCGGCGTAGCCGGCCTCGTCAAGACGTTCCTCCCCCTCGGGTCGGGGCGGACGCGCGGACAGGTCGGGCGAAAACAGGTCCAGTTCGCGCAGCGCCTCAACGCCATGCGCCGTGCGCAGTTCGTTGAGTATCGACAAATGACGCAGCGGAACATCCGGCTGACCGGCCTGCAGGCGCGCCAGATAGTCGGGCAGCACCACCAGCGCGCGTGTCAGGGTCGCCAGATTATCGTGGGTCGCCAGCGAGTTGTCGGCCAGCATGGCCTCGGCCAGCGACTCGGCCTCCTTGGCGAGCCGGGCCGCACCGTCCAGCTCGACCATGAGCAGCGTGCCCACGACCTGATGCAGGTGGGTGATGCAGAATCGCAGACGCGTGTCGTCGGACGGGGATTCGAGGAACGACTCAAGCGCCAGACGCGCCTGCTTGAGCGTCTCGTCGATTTCGTTCCTGACCCAACCGAGGGTGGCCAGGTCAACCTTGCTTTGCGTGCTCATCGTTCGATTGGAGGGTTATCCACCGGCTCCCCTCCCCCTTCACGGGGGAGGGATGGGGTGGGGGTGCTCGTGCGTCTCATACGTTCACACTCCCCCTTTCAACCCTCCGTCGAGGGAGGGGTTTTGAGAGCTGATATCGTTCGTCAGGCCGTCGGCAACTTGAAACCGGCCACCGACGCTTGCAGTTCGCGCGCCAGGTCCGACAGCTTGCCGATCGAGTCCGCCGTCTGGCGGGTACCGGTCGAGGTCATGGTGGTCGCTTCCTGAATCTTGGTCATCGTCCCCGAGATGCTGGTCGCCGACTCGGACTGGCGATGCGCGTCGCGGGCGATGTTCACGATCAGGTTCGACAACTGCTCGGATACCGATTCGATTTCGCCGAGCGCCTGGCCGGCGGCATCCGCCAGCCGCGTGGTCGAGACCACGCCCTGGGTCGCCTGCTCCATCGAGGCCACCGCCTCGTTGGTATCGGCCTGAATGGTCTTCACCAGTTCGCCGATCTGCTTGGTCGCCTCGGCCGAGCGTTCGGCGAGACGCTGCACTTCGTCCGCCACCACCGCGAAGCCGCGGCCTGCCTCGCCCGCCATGGCCGCCTGAATGGCGGCGTTCAGCGACAGGATGTTGGTCTGCTCGGCGATGTCGTTGATGAGTTCCACGATTTCACCGATCTGCTGCGAGGACTCGCCCAGGCGCTTGATTCGCTTGGCCGTCTCCTGGATCTGTTCGCGCATCTGGTCCATGCCGCGGATCGTGTCCTGCACCGCCAGTGCGCCGCGTTTGGCGGTGGACACCGAGCCCTGCGCCACCTCGGCGGAACGTTCCGCCGACTTGGACATGTCGTCCATCGAGCGGGCCATCGAGATCATCAGGTTGCTGGCGTCGGTAATCTGCGCCGCCTGGCGCAAGGTCGCCTCGGTCAGCTCGGTGGCGGTCTGCCGGGAGTGCTCGGACGCCACTGCCACCTGCTGGGCGGCGTTCTTGATGCGCGAAACCAGGTTGCGCATTTCGCGTACCGCGTAGTTAATCGAGTCGGCGATCGCGCCCGTGATCTGTTCGGTCACCTCCGGCTGAATGGTCAGATCGCCGTCGGCCAGGTCGCCCATCTCATCGAGCAGCTTGAGAATTGAGTCCTGGGTGGTGCGGTTCTGTGCGTCACTCTCTTTCACGCGCACGCGCTGGTCGTTGTACACCCGGTAGGCCAGCAGCATCATGAACAGGGCGGCCAGCACGCCGGAACCGATAGAGGTGTAGGTCAGGTAGGCGCGTCCACCGCCGGTCCCGGCATAGGCATCCACCAGCGTGCGCGAGGTCTTCAGCATCGGGTCCGAACTTTCGAAGATCTGCTGGCTGGCGCGCTGCGAGATAAACAGGTCCGAGGCGCTGCCGAGAATGCCCTCGATGTTCTTCTCGATCGCGCCAAAGGTTTTCTGCGCCCTCTCGATCTTGGGTCGCAGGGCCGCCGGCGCCACCGCCTGCAACCGCACAAACGACTGCTTGAAGGTCTTCATGTCCTTGCCGAAGGACGAGGCGGCCACCGCGGCCTCGTTACCGCCCTGGGCAAAGATATTGACGTCCTTGGCGATGCGCTGCGACAACACGCCCTGCAAGGCGACATGGTTCAGCTCGCGCTGGCGCATGCCGAGCTTGGTGCCGTCCTCGATGATCTCGTCGAGGATGGTCAGCAGCAACGGTGCGCTCTGGTTGATCTGTTCGACGTGCTCGTGCAT
This sequence comes from Acidiferrobacterales bacterium, assembly GCA_919902925.1. Taxonomy (GTDB): domain Bacteria; phylum Pseudomonadota; class Gammaproteobacteria; order Acidiferrobacterales; family Sulfurifustaceae; genus CAKKRZ01. Next base: position 9,111 of record CAKKRZ010000035.1, on the reverse strand, counting down.
GGCGAACAGCGCCTTTTCCTGCTGGACGATGATGTCGACCGAGGCACGCACGCCTTCGCCGGGCTTCGGCGCCCACAGCTTGATGACCGATGCCAGCGCCTGGCCGGAATGGCTATCCTCCGAGGTCGGCGGGATACCGACATCGGCGCTGCCGAGGCGCAGGTTGTTGACGATGGTCTCGAACTGGTTGCGCGAGTCCTTGAGCGTGCCGAAGGCGATCTTCTGGCCGAGCACGGCCTCGCGCGCGTCCTTGGCGATGCGCTGCGAGAGCATCAGCAGCTGCGACGATTGCTCGATGTACTTGGATTCGCGCGAGGACTGCTGGGCGTTGACCATCAGCGCCCACACCAGCGCGATCATGGACAGGACCAGGCCGGCAATGATGAGCGGCAGACCGGCGAACTTGAAGTCCATTAACCCGAAGGCGGACGAGCTGCGTTTGCCTTTCGCCGGCAGGTCGACAAAGCCTTCGCCGCCGCGGTCGGCATCCGCATCGGCAAGATCGATGATGTCTTCCGACGGTTGATCGATGTAACTGTCTTTTTTGGCCATATCCAGTTCCTCGTTGATTCGTGCGGAACGTTCTCGTTCCGCGTCTCGTCGCGGGCGGCGCCTAGGCCGCCACGTGGCGGAAGGTCAAACTGTCCGCCAGCGACTTCATGTCAAACACACCCCACAACACATTTTCGTGCAGAAACGCTCCGGTCAGGTTGGCCAGCACCGGATCATTGATGCCGGACAAATCCTGCCGTTCAAGCTCCTCGTCGAAATGCCGCAGGCCGAGCACGTCATTCACCAGCACGGCCGCGTGCAGCTCCGCCACGCCCAGCACCATGATGCGCGCCATATCGTCCACGAACACCGGCGGCTTGCCGAAATACTGGGCCAGATCGATGATGGTCATCAGATTGCCGCGAATATTGGCGACGCCCTTCACCCACGGCTTCACGCCCGGCACCGGCGTGATCCCCGGGGCCGGCAACACCTCGGCCACCTGATCGAGCGGCGACACCAGGTGCATGTCGGCCAGCCGGAAGCCCACGCCCGACCACAGCACCGCCGCCTCGACTTCCTGCGGAAGTCCGTGCGTGTGCTGCAAACTCTCCTGCTGCATGCGTCGCAGCAGGTCGATTGGGTCGATGTGTGCCTGCACCATAAATGGGGTCTTACAGTCCTTTCAGCTTTTCCAGCAGCAGCTTCTCGTTGACCGGTTTGACGATGTAATCCTTGGCGCCCTGGCGCAACCCCCAGGCCTTGTCGGTCTCCTGCCCCTTGGTGGAGCAGATGATGACGGGAATGTGAGAGGTCTCCGGATCGCGTGAAATCGCGCGCGTCGCCTCGAAGCCGCTCATGCCGGGCATGACGATATCCATCAGCACCAGGTCCGGCTTCTCCTTCTTGGCCGTGGCGATACCTTCCTCGCCGCTGGTCGCATAGATCACGTTGAATCCCAGCTTCTTGAGGATCTGGGTGACCAGGTGGGTGTCGGTCGGCGAATCGTCGACCACCAATACGTTTTTGATTGCCATGCTTCAGTACCCCGTCGAATCGTTAATGTCCATAGATCAGTGCACGTACTTGTTGATGACGTCGATCAGTTCTTCCTGCGTGAACGGTTTGTTCACGTGCTCCTCCGACCCGGCGATCCGGCCGCGCGCCCGGTCGAACAGTCCGTCCTTGCTGGACAGCATGATCACCGGCGTGTCCCGGAACTTCTTGTTGTTCTTGATCAACTGACAAGTCTGGTAGCCGTCCAGTCGCGGCATCATGATATCGACAAAAATGATGTCCGGCTGATGGTCGGTAATCAGCGACATCGCTTCGAAACCGTCCGAGGCGGTAAAGACCTCATACCCGGCCTTCTTGAGCAAAGCCTCCGCGGTCCGGCGGATCGTATTGCTGTCATCGATAACCATTACCTTGATCGTCACGTGTCATGCCTCTGGCGGCTTCCATTACGCCCGGCCGTACGGTTGCGCGACTGCACGGCTCGCGCAATGAAACGGCTGGGGGAAAGTCATTTAATCAGTTTTATTCAGATTCCCGCCTAGTATCATGATTTGTTAGCACAAATTCCACACAAAATCCATGTACTGCTCGGTCGCTCAGACCCAACTCCAACCCATGGCTCACTATAGTCGATCACCATCCGGATGTGCTGCGCCCGATTCGACCCGTTACCGGCGGATTAGCCTTTGCCGCCCTGCCGGGAAAACGCCTGAAATCCGTTAGCAAAATGCATGAACCATGCCATCACAACGGGGACGGTTCGGCAGGCCCCTCCGGGTAGGCTAAGATGCCCGGAACCCGCCCGGGAAACAAAGGTCAGGAAGCCATGGGAAACGAAGCATTGCCGGCGGTCCCCCACCTCACCACCGCCCCGCACGGTCCACCGCTGCCGCTCGAGACCCTGTTTCTCGACAACCAGTCGGCCATCGAGCACTGGTTTCGTGCCCGCTTCACCGAAACGCCGGCTCCCTTCTACTGTTCGGTCGACCTGCGCAACAGCGGTTTCAAACTGGCCCCGGTCGATACCAACCTGTTTCCGGCCGGGTACAACAATCTCAACCCGGCCTTCTACCCGCTGACCGTCCAGGCCATCCAGACGGCCATTGACCATGTCTGCCCCAGCGCCCGCAACATGCTGCTGATCCCGGAGAACCACACCCGCAATACCTACTATCTGGAAAACCTGGCCACGCTCTCCGACCTGCTGCGGGCCGCCGGCCTTAATCTGCGCATCGGCACGCTGTTGCCGGAGATCACCCAGGCCACCACCCTGGACCTGCCCAGCGGCCGCTCCGTGACGCTTGAACCGCTGACGCGCGAGGGAAATCGCATCAAGGTCGGCGGCGATTTCGATCCCTGCACGCTGCTGCTCAACAACGATCTGTCCGCGGGCAGCCCGCCGATCCTGGAAGGCATCGAGCAACCGGTGATCCCGCCCCTCGCCCTCGGTTGGTGGAAGCGGCGCAAGTCGAACCACTTTCTGCATTATCAAACGCTGGCCCGTAACTTCGCGGAATACCTCGATATCGACCCATGGTTTATCACCCCGGCCTTCATGAGCTGCGGCAAGATCGATTTTCAGAAACGCGAGGGCGAGGAATGTCTGGCCAGCTCGGTCGATTTCGTGCTGAATCAGGTGGCCACCAAGTATCGCGAACTCGGTATCGCCCAGGAACCCTTTGTCATCGTCAAGGCTGACAGCGGCACCTACGGCATGGGCATCATGACCGTCAAGAAAACCGAGGACGTGCGCGATCTCAACCGCAAGCAACGCACCAAGATGGCCTACGGCAAGGAAGGCCAGACAGTCAGCGAGGTATTGGTGCAGGAAGGCATCTACACCTTCGAGACCTGGGAACCGGAGCATGCCGTCGCCGAACCGGTTGTTTACATGTTCGACCGTTTCGTGGTCGGCGGCTTCTACCGCGTGCACCGCAACCGCGGCAAGGACGAGAATCTCAACGCCCCCGGTTCACATTTCGAGCCGTTGGCGTTTGCCGAGCCCGGCACCTATCCGGATCTCTCCGGCACAACCAATGCCGTCCCCAACCGCTTCTATGCCTATGGGGTGGTCGCCCGTCTCGCGCTGCTGGCCGCCGCCCGCGAGACCCAGGAAGCCGGCGGCGTCAAAAAAATCTGAGCATCCACCCATGAAGCGCGTTCTCGGCGTGGTCATGGACCCGATCGGGTCCATTCACATCAAGAAGGACACCACCTATGCCCTGCTGCTCGAGGCGCAGGCGCGTGGCTGGTCGATCCGTTACATGGAAATGGCCGACCTGTTCCTGCGCGATGGCGAAGCGCACGCGCGCACGCGCGGCTTGAAACTGTTCCGCGACACGACCCCGTGGTTTGAATTCCTGGACGAACGCGACGAACCGCTCGCCGGGCTGGATGCGATCCTGATGCGCAAGGACCCGCCGTTCGACATGGGATACATCCACGCCACCTACCTGCTGGAGCACGCCGAGGCGCGCGGCGTATTGGTCGTGAACAAACCGCAGAGCCTGCGCGACGCCAACGAGAAGCTGTATACCGCCTGGTTCCCGCAGTGCATGCCACCGACGCTGGTCGCGCGCGAACCGGCACGTTTCCGGAATTTTCTGACCGAGCAGGTCGATATCGTCGTCAAGCCGTTGGATGAAATGGGAGGCGCCTCCATCTTCCGCCTGCGCCAGGGCGACCCCAATATCAACGTGGTGCTGGAACTCATGACCGGCCACGGGTCGCGTTTCATCATGGCGCAACGCTTCCTGCCCGAGATCAGCGCCGGGGACAAACGCATCATCGTCATCGATGGCAAGCCGGCCGGCGACTATGCGCTGGCACGCATCCCGGCCCCGGGCGAGACGCGCGGCAACCTCGCCGCCGGCGGGCGCGGCGTGGGTGTGGCACTCACCGAACGGGATCGCTGGCTGTGCGCACAGGTCGGTCCGACCCTGCGCGAGAAAGGACTGCTGTTTGTCGGTCTCGATGTGATCGGCGATTACCTGACGGAGATCAACGTCACCAGCCCCACCTGCGTGCGCGAACTCGACGCCCAATACGGCCTCAACCTGAGCGCGCGGCTGTTCGAGGTGCTGGAGACAAGACTCTCCGCCCGTCGCCGCACGGCGACCTCTTCCTGACCACCGCGTCCTCAGTTTCTCCGCAGCTCAGGATTGACCGCGATCGGCGTGGGGTAACGCAGGACGATCAGATAGGTCGAAACGACAAACGTCAGCAGCGCGCTGAGCTGGATCACGTAGGAAGCACCCTGACCGATGGCGCCGGTATTGAGCGCCAGCACGGCGATCAGGAACGAGAATTCACTGCCCTGTCCCAGGCGCACCCCCACTTCGCCGGCCCGCTTGACGGACTCGCCGGAGCGGCGCAGAAGGAATGCAAACACGAACGGTTTGACCAACAGCATGACCGCCGCCAGTACGGCGGCCGGCAGGATGACGTCATTGAACAGGCGCAGGTCCAGCGACGCGCCGATGGCAAAAAAGAAGATGATGAGAAAGAAATCCCGTAACGGCTTCAGGCTTTCGGCGATAAACAGCGAGATGCGATTGCTGGCGATGGCGACGCCGGCGATAAAGGCGCCGATCTCGTGCGACAGGCCGATATACTGGGCCAGCGCCGCCATCCCGAGGCACCAGCCGATGGTCAGCAGAAAAATGTATTCCTGAATCTGGTCGAAGCGGGTGATGAGGCGGATCAGCACAAAGCGCTCGATCGCCCAGGCGAACACAATCAGGCCGCCCAGGGCGATGATCAGCCGACCGATGTCGAACAACAATGCCTCCTGTCCGCCCTCGGCCTGCAACATCACCAGCAGGATGATGGCGATCAGGTCCTGCAACAACAGCACACTGATGATGATCTCGCCCGTGTGTTGGTGGTGCAACACGGTCGTCGGCAGCAGCTTCAGGCCGATGATGGTGCTGGAAAACATGAGCGTGCTGCCGATGACCGCGCTTTCGAACCAGCCAAACCCGAACAGACGCGCGATCACGACGCCCAACAGGGCAAACAGCGCCGAACTGGCGAAGGTGACCACCGTGGCCTGGCGCAACAACTGCCAGAGCTTCTGCGGGTACATGTTCAGGCCGAGCAGGAACAGCAGAAACATGATGCCGAAGTCCGCCACCCCCTGGATCAGGGTGGCATCCGCCACCCAGCCCAAAACCGAGGGCCCGAACAGGATACCGAGCACGATGTAGGCCACGATCAGCGCCTGCCGGGCATACAGGGCCACGGTCGCCAGCACCGCCGCGCCGGCAAAGATCAGGAAGATGGTAAAAACCAGCGAATGCGCCATGCGCCTATGGTACCCCGTCGGGCACCGGCGTCACGGGTCTGCGGTATACTTATGGATGTAATGACCCTCAGCCGGTTTTCTCCGCCGAACCTGTCCCCGGCCCCCGGGGGACTGCCGGCTTTGTCGGCCCACGACCGCTTGGGCGTGAGCATGTTCGGCTCGGTGCTGCTGCACATGCTGGTGATCCTCGGCATCACCTTTGCCCTGCCCGCCCTGCGGGAACTGCACGGCCTGCCGACGCTGGAGATCACCCTGGTGCAGACGACCAGCGATCAAAAGCCCGAGAAGCCGGACTTCCTCGCCAATGCCAGCCAGGACGGCGGCGGCACCTCCAACAAGCCGGACATCGCCCGCAACCCGCTGCCGGTGCGCGAGATCAGCGACAGCCGCGACTTCCCGACCCTGCGCACCACCCCGCAGCCGCGGGTAAAGTCACCGCGCGAAGTCACCGATCTGCTGCGTTCGTCTCGCTCCGACTGGCGCGTGAAGGCGCGCACCCCCAAGCCGGAGAACAAACCGCTCCAGAACGAACCGCTCAACCTGGCGGTGCTGGAAACCCCGGAGCAGCGCGCTGAACGCGCGCGCCTCAACGCCGAGATCTCGCGCTCCTGGCAGGACCTGCAACAGGCGCCGCGGCGCAAGTACCTGAATGCCCGCACCCAGGAATACCGCTACGCCGCCTACATGGATGCCTGGCGCGCCAAGGTCGAGCGCATCGGCAATCTGAACTATCCGGAAGAGGCCAAGCGCCGCGGACTGACCGGCAGCCTGGTGCTGGACGTGGCGCTCAACGGCGATGGCAGCGTCAACGCTATCGTCGTGCGCCGCTCCTCCGGTCATAAACTGCTGGACGACGCCGCCATGCGCATCGTCGAGATGTCCGCGCCGTTCATGCCGTTCACCGCCGACATGAAGAGCGAGACCGACGTCCTGCACATCACCCGCACCTGGATCTTCAACGAAACCTTCGGCAGCGCGCGCTGACCACGGCCATGAAAGGCGAATCGCTCCACAACCACTTCCTGATCGCCATGCCGGCCATGACCGACCCGAACTTCGCGCGCACCGTGATGCTGCTGTGCGAACACAACGAGCAGGGCGCCATGGGGCTGGTCATCAACCGGCCCATCGACCTGCAGCTGCTCGACGTATTCAGCGAGGTCGGCATCGACGCCGATCACGCCCACGACCGGGAAACGACCGTCTACTTCGGCGGACCGGTGCAGACCAACCGCGGCTTCGTGGTGCACGAACCGGCCGGTCACTGGGATTCGACCCTGCGGCTGGGGGAGAGCCTCGGTATCACCACCTCGCGCGACGTGCTGCAGGCCATCGCCGAACAACGCGGGCCGGACCGCTATCTGGTCACGCTCGGTTACGCCGGCTGGTCCCCCGGGCAACTGGAACGCGAGATTGCGGAGAACTCCTGGCTGCACTGCCCGGCCGACCGCGCCATCCTTTTCGAGACCCCGGCCGAGCAACGCTGGCAGGCGGCGGCCCTGCTGGTGGGCGTGGACCTCGCCACCCTGTCCGGGCAGGCGGGGCACGCTTGAGTGCGACTGCGAGCAGGGCGCAGGGGCCCCATCGCGGAGCGGTGGGGATGCAACCGTGGCGAGTCGGTCGCAATCGCCGGA
>CAKKRZ010000035.1:0-1562 GCA_919902925.1 Acidiferrobacterales bacterium | reverse complement strand
ATCGCCGGATAGCACGAAACCACTGATATCGTGCTGGCTGGGAGCTACCAAATCATGTCCGATAGCAAGACGGCGATGCAGACCTTTCTCGGCTTCGATTACGGCGAAAAGGTCATTGGGGTGGCGGTGGGCAGCACCCACACGCGCGCGGCCCAACCCCTCAATACCGTCTCCGTCCCGGGCGGAGAGCCGGACTGGAAGGTTATCGACCGGCTGGTCGCCGACTGGCGGCCGACGGCCATGGTGGTCGGCCTGCCGCTCAACATGGACGACACCCCCAACCCCATGACCCGCGCCGCCCGGCGGTTTGGTGAACGCCTCAAGGCCCGCTACAATCTGCCCGTGCATATGGTGGACGAACGCCTGACCACTCTCTCGGCCAAGCGCGATCTCTACGATGCCGGTATCCCCGCCAGGCATCACAAGCGGCACCTCGACCGGCTCGCCGCGCAATCCATTCTCCAGTCTTTCCTGAACGACTCCATTCCCAACCACGACCGGGACGGCAAGCTTGAGCCCCGCCCCTGAGCTGCCGTCCGTCGATGAGGCGCTCGGGCGCATGGCCGAGGTATTGAAACCGCTTTTACCGCAGAAGCCGATCATGATCGGCATCCACACCGGCGGCGCCTGGGTGGCGGCCGGCCTGCATCGCCAGCTCGGGCTCAAGGAACCGCTCGGCACGCTCGACATCTCCTTCTACCGCGACGACTTCACGCGCATCGGCCTCAACCCGCAGGTCCGGGCCTCGACACTGCCGGTCGACATCGACGGCCGGCACATCATCCTGGTCGATGACGTCCTGCACACCGGCCGCACCATCCGCGCGGCCATGAACGAGATCTTCGACTACGGCCGGCCGGCCTCGGTGACGCTGGCGGTGCTGATCGAGCGCGACGGCCGCGAGCTGCCGATCGAGGCCACCGCCGTCGGCGCGCACCTGAAGCTCAAGCCCCGCCAGCAGGTGAAATTGCTCGGGCCGGAAAAACTGGAACTCAAGATACAGGAGAGCGGAACATGAGCCCGGTGCGTTCGCTCGACGAGCAAGGCCGCCTGCGTCACCTGCTGACGCTCGAAGGGCTGCCGAAGCGCACGATCCTGGAAATCCTCGACACCGCCGAATCGTTCGTGTCGGTCGGCGAACGCGAGATCAAGAAGGTTCCGCTGTGCCGCGGCAAGACCGTGGTCAACCTGTTCTTCGAACCCTCCACGCGCACACGCACCACCTTCGAGATCGCGGCCAAGCGCCTGTCCGCGGATGTCATCAACCTGGCGGTGGCCAGCTCCAGCACCAGCAAGGGCGAAACGGTGCTCGACACCATTCGCAACCTCGAGGCCATGCACACCGACCTGTTTGTCGTGCGCCACGCCCAGGCCGGCGCGGCCGACCTGATTGCCAGCCACCTGCAGCCCCAGGTTCATTTGATCAACGCCGGCGATGGCGCCCATGCGCATCCCACCCAGGGGCTGCTCGACGCCTTCACCATCCGTCGCTACAAGGGCGATTTCACCAAACTGTCGGTCGCCATCGTCGGCGACATCCTGCACTCGCGCGTCGCGCGCTC
>CAKKRZ010000034.1 GCA_919902925.1 Acidiferrobacterales bacterium | reverse complement strand
AGATGTTGCCGGGCTTCTCGCCCGAGAAACGTGCCGCCGCCTCGGCGGCGGACGGGAACACATAGCTGGAGGTCAGGAAGATCGGTTCCGAATGCTCGCCCTCGCCGGTGCGATGCTGACCCGCGCGCACGGCGCGGGTGTCGAAACCCCACTGCTCGTCATTGTCACTCATGTCCGAACTCCACGTTGTTCACGATACGCGGGCCGTTGTCTGCATCCTGAATACTGCAGAAACGAAAAAACCCGCCGGCAGCAGCCAAGGCGGGTTTTCAGAGACCGCGCTTTAGCCGCATTTGTAAAGCGCCCGCAAGCTGCTAACTCAAATCGGCGCTTAGGGGAAAGTAGCGCAGCCCTGCTCGGCTGTCAATGCAGCCACCGATCCAAGAACAAAGACCGGCCATGGCCGCCGCCCGGGCGTTGTGGATTCCAGGCCCTGCCGACGAGAACCCGCCAGGGGACATTCGGGCGATGCTCAGCGCGGAAAGGTCAACACTTCGGCGTAGGCGATCTCGCCGTCGGCAGTGTCGTTGAGGGTCTGCCTGGCGTTGTCGTTGCGCTGGTGCTCGATGTCGTTGAGGTATTCGCGCGAGACGTCGCCGGTGACGTAGACGCCGTCGAAACAGGATGCATCGAATTGCACGATGTCGGGATTGCCCTCGCGCGCCGCTTCGATCATGTCGGTCTGGTCCTGGTAGATAACCTTGTCGGCGCCGATGGCACGGGCAATGGCCGCTTCATCGCGTCCGGTGGCGATGAGTTCGCTGGCCACCGGCATGTCGATGCCGTAGACGTTCGGGTAGCGCACCGGCGGAGAGGCGGAGGCAAAATAGACCTTCTTCGCGCCACCCTCGCGGGCCATCTGGATGATCTGCTGGCTGGTGGTGCCGCGCACGATGGAGTCATCGACCAGCAACACGTTCTTGCCCTTGAATTCGAGACCGATGGCGTTGAGCTTCTGGCGCACCGATTTCTTGCGCATCGCCTGGCCGGGCATGATGAAGGTGCGGCCGATGTAGCGGTTCTTGATGAAACCCTCGCGGTAGGTCAGGCCGAGGGCGTGCGCCAGCTCCATGGCCGAGGTGCGCGAAGTGTCGGGAATCGGGATGACCACGTCGATGTCGTGGTCCGGCCAGTCGCGCTGGATCTTGGACGCCAGGTGTTCGCCCAGCCGCATGCGCGTCTTGTGCACGGAAATCCCGTCGAGGATCGAATCCGGACGGGCGAAGTAGACGTATTCGAAGATGCAGGGCGAATGCAGGACGCGTTCGGCGCACTGGCGCGCGTGCACCTGGCCATCGGCATCGACGTAGATCGCCTCGCCCGGCGCCACGTCGCGCACCAGATCGAACCCGGCGGCGTCGAGGGCCACCGATTCCGAGGCGAACATGATCTCGGCGCCATTGACGGTATCGCGGCGACCGTAGATCAGCGGACGGATGCCGTACGGATCGCGGAAGGCGAGGATGCCGAAGCCGGCGATCAGCACCGTCACGGCGTACGCGCCGCGGCAGCGGCGATGCACGGATTGCACCGCCTGAAAAACCTGTTCCGGAGTCAGCTTCAGGCGCGCGACGGCCGCCAGCTCATGGGCAAAGATGTTGAGCAGAATCTCCGAATCGGAACCGGTGTTGAGGTGGCGCAGGTCCTCGCGAACCAAGGCTTCCTTGAGTTGCGTGGCGTTAGTGAGATTGCCGTTGTGGGCCAGCGCCAAGCCGAA
>CAKKRZ010000033.1 GCA_919902925.1 Acidiferrobacterales bacterium | reverse complement strand
CTGCCGGCCAAGCTGCTCTCGCAGGGGCAGAAGCGCCGGTTGTCGCTGGCGCGGCTGCTGGTCACCGACCGCCGGCTGTGGATCCTCGATGAACCCTTTACCGCGCTCGATGTCTCATCGGTGCTGTTGGTCAATGACCTGATCCTGTCGCAGCTGGCGCGCGGCGGGATGGTCATCCTGACCTCCCACCAAGAGTTGGACATCGAACATGACGCACTCACTGTGCTCAACCTGGATCGCTGACATGGGCCTGCTCAACGCCACCCTGTGCCAGATCCGCCGCGACCTCACCGTCGCCCTGCGGCGCGTGCACGACACGCTGACGCCGGTGATCTTCTTCGCCATCGTCGTCAGCCTGTTCCCGCTCGCCGTCGGCCCGGACAAGGCGATGCTGGCGGCGCTCGCCCCCGGCGTGGTGTGGGTCGCGGCCCTGCTCGCCACCCTGTTGTCGCTGAACCGGATGTTCGCCGACGACTACGCCGATGGCAGTCTCGAACAACTGATACTCGCCCCGCAGCCGCTTGCGGTCATGGTGCTGGCCAAGGTCATCGCCCACTGGCTGCTCTCCGGCCTGCCGCTGGTCCTGATCTCGCCGTTGCTGGCGCTGCAACTGCACCTGCCCGAGTCCGCGTATGGCGCACTGCTCGCGTCCCTGGCGCTGGGTACGCCGGTACTGTCGCTGCTCGGTGCCGTCGGCGCGGCGCTGACGCTCGGCCTGCGCGGCGGCGGCGTGCTGGTGTCGACGCTGGTGCTGCCGTTGTATACTCCGGTGCTCATTTTCGGGGCCGGGGCCGTTGCCCAGGCCGCCTCGGGTCAAAGCATCGAAGCACACCTCTCCCTGCTAGCCGCTTTTCTGGTGATGGCATTGACACTGACACCGGTTGCCACGGCGGCGGCGCTGCGCGTATCTCTGGATTAACCCATGTCCTGGTTTACACCTCTGCACAAGTACGGCTCGCCGAAGTTCTTCTACGATCTGAGCGGTAGGCTGATCCCCTGGCTGGCGATGGCGACGGCTGTCTGTTTTATCGCCGGACTCTATTACGGTCTTTATGCCTCGCCACCGGATTACCAGCAGGGCGAATCGGTGCGCATCATGTATATCCACGTACCGTCGGCGTGGATGTCGATGTTCGTGTACTCGCTCATGGCCTTCGCCGGCGCCGCGACGCTGGTGTGGCACGCCAAGATCACCGAGGTACTGGCCTCGGCCGCCGCGCCACTCGGCGCCTCGTTCACCGCCCTGGCCCTGGTCACGGGCTCGATCTGGGGCAAGCCCATGTGGGGTACGTGGTGGGAATGGGATGCGCGCCTGACCGGCGAGCTGATCCTGTTTTTTCTGTACATCGGCTATATGTCGCTGGAAGCGGCCATCGACGACCCGCGCCGCGCCGCCCGCGCCACCGCCGTGCTGGCGCTGGTCAGCGTCGCGATCATCCCGATCATTCATTTCTCGGTCGAGTGGTGGAACACCCTGCACCAGCCGGCCTCGGTGACGCGCGCGGCCAAGCCGGCGATCCACCCGGACATCCTCAAGCCGCTGCTGCTGATGTTCCTCGCCTTCAACCTCTACTTCTTCACGCTGCTGCTGGTGCGCATGCGCAGCATCCTGGTCGAGCGCGAGCGCAATACCAGCTGGGTGGCTTCCCTGTTCGGAGGAAAATCGTGAGCTGGTTCGATCTCGGCAAGTACACATCCTTTATCTGGACGGCCTACGGTATCGCCGCCGTGGTGCTGGCGGCCAACGTCGTCGCGGCCGTGCTGCGGTCACGCCGCACGCGCCAGCGCCTGTACGACTACTACAAACACAAGGGAAATAAATCATGAAAGCCCGCCATCGCCGGTTGATCTTTATTGCCGTGGGAGTCATCGGCCTGGTCGTGGCCGTGCTGTTCCTGATGAACGCCCTGCGCAGCAATCTGGTCTACTTCCTCACCCCGACCGAGGCGATGGCCGGCGAGAAGGCGCAACCGGAAGGCCGGCAATTCCGCCTCGGTGGCATGGTCAAGAAAAACAGCGTCAAGAAAACACCCGGCGGCCTCAAGGTCGCGTTCGTGGTCACGGACCACCAACATTCGCTGCCCGTCCACTTCGAAGGCATCCTGCCGGACCTGTTCCGCGAGGGTCAAGGCGTGGTGGCCGAGGGCGTGCTGCGCGATAAACAGTTCTACGCCAGCAAGGTGCTGGCCAAGCACGACGAGAAATACATGCCACCGGAGGCTGCCAACGCCATGAAGGGTGGAAGCTTCAAGGCCCCGAAGAAGCCGTGAAAAAGTTCCTGATCCCGATCGCGGTGTTCGTGGCCATCGGCCTGCTGCTGGCCTATGCACTCACTCGCGACCCGAAGAAGATCCCCTCGCCGCTGATCGGCAAGCCGCTGCCCGCGTTTGCGCTCGCCGATCTGCACAAACCTGGCCAGACCGTCACCAGCGAAAGCCTGCGCGGGAAGGTGTATCTGCTGAATGTCTGGGCATCGTGGTGTGTCGCCTGTCGCGACGAGCATCCGCTGCTGGTCGAACTGGCGCGCATGAAAGCCGTGCCCATCATCGGTCTCAACTACAAGGACAAGCGCAACGATGCGCT
>CAKKRZ010000032.1:6853-23378 GCA_919902925.1 Acidiferrobacterales bacterium | reverse complement strand
TTGCGCAGGCAGCGCTCGACCGGGCTCTCCCTGGGTTCGCGGTTGTAGCCGTTGACGATGTTGAACACCTCGCGCAGCGGCCGGCCCCTGGCGGCCCCCGCGGTCCAGCCGGTCAGCGCCTCGGCCACGGGGTTGAGGTACTCCACGCGCATCGCGAGGTCCGTGGTGATGACGGCGTCGCCGATGGAGTCCATCGTGACCTGGACGAGCTCCCTCTCGCGAAACATCTGGTTGACGAGGCCGCGCACGTGCGTCAGGCTCGCGAACGCCGCCCCCAGGCTCAGCATCAGGAGCGCGATACCGCCCGAGAGCCTCCACAGGCTCGATCGCCGCAGGCTTTCAAGCTGCCTCCGCGACTGCGCGGCCACCGCGCCGGAAACGGCCAGAATCGAACCGATCGCCTGCGTCGCGCGCTCGACCCACTCCAGCCCCCCGAGCGCGGGAGCGCCGCCGGCGATCGCGGCATGCGCCCGCGCCCGCACCGGCTCGAAATCCTCCAGATAGCGTTTCCGCATGTCCGCGACCGCGGCGCGCACGGCCGGCTCGAGGTCCGGGTCCGTTGCGCGACGCTCGAGCTCGCGGGCGGCGATGAGCGTCATGTTGCGAAACACGCGTAACTGCTCGCGCACCGCCTGCGGCGGCGGGCGGCGGGCCGACAGGTAATACGCCAGCCAGCCGCGCTCGCGCCCGGCGTACTCGCTGACCACCCAGACGCTTTGGCGCAACGAGTACGCCCTGACCAGTTCCGACGGCAGGTCGTGGCCGTACAGCGCGTCCCTGCCCAGTGCGACGAGCGCCTCGATGAAGCGCGTGCTCGCCGCCAGCCACCGGGCCGGATCGGCCGCCGCCACGGTGCGGGCGTCCAGGGCGGCGTCCGCCCTACGACGCAGCGCCTCCAGATCGTCGCGCGCCGCTTGCGCCGTGCGCAGCGCCAGCCCCACGGCGGAAGCCGGATCGTGGGCGCGCGCGGACACCTCCTGCCAGCGCGCGTCCGCCGCGCGCCGATAGCCGGCGAGCCGCGCGCGCGCGGCGGGATCCGCACCGGTGGGCGCGCCGAGCAGGGCCGCCGTCAGCCCGCGTTCGGCGGCGTAATGCTCGGAGGCGACGAAGGCTGAATCGGCGATATTATCGGCCGCGGCAAGCGCGCGGTAGGCCCGATAATCCCTGTAGGCATCCAGGCACACATGGGCGGCGAGCGCGAGCATGCCCGTCGCGAGGATGGCGATCGCGCCGTTGACAACCCAGTGCGCCTGGAAGAGACGGGACAAGATCTGCGCTCAGGCCTTCTTTCATGAACCCAGCAAATTAGAGTAGCAGTCTGACTGGTCCTGTCCATAGGACAGGAATGGCCCTTTGCGCTCCGCAAAAAAAACGGGAAGGGCCATGCGAATGATTGACCTGGGTCAAACAACTGCGCGCCCCCGCTCATCATAGATAGAGCATACCTTGGCGAAAGAGGTTGATTTCGCGCCTGCGTCCGCACAACGGTGCCGATGAAATGGCGGAATGTGTCTATCCGGACCTTGGAGCCACCCGGCTGCGGGTTCCGGGGGGAACGGGCACCGGCTGCTCAGGCATCCCGGCCACGGGAAATCATGGCGCGCGCAACGATGTACAGAAACAGCACGCCGCCCGCGATGGCAATGAGCCCCCCCACGCCCATGAGCGCCATGCCGGCGATGCGCTCCAGGCTGTCGAGGCCCTGCGCGGCGCCGGCGACCTTGCGCTGCACGCCATAACCGCCGGAGACGAGCAGCCCGAGCACGTGCAGCAATTGGCCGCCGCCGTACAAGTATGGCTGCACATGCGCCCAGCGCGGTTCCGGGGTGCCGAGACCGAGCGCCGGCAGAAGATGGTAAGTCAGCCCCATGAAGGCGAGCGTCACGCCGACGATACTGCCGTGATAGTGCGCCGGCACGGTCACGTTGGCGCCTTGAATGAAAAAACCAATCACGCCGCCGATCCCGAACAGCAGCATCGAGGTGATGAGCGCCGCGCGCAACGGCCGTGCCGGGACCGGCGCACGCGGGCTGTCGAGCAGGCCCGAGAGCACGATCACGGCCAGCGGCAGCGTGGCGAGACTGCCGCCGTACTGCATCAACCAGGTGAAGAGCTTGATGTGCGCGGCGGAACCGACCGGATGCGCAAGATAGATAATCGGCACGGAAAACACCGCCAACAACCCGAAACCGAACAACACCATGGCCACCCGTGGGGAGAGCGGCAACTTCAACCCAGAGGCCGAGGCCAGCCACAACCATACTGCCAGCATGAGCAACGTGTAGGTGAACTGTAGTACGTGACCGCCGCCCCAGAACAGCAGCTCGTAACGGAGCTTACCCTCGACCCCGGCTGGCATGGCGAAATACGACCAGGCGAAGGCCACGAGAGCGATCATGGTCGCCACCGCAGCGGTGTTGAGCCCGAAGCGCAACGCAGCGCCACCTTCCGATCGTGGGCCGACCGGCGGGATCGAGATCATGGCACGCAGCACCAACGCTGCGATACCGAGCGAGAACAGCATCAGTCCGCCGAGGAACAACGGTTGCTGCAGGACCGGGATGTAGTTGCTCATGAGCGGATGCGACTCGCCAGTGAAGGGGGCGACCGTCATGGCCACGGCCCCGGCGACGGCCAGCCACAGCGCGAAATGGCCGGTGCGAATCCAGTGCTGGCTTGAGTTCAGGCTCCACAGCACACCGGCGAAGGCGAGAAACCACACCAGCACTGACAGGTCCACGTGCACCACGAGGGCGGTGTGGAAGAAGTCAGCCCAGGGAATGAGATCTTGCACATACGGCGCGCGCGCCAGCACCAACAGTACCGAGAACAGCCCCGAGCCCAGCAGCGACAGCAGACCCAGCATCAACCAGCCGCGTGCCAGGTCACGGCGCGCATCGTTGGGGATTGGGAGAGAGAATTCCATGGTATGACTGGCCACAATGACGCCAAGGGCGAAAAGGTTTTCTCTATAAAGAAACTTAGTTTTTTCTTTGCGTTCTTCGCGTCTTTACGGCGAATACTATTTAAATACAAACCCGCCGCGACGGGAGTTGAAATCTATCACGAACACCTGACCGGGTACGAGGTTGATGCTCCCTTCACGCGTGTAAGTGTAGCCGGTATCACGCACGTTATCCCTCAATCGCACCCGCACCCGGTGTACGCCCGCCTGCACCGGGAAGCGCTGATACAGACGCGCCGCACCGTCACGCGCAACCCCCGTGGGCGGGAGCACCGCCCGGACCACCGTCTTCCCGTCAAGGTCGAGCTCGAACGTAACCGGCGAGCGCTCTCGCGGGCACACCTCCGGTGCCCGCATGTTGGGTGGTAGCCGGGCGAGCTCTTCTGCCGTGCGCTGATGGCAGGCACCGACCGGCTGGGCCGCGTGGCTGAACGAAAGCTTGATGAGCGCCTGATCCGGCGCCATGGCCTGATACACCGGCCGTACCGAAAAATAGCCGATCACGCCGGCAAACGCGCCATACAAAAGTACCTGTCCGATGGCCCGCAGTACCCTAGCCATGGCTGGCCCCTTCCAGGAACCGGTGCAGGCGCGCGTCCCGGGTACGAAAGTGGTCGCCGAACCAGTTGCGCAAACGGTCGGCCAGAATGCTCTCCTGGTAGCTGCCCTTGTCCTCGACGTCGTCCATGATTTCGCGAATCTCGTCGAGCAGTCGTTCGTGATCGGCCTTGTGGTCGGCATACTGGTTGTACTGGCGCTCGCGCATGACCTTTTCTTCGAGCGCAAAATGGGCACTGATGCGCGCGTAGATCTCGCCCAGAAATTCGGCGACCGAGTCACCGCCGCCGATATGCTCGTGCAGTTCATTGATGAGCCGGATCATTTCACGATGCTCATGATCCACGGAAGCGATACCCACGCAAAACCGTTCGTCCCAGTCAATCAGCGCCATGCTGCTGCTCCGGTGTCTTGGCCGCCGGGTGCGGCGGTTTCTCGTTCAGCGGTGCCAGCGATGTCAGCCGGGCGCGAAACTGTACCAGCACCTCCGGCAAGCTGTCCGGCCAACCGCGTCCACCGTGGAATACCTCAATGCGGTTGCGCGGCACGCGTTCGCGCAACCGCGGGTCGCGCTCGCCGGCGAGTCGTTGCGTCGTCCAGTCGGTGCCCAGGCGATAATGGCAGTTGCCCCTGTTGCATCCGGCCAGCAACACGCCGTCCGCCTGGCGGCGCATGATGACGAAATCGATGAATGACGGTGGCAATGCCGCCAGGCACGGTACGGTCAACACCGTCACCCCGGGCGCGATGAGTTGATCGGCATGGGCGCTGTGGCGACAACCGTAGACCAGCACCCGGGCCGGACCCTCAAGGCCGGCACAGGCGGCGACGGTGCGTTCGCGCAGTTCGCGGATGTTCCGGTCCGGCAGGTCTATGCCGGGTGTCAGATCGGTGAGGCGCCGGAACGGCGTGGCCGTCGGACAGGAACCGACGCAGATGCCACAGGCGATGCACAGCTCGGGATTGACCACCGCCTCGTGGTCAAATGGCAGGCCGTCGGTACGCGGCGCGAGCGTTACAGCGCTGTACGGGCAGTCGGCGAAGCACCAGCCGCAGCCGTTGCAATTCGGCAGGCTCACGACCGCCACGGGGTCGCGCTTCCGGTAGGGCAGCCACGGCAGCACCATCAACAGCAACCCGCTTCCACCCACCAGTGCCCATACCGTGCCGCTGCCCCAGCGGTCGATCAGCGGATAGAGCGGCAGATAAAACCAGTCGAGACCGACGCGCGCGTCCACGGTATCGAGGTTCGCCGGCCCCTGGCTCAACGCCGGAAACGCGAGCGACAACACGAGCAGCGCCGCGAGCGTGCCGGCCGCCAGCCGGCGCGGGGGATTCGTGCGGGCGTGCGCGATGCGCTGGATATGGATCCACATGGCCAGCAGCAGGAACAGCGGGATGCCGATATGCAGGAACGACAACAGCGAAAAGAACCGGTCCGAGACCGCGGCCTCATTCAGGAAATTGCGCGCAATCGGCTCGGTGAAGAACGGCAGCCAGTCGATCCATTCGGCCGTGGTCACGGCGATGTACTGGGCCAAGCGGTCCCACACCAGCCAGTAGCCGTTGATGCCGCTGGCGTACACAAACGCGATCAGCGGCACACCGGTGAACCAGGAATACCAGCGTGGGCCGCGCATGCGGTCGAACAGGAACTCACGCGTCATGTGCGTGAACATCACCGCCACCATGGCGTCCGAACCATAGCGGTGCAGGCTGCGCATGACGCCGCCCAGCCACCACTGATCGTGCGTCAAGCGCTCAATCGACTGGTAGGCGGCGACCGTGCTGGTTTCGAAGAAGATGTAGAGATAGATACCGCTAACCGCCACGACCCAGAAAAAATAGAAACCGAGCGCGCCCAGGTGATACAGCGGATTGGCACGGTCACCGAAAACGGCGCTGAACAACCGATCCAGGCGCGAGAAGACCGTCTGACCGGCCGATTGAATGATTTTAAGCAATGACCTGCTCCGGATGCTGCCCGCTATTCGGGCAGGCGCACCTTGGTTCTTTACACAGGAATTGAGAGTTGACTCAGATCAAATCGCCCCGCGGATTTATTCCGGTGTCCGCAGTCGGCATTCAAGGTCGACACTACACTAGTCCCGGCGTGGTCGTCGCCACTCGCGCACGATGAATGCACTGATCAGCCCCAGGCTGATGAGACCAATGAATATCCCCACGAACAGCGAGTAATCGAATCGGTAACGATCGTTGGCCGGATCGTAAACGGTACAGAACAACTTGATCTTGTTGCCCAGGCTCGACAGCAGCGAACCCGAGGCAGGCTTGCCGTAAACCAGTTCCTTCAGCGGTTCGACCAGCAGTGGCGTGTCGAAATTCATCCCGTACACCTGGCGATAGACCTTGCCGTTGGCGTCAATCACCGTGGCCTGGATCAGGTGGTTGAAGCCGTGCGGCGCAGGCGTATAAATGAATCCGAGGTCTTTGGTGATCTGCGCCATGTCGGCGGGGCTGGTGCCGGCAAAATCCCAGCCCTGGATCCCGACGTTTTGCTGGCGCGCGAACTGGCCCATGGCCACCGGGTGGTCGTTGCGCGTGTCAAAGCCAATGGTGAGCACGCGGAAACTGTCATGGCCCAGGGCGTCGCGTGCTATGCGCACCACCTTGGCCAGGTGTTGCGTGGTCGTGGGACAGATGTGGTAGCAGCTGGTGTACACCAGGCTGACGACCAGCGGCTTGCCGCGGTAGTCAGCGAGGCTCACGCGGCGCCCGTCGCTCAGCACCAGGGCGTGCGCGCCGACGGGTTTGCCCGCGACCGCCTGGCTGATCTCGAGTGCCCTCTTGTTGTCGAACTCCGGTGTCGTGGCGTGACTTGCCGGGGCGTGCGACTTGTCATGCGGGCCGGCTATGACACCTGCGGAGACCAGCGTCGAGACGAGAAACAAAACCGCAGAAACAGACTTTGGTGACATAGGCAAGCCACTCTAGCACACAGAAGAAAAGGAAACGCCGCGCAGGCTTGCGCCCGCGCGGCTCTCCCTGCGCGAACCGGGTAGTGGTCCGCGCGTGAACGCTTAACTCAATCCCCACACCTGGGACAGGTACTTCCAGTTGACGAAGTAGTACAGCACGAACGAAATCAGGAACACCAGCGCCAGCACCAGCGTGCCGGGGACGGCCACCCCGCCGATACCAATGCCCTTCAGACCGTCGGCTACCGGTGCCGCGATGATCGGCACCGCACTCTTGACCTCGCCACGGCGCTTGCCGAACAGGATCGAGGCCACGATCTGGAGCACGAACAACCCGCCGCCGAGGACCGCCAGGATCGTGCTGATACCGACCAGGCCGAGCAGCAGATAGGCCGTCTCGGGAAACTGGTGATTCAGAAGCGCGCCGCTGAACGAGATATCCCAGTGACGCCGCGGAATGCCCAATGTGCCGGCACCCATCATGAACAGCGAGAAACCTGTCATGCCGATTCCGAACAGGTAGGGTTGCCAACTCGCAAGCTTGGGCAGGACGATGTCACGCCGGAACAGCACCGGTACCAACCAGTAGGTCAGCGCCATGAAGGCGAGCGTCGTACCACCCACCACCGTGGCATGGAAGTGGCCGGGGACGTAGAGCGTGTTGTGGATAATGATGTTGATCTGCTCCGTGCCCATGACCACGCCCGAGATGCCGCCGAGAAAACCGAAGATGAGGAGCGACAGGAACATCCCCGAGAAGCTCGGATTGCTCCACGGCGCCTTGCGCAACCACTCGAACAAGCCCTTGTTGAATCCACGCTTGCGCTGGGCCGCCTCGATCGCGCCCGGAACGGTCAGCCCGTGGATCATGGACGCCATCACCGCCAGGTACATGGCGTAGGAGGTGTTGAATATCTTCCACTCGGAGCTGACGCCAGGGTCAACGAGAATGTGGTGCGCGGAGGCAAGCTGCAAGAACAGGATGTAGAGCAGGAACGCCATGCGCGAAACTTTTTCGCTCAAGGGCTTGGCACCGAATACCACGGCGGCGATGGCGTACCATACGGCGATGTGGGCGGCAACGTTGATCTGTTGCGACGAGTGTCCGAACGCCCACCAGATAACACGGTACATCAGCGGATCAATGTGGCTGACGAGCCCGAGCTTCCACAGGAGTGTCGGGATCAGAATAATCGCGCCCGAGGCTATGGTGAAGATTGCGATGATGCAGGCGGTGAGCGCGCCGAAGGTGACCAGCGGGATCGAGCCATCGCCGTAGGTGCGCTCGGCGCGGGCAATCACAAGCGTGCCCAGGAACACGAAACAGCCGATGAGCGCACCGACGGCGAACAGGATCAGCCCCAGATAGAACGCCGGCTCCGCCGACATCGGCACATAGGACGTCATCATCACGCTTGAGTTACCCTGGAAGACGGCGACGTTGGTCGTGACCGAGCCGACCACCATCAGGATGAAGCCGAGCCAGGCCCAGCGCGGTGTGGCGAGCCGGCATTTCAGCAATGTGCTCGAAGTGAAGTACAGCACCGCAATCTCGAAGAAGATGATCCAGAAGATCAGCACGTTAATCCCGTGCGCCGTCAGGAACATGTAAAACGGCTCGGCGCCGAGAAGGTGGTACTTGGGCCAGCGGGTCAGCCCCAGCAGCAGGGCGAGCACGCCACCGAGCAACAGGAACACCACGCCAGCCACGGCGTTTAACTTCATCAACGTCTCCGCCGGCCGGTGGAACTGCAGGCCGGTGTCGGGGCAGGTGCGAAATTCCGCGGTATTCGCCATGGTCCTCTCCTTAAAATTAATTATTTCACGTAGATTCTGCCGAGCATCTGGTGGTGGTTGATGCCGCAGTATTCGTTACACACGATGGCGAACTCGCCGGTTTTGTTGGGCGTCACGGTTATGACCATCTCGTAACCCGGGATCACCTGCACATTGATGTTCTCCGGCTGCAACGAAAAACCGTGTTGCCAGTCCATTGAGGAGAGGTGCAAACGGTATTTCTTCCCCTTCTCCAGCTCAAGGATCGGATACCATTCCCACAGGCGGCCCAGCAGGTAGACATCGCTGCCGGCGGGTGGGGCCACCACCGGGTATCCGCGCGCCGTCTCCTTGCGCACGGTGTACTTTTCCACCATGGCATCGACTTTCTTGGAGAACTGCTCGGGGGTGGTGCGGTAGGCCTCATTGGAGAGGTTCTGTTTCCCGTAGATATGCCAATAGGGCATCATGACGAACATGATGAGGGCCCAGAGCAGCGCGAGACCGACCCACAACAGTTCGACACGCTCGATCGGCTCTTTCCACCACAGCCGTTCAGAAGGAGGAGTTAGGCTCATACGCTGGTCTCCGATTTTTTATTTGGCGATGGGTATGGTGACAATTTCCATCACGCCCCATAGGATGTAGAACACCGTGGGGATGACAACCCCCAGAAACAGCAGTAAAAACGGATTGTCCAACACACGCTGCATGACAGGAACTTTTTCGTTGTCACCTGAACTCTTGGGAACCGCCATTTCACACCTCCGTCTAGGGTCGGGTTTCTATCCCATTCGACCGGCCGCGCCGTCCACGCCGAAATGGTTTGCACGATTTAAGGTTCATTGACCGGAAAAACATTTGATCCAGATCAAATTCCTCAGAAAATGTAGGGCTTGACTCCCGGCCTGATTTTTGAGACTAAACCTATGAACCTGATCGCTATTGCCTCGCCATCGCCGACCACACGCCGCGGCTCGTCGCTGTTCATCCTGCTGGTCTCGGCCTCCACATTGCTGGTATTCGTGGTGGTGGTCTTGAGCGCCTATCTGCGCCTGGCCGGCAGCGGACTCGGCTGCGAGAACTGGCCGGCATGCTATGCCGTGTTTAAACCGGAGGGCGGCGCCTGGCAGGACATCGCCGCGCTGCGTGTCCCCATCCCGGCGTGGGCAACGCTGACCCATCGCCTGGTCGCAACCGTGCTCGGCGTGTTCATCTTCGGCATCACGATCATGGCCATCGCCCGGCGCCGGGAGTCCACAACCCACGTGCTAATCGCCCTGATACTCCTTGGGCTCACCATTTTCTTGTCCGTGCTCGGTTACATAACACCGTCACCCTTGCTGCCTTGGGTGACGCTCTCGAATCTACTCGGCGGCATGGCCATGCTCGCGTTGCTGTGGTGGCTGGGGCAACGCCTGACGGGTACCGCGCCGGGCATGACGGACGCCAGCGTGCGGCTGCGTCCCTGGGTGCGACTGGGGCTCGTCGTGCTGCTGCTTCAGATCACCCTTGGCGGTTGGGTCAGCGCCAATTACGCCGCGGCCGTCTGCCCTGCGCTGCCCGGCTGCGAGGGCTGGCTCACGGGCAGCCCGGGAAACAGCTTTAATCCGGCCCGTACTCTGGGTGTCACCCCGCAAGGCGCTGTGATCGCCGACGAGAACACGCAACTGTTGCACATGGTGCATCGCCTGGGAGCGGTGGCGGCATTCCTATACTTGGGCTGGCTCGGCTGGCGAGTGGCGCGACTGGGAAAACCGTGGCGCACGACTGCGATCGTATTGCTGGTGTTTCTGCTGCTGCAGGTGCTGCTCGGGATCGCCATGGTGGCCCTGCGCCTACCGTTAAGCTTGGTCACCACGCACAATGCCATGGCGGCGCTGCTGTTGTTGACGCTCGTCAACCTTAACCACCTGCTTCCGTCCGGGGCCCGGTCCGCCTAGCAGCGCTAGATCGTCACGCCCCAAACCAACGGTTGTCATCTGGAGCTATACGGGCTCGCGTCCGCTGGTGCCGAACTGTGTCCGGCGGGTTACTCCCCTGCCACCGTCATACGATCGATCAGGATCGATCCGGCGCGCAGGTTGCCGCGGGTATCGACGTCGGAGCCGGCGGCAACGAAGCCGCGGAACATGTCTGGCAAGTTGCCGGCGATGGTGATTTCCTCGACTGGGTAGACAACCTCGCCGTTCTCCACCCAGAAACCAGCGGCGCCGCGCGAGTAATCGCCGGTGACGCCGTTGATGCCGAAGCCGATCAGCTCCGTCACCAGCAGCCCCTGCCCCATCTGCCGGCATAAATCCTTCAGGTTCCCGGCATTCGCTTCCAGCGTGAGGTTGTGCACCCCGCCGGCGTTGCCGGTGGTCGGCAGGCCCAGCTTGCGGCCGGAATAACTGTCGAGCACGTAGCCCTGCAGAATGCCGTCGCGCACCAGATCGCGCGCCTTCGTCGCCACCCCCTCTGCGTCGAACGACGCACTGCCGGTGGCGCCAGGCAGGTACGGCTGTTCGTGAATACGCACCCACGGCGCAAACACGGACTGGCCGAGACTGTCCAGCAGGAAGGAGGCACGACGATACAGGCTGCCGCCGCGCACCGCGCTGACCAGGTGCGACAACAGGCTGGCCGCCACTGGCGCCTCGAACAACACCGGGCACTGACGGGTTCCGAGCTTGCGCGCCGACAGTCGTCGCAGGGCGCGCCCGGCCGCGGTCCGCCCCACGGACTCGGGCGATTCCAGCCGGTCGGCGCGGCGATCGCTGCTGTACCAATAGTCTCGCTGCATGCCCGAGCTGTCCTGGGCGATCACCGACACACTCAGCGAGTGGCGGGTGCCGGCCTGACGACCGAGGAAGCCGTGCGAATTACCGTAAACCTCGATTCCTTCGTGGCTGCTGATACTGCCGCCTTCGGAATTGCCGATGCGCTTATCCAGCGACAGCGCGGCCGCCTCGGCGGCGCGTGCGCGTTCGATCAGCATGTCCATGCCCGGTTGCCAGGCATGGTAAAGATCGAGATCCGGAAACTGGCTCGCCAGCCGGTCAGGATCGGCAAGACCGGCGCATTCGTCCTCGGCCGTGAAACGCGCGATGGTGCAGGCGGCGAGCACGGTTTCGCGCACGGCCTGCTCGCTGAAGTCGGTGGTGCTGGCCGAACCGGAACGTCGACCGACGTACACGGTCACGCCGAGTCCCTTGTCGCGCGTGTGCTCGACCGTCTCGACCTCGCCGAGCCGGACGGTGAGCGAAATCCCCTGCGAAAGATTCGCCGAGGCCTCCGCCTGCGTGGCGCCGGCGGTCTTCGATTCGTCGAGCGCGAGGCGGACGAGCTTTTCCAGTTGCGCCCGGGATGATTTCACATCGGTGGAAGTAGCCACGGCGGTGCTGCTCATCCGCGCGTCCCCCCGACCGTGAGTCCGTCGATGCGCAGCGTCGGCTGACCGACGCCCACCGGCACGCTCTGACCTTCCTTGCCGCAGGTGCCAACACCACTATCGAGTTTGAGATCGTTGCCGATCATGGAGACGCGCGTGAGCACGTCCGGACCGTTGCCGATCAGGGTGGCGCCCTTGACCGGGCGCGTGATCTTGCCGTTCTCGATGAGATAGGCCTCGCTGGCCGAGAACACGAATTTGCCGTTGGTGATGTCCACCTGCCCGCCGCCGAAGTTGACGGCGTACAGGCCGCGATCGACGGAGGCGATGATCTCGCCCGGGTCGTGGGAGCCGGCGAGCATGTAGGTGTTGGTCATGCGCGGCATGGGCAGGTGCGCGTAAGACTCGCGCCGGCCGTTGCCGGTGGGCGCGACCTTCATCAGGCGCGCGTTCATCAGGTCCTGCATGTAGCCCTTCAATACACCGTCCTCGATCAGCACCGTGCGCTGGCTGATGGTACCTTCGTCGTCGACGTTGAGCGAGCCGCGCCGATCGTTGAGTGTGCCGTCATCGACCACGGTCACGCCGCGCGCCGCGACACGCTCGCCCACGCGCCCGGCGAAGGCCGAGGTGCCTTTGCGGTTGAAATCGCCCTCCAGCCCGTGACCAATGGCCTCGTGCAGGAGTATGCCCGGCCAGCCGGGGCCGAGCACGACCGTCATGGAACCAGCGGGGGCCTCATCCGCTTCCAGGTTCACCAGCGCCTGGCGCACGGCCTCGCGCGCGTAACCCAACGCGGTTTCCCTCGCCTGACCGCGCGCATCGACGAAATACGAATAATCGTAGCGACCGCCACCGCCGGCGGTACCGGTCTCGCGCCGGCCGTTGGCCTCGGCGATCACCGTCACGTTGATCCGCACCAGCGGGCGCACGTCGGCCGCCAACAGGCCGTCGGCGCGCGCCACCAGCACCTGTTCGTGCACGGCGGCGAGACTGGCCATCACCTGCTTGACGCGCGGATCGGCAGCGCGTGCCTCGCGCTCGATGCGTTCGAGCAGGCGCACCTTGGCGTCATCGGCGAGGCTCGCCACCGGATCGAGCGGCGCGTACAGGGAGCGCGTCTCGGCCTGGCGCCAGGCAGCGGCCGTCTTGGCCTTGCCGCCCTGCCGGGCAATGGCGCGCGCCGCGCCAGTGGCCTCGATCAGCGCCGGCAGGGCGATCTCGTCGGAATAGGCCAGCCCCTGCTTCTCTGCGGCCACGGCGCGCACGCCGACGCCGCATTCGATGTTGTGCGAACCGGATTTGACGATGCCCTCTTCCAGCGACCAGGCCTCGTGACGGCTGTACTGGAAATAGAGATCGGCGTAATCGACCGAACCCTGCATGAGCCGGCCGAACAATTGCTCGAGCTCGCGCTCGCCGAGATTCGCCGGTTCGAGCAGCGTGCGGCGCGCCAGCGCCAAACGGTCGCGGGCGGTCGTGTCATCCTTCATACAGTCAGTCTCCGATGCTGCAAGGCCGGCAATTGCGCGCGCACGCGCGCGGCCAGGTGTTCGTCAAAATCAGCCAGCACCACGGCCTCGCCCTGCGTGGCGGTGGCCACGATCTGTCCCCAGGGGTTGACGATAGCGGTATGGCCGAAGGTCTCGCGTCCGTTGCTGTGGCGCCCGCCCTGATTGGGAGCCAGCAGCCAGGCTAGGTTCTCGACCGCGCGGGCGCGGATCAGCACCTCCCAGTGGGCGCGACCGGTGGTGGCGGTGAAGGCCGAGGGCGCCACCAACAGCGTGCAACCCTGCGCGGACAGTTCGCGATAGAGTTCCGGGAAGCGCAGGTCATAGCAGACCGACAGCCCCAGCCGTCCCCACGGCGTCTCGACGCTGACGGTCTTGCTGCCCGGTTCGATGGTCGCCGACTCGCGATAGTCCTCGCTCGCACGCCCGCCCTTCTGATCGCCGCCACTGAGAGAGGCATCGAACAGATGAATCTTGTCGTAACGGGCGACACGCTCGCCGCGGTCGTTGACCACACAGCAGGCGGCGCGCACGCGTTCACCACCGGTGCGGATCGGGATGGTGCCGCCGACCAGCCAGATCCCGTGACGGCGGGCCTCGGCCGACAGGAAATCCTGCATCGCTCCGCGACCGTCGTCCTCGGCCGCCGCCAGGCGATCGGCGTCGCGGCCGAGCATGAGCCCGAAGTTCTCCGGCAGCGCCACCAGCCGCGCGCCGTCGGCGGCGGCCCGGTGGATGAGCGCGGCGGCGGCGGCGAGGTTGGTGCCGACATCGGTGCCCGACACCATCTGCACGGCGGCGACGCGGGTCACGGGCGGTTTCCGCCCGTGCGCACGTCAAGACGCAGCAGCCCGCCGGCCGCCGGATCGCGCTCGAGCAACACGCGCGCGGAGGGCAGCCCGAAGCTCACCAGCCAGGCGCGGAACTCTTCGGCGCGCAGCTGCGACTCCTCGCTAGCGGCGTGACGGATAACGAACAGGCCGTGGGGCTGACGTTCGAAGGCGGCCATGAGCGCCGCCAGGCCCGGCAGACGGGCGATGGCGCGCGATTCGCGCGGGCGCGACCAGACCTCGTCCGCAACGGTGACGGACTGGGCAAGGACAGCGGCGGGGAACAGGAAAATCGCCAACAACCACAGGACACGCATGGCCCATAGGATAACATCTGCGACAGCGGCTATTCAGCCGGTTTGTCGCCGGACGGTTTCGCCGCCTTCGGCAGCAGCTTGTCGATCTTCGGTGCTTTCCAGCTACCCTTGACCACATAGGTGATGCGGGTACCCTCGCTGATCTGGCGCTTGAACAGCTTCTGGAAGGCGAGCACGGCCGCGGCCGCGGCCGGGCCGAACAGCGCCCAGGTGCCGGTCGCCACGGTGCCGGAGAATTGCGGATCAATGACGATGCGCAGGTCAAAATCCTCTTTCGCGAGACCGACGCGGCCGTCGACGCTCACACGCGCCACCGTACCCTTCAACTTCAGGTCGCGCGTATAGGCATTACCGCCGTCGAGCGTCACGTGGCCTTCGACGTTTTCATAGACGAAACCGCGGCCGAAGATCGGGTTGAGGTCCAGCGTCAGCACGCGCAGGATTGAGGTCAGGTCGAGAATGCCGACCAGGCGGCCGGCGCCTTCCTTCAGTTGCACGAAACTGCCCTTCTCGGCCTTGAGCTCCACATCGCCGCGAACGATGCGCGGCGAAAAATCGGCCGGTGAACCTGGCCAGCCCAGGCGCGCGCGGATATCGACCTTGCCGCGGTCGAGCTGGTCGGGAATTCCAAAGGCGGTCAGCGTCGCGCCGGCGTTATCGCTGTGAATGGCCAGATTCATATCGCTCTGGTGCCGCCCCTGAACCAGACGCCAGGTTCCGCTGGTGGTGAAACTGGCCTCGGGCCGGCTCAGCACCAGACGCCCGACCGACCAGCCGTCGGCAAGCGGTTCGGCATCGATTTCGAGCCGTCCGATACGATGCTCCTTCCAGATCAGCTCCTGCGCGCGCAGGCGCAGCGACGGCAGGCGGCGCGGGTCGCCGGCCTCGGCTGGCCGCGCCTTTGCGCCCGGCCGGCCTTCCGGCAGACGCAGATGCGCGAGTTCGAGCTCTACCCGCCGGGTAGCCGTCAGACTATCGAGGCGCAAACGTCCGCTGGCGGTTTGTCCCTGAACAGTGCCCTGCCAACCGCGCGGCGCGCGCACGAGATCAACGGCCAGGCGCCCGAGGCGGCGATCCATGGCGTCGAGCCGGCCAACCTCGGCCGACAGGCGCTGCAGGATCGCCGGCAATTCACCGCCGGTGTCGCGACGACGGTAAGGTTTCCAGTCATCGAGGTTAAGGGCATCGAGACGCGCCTGCACGTGCAGGCCCGGGGCGGTCGGCGCCGGTGCGCGCGGATAACCGAAACCCACCCGTCCGCGCGCGAAACGCCAGCCACCGGCGTCGTGCAGAAACAGTAACCGGCCGTGTATATCCGGGCCGGCGCGAAGTTCGACGTGATGCTGCTGCCGGTCGGCCGTGAGCGTACGCGCCACCAGCCGCTCGCGCGTCAATCCATCCGGGCGGTTGAAGGGCGCTGGCAACGTCACCCTGAGCCCCGGCATATCAGCCTGCACCTGCAATGCTGGAATACCGTCGCGCAGCCGGAAGCTGGCCTCCCACACGGCCTCGCCGGCGATCCGTTCCGCCATGGCCGGACCGAGCACCGCTGCCAGGCCGTCGGCCTTGATCACCCCGTGTGCGCCAATTTGCAATTCACCGTGGCGCGGCGTGCTGATCTGGACGATCGCCTCGCCGCCGAACAGGCGCCCTTGCAGGCGGCCATCGCCGGGGCCGGCCTCGGTGAATCCGATCTTGCCGTTCAGGGCCTCCAGGGCGAGATTCGCCCCGGGTAACCGCAGCGCGGCGTTGCGCAACTGGAAATCGCCGCTGATGCGGACCGCTTGCTTCGCCAGCGGCACTTCCACCTTGAGATTCAGCTCGCCATGCCCGGTCCCGCGCGCCGTTGGCGGAACCACCGATTTCCAGGTCTGACCGGGCCCGGGCTTGGCCTCCTGCAGAGTACGCAGAAAACCGTCGAAGGGACCGTGCACCCGCAAACCGACACGCACCGCGCGATCAGCGACGAAAGCGGTGTTGACCAGGACGTTGTCGACCCGCAAATCGCCGACCTGGCCGGAGCCGCGGACCTCGACGCGCGCGTTGTCGATGTGAAGTTCGGCGTTGGCGGCGGTCAGCGGCGGCCAATCCGGCAGGTACGCGTAGACCAGATTGGTGGCACGGCCGCGGATCTCGAAGCGCCCATGGCCCCGGTGGAAGGGGAAATCCTTCGCCTGGCCGTCGTAGAGCAGCGTGCCGTCGATCACGCGCCCGGACACGATCGACCGCCTGAGCCAGGCCAGCGTCGCCGGCGGA